>JAIQGE010000005.1 GCA_020072815.1 Terriglobia bacterium | reverse complement strand
GCGGGATCGGTTCGCTCATCGGATTGTTTGGCGGCGGCTCCTCTCTCGGGTCGGCGAATGTAGCTGGAGCCAACGATGCTGGCGGCGGATTGTTCGGCGGCCTGGGAGCGATGGCGCCGGCGGCCGGCATTCCCGGCGGCGGTTTCTCCGCTTCATCCGCTTTGACCACGGCAAGCCTGGGCAGCATCACCGGCACTGGATCCTCTTCCGGATTCTCTTTCAGCAAAGCGGGTTCGTCGGGCACGCCGCTGCTCACTGCAAATTCCGCGCTAGGCTTGGGCGCGATGGGCCTTTCAATGTTTGGCGGCAAGATGGGAGGCGGCGTAGGCCAAGCCGGCGGCATCATCAGCTCGCTGGCCATCATGGCCGCTATGAATCCCACAGGGCCGGCTGCGGCGCTGCTGGGCCATCTTGGACTGATGGGCGGGATCGGCGGCACGCTGTTCGCCGCGCTGGGCCCGGCATTGCTGGGCTTTGGCGTTGGATCAAAGTTCGGGCCGCTGGGCGGAGCGCTGGCCGGTGGCGGCGTTGGCTTTGGCGCAGGCGCGCTTATTGGACTGGCAGGCGGACCCATCGGCGCTGTCGTCGGCGGAATCATTGGCGCGGTTGCCGGGCTCCTCGGCGGCATCTTTGGCGCGGGCAAACGCCGCAAGCAAGCCAACGCGTTCGCCGATTCCATGCTGCCGCAGATCACCGCGATTGAGAACGACTACAAGAATTTTGGCGTTGATTCGGCCAGTGCCATAACGCAACTGGAAGCGCTGCGCACGCAGTCCGAGCAGCAGTTGAAGGCCTTGAAGGGCGAAGGCAGCTCGGTGCTGAACAATAAGATCGGGCCGGCCATTGACGCCGCCGAAAAGGACATCAAAGGCTTCCAGGCGGACCGCGATCATCGCAGCTCGCTCACCTTTGGCGCTCCGGAATTCGCGAGCGGCGGCTTCACCGGCTATGGCCGCGGCGGTTTTGCCGCGGTGTTGCATCCGGAAGAGTTTGTGGTGAACCCCGCGGCCACGCGCAGGAACCGCGGCGCGTTGGAGGCGATGAACGCCGGCGGCAGCGGCGATGGCGGCGTGCATCACCACTGGCATATCAACGCGACGGACGCCAAGAGCTTTGAAGGTTGGGCTAGAGCAGGAGGCGCGCAGATGATCTCGGACGCGCTGCGCCGCCACGGGAAAGAGGGCAACTGATGTCGGAGCAAAACATCTTAAACCCGGCGGCGACCAGCGTCACCAACCCTGACTATGGGATCAAAGTGCAGGACGCATCAGTCTTCGCGCGCTGGCAGTCGCGCAGCGGCCGTCCGTTCGCGCGGAGACTATCCTCGCGCGGCCAGGTGATTCAACTGCAATGGAACAACCGGCTGTTCTCCACCTATGACACGCTGCGGCAGTGGGCGCGGCAGTACGAAAACGACTTCTTCTCTTACTTCGACATTGACGACAACCGCTACTACAGCGGCCAATTCTCCGACATGCCCAGCTACGAAGTCGCCGGCAATCAGCGCGTCAACATCGCTGCCAACTTTGTGGTGGTCCCCGGCATGGCGCAGTTCGCCTATCCGAGCAATTGGGGCGTGGACAGCATCTTCATGGAAGAGCGCGACGGCTTTGGACAGGACCTGGTGAAGCTCACAGGAACGTGGGACCGCAGCGACCAGAATTACATTCTGTGGTCCGAGCAGTTTGACAACGCGGCATGGGTGCCAGGCACCAACGTGACGGTTACGGCGAACAACGCCACCGATCCTCTGGGCGGCAACACCGCGGACACCGTGGCCACCGGCGCGACCGCGGCCAAGGGCGTGACCCAGACCAGCCAGCGCAACGCGCGCAACGGCTACCAGGCCACGTTCAGCGTGCGGGTTAAAGCCGGCGTGAACACGGCGTTCACCATCACCATTGACCGCGGCGTCGGCCTGGACGCGGAAACGTCCGGCGCGCTGACGGCCACGTCGAGCTATCAGACGTTCAGCTTCACGCATTCGGCGACGTGGACCGGTGTGACGGCGATCCGCGTGACCATCCAGATTACGAATTCCGCGTCGTCCATCATTCCATGGGGCGCGCAACTTGAAGCCGGAGCGGCCGCCACGGCGTATGCGCAGACCACGGCGGCGACGGCGCTGCTCGCCGCTCCCAATGCCGACGCCAACTATCACGGCAACTTCGCCTACAACAACGGCGGCACGGTGACCACCGACGCGGCCGAGTGGAAGTACTTTGGTTACGGCTTGCGCGTGTGGGCGCCCAAAGGCCCGGACCAGGGGATCATGCAGGTGTTTCTCGATGGCGTGAGCCAGGGAACGATTGACCTCTACAACGCGGCCAAGCAGGCGTCGGCGGCGCTGATGACCGTTCAGAGTGTAGTGCTCGGCGATCACCGCGTGAAGCTGGCGCCGACGAACACCAAGAACGCCAGCAGCTCCGCGTTCATCGTCACGGCGGACGCGATTGAGGTGATGAGGTAATGCCCGTCACCCTCCCTGCCGGAACGGAAGCATGGCTCGCCAAGCAAGGCGGCGGCAACTTTGTGCCTGTCATCCTAGCCGACATCCAGACGCTCGACGGGACGCAGTTCTTCTGGTCAGACATGGAAGGCACCTACTTGTCATCGCTCACTGGCGCCAACCAGTTCTACAACGGATGGATCAAAGGCGGTTTCAAGTTCACCTGCGCCAAGGACTTTTCCACCAACGCCGGCGACCTGGTGCTGCAGAACATTTCCGGCAACACCATCAATCGCGACGTGGCGCTGGCGCTGCAGTCGCATGAGTTCGAAGGCGCGCTATGCATTGTGCGGCTGTGGCTGCCGCTGTTGGACGCCGTCCTGGATGAGTTCCACTGCTCCATGAGCGAGGCCAACCCCAAGGAAGACGAAGCCAGCAACCGGCTGCTGCAGCTCTTCGATCCGGCGCAGTATGACCTGGCAGCGGACATCGTTTCCACGCTCTGCATCCTTCGCTATAAGAGCGGGCTGTGCGGATCGACCGGATCGGCGTCTGTCTGCAACAAGCTGTTCGCCACCTGCCAGGACGCGAACCACGCCGCGCAGGAGCGCTTCCGCGCCGTGCTGACTACCACGGCCAACAATCTGACCGTTCCGCCCGTTGGCCAGGGCGGAGGCGGCGGCCCGATTCAGCAGCCCGATCCCGTCGCCGGCGGGCGCGAGCACAACCCGCTGCGCGGATAAACCTCATGCCCATTCAACAGGTCTCACTTTCGCAATTCGCCAACGCCCAGCTGGGCATCAGCTACCCGCTGGCTTATGGGTATCACGACGTGCGCGGAAACGAGATACTCAACTTCCAGCTCACCAACAAGAACCACGTCATCATCCGGCTGTTGGGCGATGGCGAGTGGGACGGCATTGACCGCCTGTTCATCAACAGCAAGCTGGCCAATCATCTGGACACCAACCTGGTGCACTTCCATCCGGGGCAGGAAGGCATTCTGGGCCACGGCCTGGCGATTGAATCGAACGGCGGCGACCAGAAGGTGGATAACTTCTGGTCTCTGCTGGGATCGAATTACCAGCCGCTGGCGTATTCGCGCATCGCGTATTTGATGCTGAACATTCCTCCTGATCCAGGCGCGCCGTCGCCCACGGTGGACGTGCTGGGCCACTATCGCGGAGTGAAGGTCCGCATCTTTGACAGCAGCGGAAACCAGACCGGCTACCAGTTTTCAACCAACGGCGCGTGGCAGTGCCTGGATGCGATCCTCCGGTCCATGCTCAACGCCGATTGGCTGCCCAGCTCAGCGGCCGCTGGCGATCTCAGCGCGGCGCAGAAGGCGCGCATTGATTTCCCTTCGCTGGTGGACGCCGCTTCCGTGTGCGATGGCGTTCTCTCCAACGGCAACAAGCGGTTTGAATCGAGCGTGGCCTTCGCCCAGCAAGTGAGCCTGCAAGACGCACTCACTCAACTCTGTCTGGTGTCGCAGCTCTACGTGACGGAGAAGCGCGGGAAGATATATATCCGCGCGGACAAAGCCCGGTCCTCTACATTCCTTCTGACGTCAGACCACGTCGTCGCAGGCACCGCCAGCTTCGACAAAGTTGACATCCACGGCGCCAAGAACCGGGTGATCGCCAACTATCGCGATCTGAACGCCTCCAGCATCGCCACCATTGACACGCCCGGCAACAGCGGACTCTCGCGCTCCGGAGTCGGAGTGGTGACGGTCAAGACTACGCAGCCACATGGCCTGATCGTGAATGACAACGTGCAGGTCTGCGCGCCGCTGGACGGCAGCACGCACGACACCGGCTTTGACGGCGTCTTCCCCGTGGCCAGTGTGCCAGATACCACGCACCTGACTTACGCGCAGCTGCCACCGTTTGGCACAAACCTACTGACGAACGGCGATGGCGAAGCCGGCACTGTTGGGAATCAGGAGACAAGCTGGACGTTGGACGCCGGGAACGGACTGATCACAGCGAACGACTTTGTTGAACAGGGTTCAAAGTCGATGAAGATCACCAACCCGGCTGCGGTCACATCATTCAACGGGCAAAACGTGAACCTGGTGGCGGGACAAATCTATGTCCTTTCGTGCTGGATCAAGACCGACGCCTTTGCGGTGAATGCGGTCCAGGGCGCGTTTCTAAACATCGCCATAGTGAGTGGCATCACCAGCTTTACGATCTTGACCAAGTTTGGGGCCTATGATGCGGGCAACCCAACGCTGCCGATTGTCGGCCTGCCCGCCGACAACACGGCCCGGCCGTTTACTCTGTTGCAGTGCTACTTTACCTGCGCGGCGAACGGCGTGGTCCGGGTGAGGTGCCAGCTTTCAACCAACAACGGCAGCGCCGTGAGCGGGTGGTTTGACGACGTCCAGGTCTATGCCAGTTCGACCGGCGTGACCAGCGGCAACGGCTACATCGGCACGGCGGAAAGCCGCTTCGCGCAGCGCGCCGAACAGGTTGACCATGAAGCCCATCAGCAGGCCATCGGCCAGCGCGGCTTAAGCCTGGCGCCGCAGTTCCGCGTGGTGCCCGTGACCATTGACCTGTGCGCAAACCTCACCGAACGCGTGCTGCGTATTCTGAAAGTCCTAAAGAACCGCGCGCTGGGCCAGGACACCACTCCTTATATAGCGCCGTGGAAATGCAAGATCACCGCGTTCCTGGACGCGGTGGATGCGGGCACGCGCGCGCTTGCGGCGCAGATTCCCGGTGACATCATCACCGTGGACGCGACGATCTCTGAAGAGCACCAGGGCGACTACGAGCTATTGAAAGCGACATACATCATTCCTCCGCCGGATGCAAACAGCGGCGGCAATCAAGGCAGCAGCGGCGTTCCCAGTGACGCTGCGGTCATTGAACTGGAGCTGCTGGCCTACAATGCCGCGGCCTTCAGCGATAACACGTTCGCCACGCTGCCGCTCATTGTCCCGCCGGCACGCACCGGAGTCTCACCCATCCTCACCGGCAAAATCACCGGGGCAACGCCGACCACGTCGCCCATCATGTCGCAGTCCGGCACCACGCTCACTATCAACTTCGCCGCCAGCACCTGGCGCCTGGGGGATGGCGACATCAGCGAGAATTCGGGATCGGCCACGGCCAGCGGCTTCAGTGTGGTCCAGTACGGATACATTGACGATCCGGCCATGCTCGGCGGCGCCGGCGGAAGCGTTCACCTCTCTACCAACGTGCAGGACATGACGGCCTTCTGGGCGCGCCTCTATTGCGGAAAAATCACTCCGCTGGCTGGCGGCGGCGGTTCAGGAAGCGGCGGCGGGAGCGGCAACTGCGTTCCTGATGGAGTCATGATTAGGCTCGCCGACGGCCAGGACCTGGCGATTGAAGATTGCTATGACGTATGGCTCACCGAGAGCAACATCCGTTGGCGAACTCCGTGGGGATCGTCTAAAGTTGAGAGCATCGAGATCATCGAAGACGAGCCGCTCTTCGACTTGGAATTCGAGCCGTGCGAGGCACTCGCGCGTTATGGAAACAAGCTGCCGTGCGCGGGGCGGCACACGATAAAAGTTTGGGGACTTTGGGAAGCGGTGGGTGATATCTACATGCCGAGCGGACTCCACCTGGTGGGCTACGAGCAGCAGCATCACCACGATGTGCGCGGCGTACGCGTTTGGGTGTGTGGCGGCGTTGCATCGCTGACGGCAAGAACGCCGCGCGAAGCGCGCGCGCGCGTATTCAAAGTGAAGCTCAAAGAGCACCATGTCTATATGACGAATGGCGTGTGGGCGCACAATATTCTGAACAAGTAAGGAGGCTGCGGTGCATTCGGCAAAGATGGTCCTATTCCAGCGGCACTCCGCCACTGCATCTCGGCCTGGCGCGAAGCCAGCGCGGTTTGTCTATACCTATCGCTGCTGTGACGATCCGCGCACAGATTCGACGCTCTCCATCGGTTTCCCGTGGCTGCTTGATCGGGCGGAGGTTGCGCGGCTGCGTGCCGTCCACGCGGCCAATGTGGAATCAAAGCACGAGGCGAAGGTCGCAGCGGAGGCCCAGTTACGGTCACAGCTTGGTCTGGGAATTGTCATAATGGATTCTGCCAGCGGCACGCACGTCTGCAGGCTGGTGGCTGTTGAGCACGCTGCTGATGAGATCATCCGCGTGCGCTACCAGTGCTGCGGCGGGAAAGACCCCGCGGACCTACACGTCGCCGAAATAGACCGGATTCACTGGCACACACCGGAGGAGATCAAGGCCTTTGTCGTGGAACATATAAAGGATGCCGCCGACCACTGCGCTGGCAGGGCGCTGGCCGCCGAGGAGGGTACATATGGGCGAACCAGGGGCGAAGCTGGCACTGCACTTTAAATCCTGTATTTTAGAGCGCACTGCAACGTAAATCCTGTTTTACTGCAACGGAGCGGCTGCAGCCCCAAAACTCATGTCGGGTCGCTGCCGCGCTCCTTTCATTTACAATTTCCTCTTTCCGAGGAGACCTCACGTGTTCCAAACCAATTTGCTGGCAGGCAAGAAGATCCTGGTGACCGGGGGCGCTACCGGTCTGGGCAAGAGCATGGGCAAACGCTTTCTGGAACTGGGAGCGCGCCTGTACATCTGCGGGCGCCGCGAAGACGTGCTGAAGGAAACCGCGAAGGAGCTGGCGTCGGCGACGGGCGGCAAAGTCGAGACGTTCGCCTGCGACGTCCGCGACAACGCGCGCGTGGAAGCCATGATCGAACAGTCCTTTCAAGATGGCCCGCTGGACGTGCTGGTCAACAACGCCGCCGGCAACTTTATTTCGCGCACGGAAGATCTCTCCCTGGGAGCGTTTGAGGCGGTGATCGGGATCGTCCTCATGGGGACGCTCCATTGCACCATGGCTTGCGGCAAGCGCTGGCTCAAAGCCGGACACCACGCCAGCGTGCTCAACATCACCACGACTTATGCGGAAGGCGGGTCGCCGTACGTTGTGCCTTCGGCGATCGCCAAGGCCGGCGTGCTGAACATGACGCGCAGCCTGGCGGTGGAGTGGGGCAAGCGCGGCATACGTTTCAACGCCATCGCGCCCGGGCCGGTGCCCACGGAAGGCGCGTTCTCCCGCCTGATGCCCATCAAGTCACTCGAAGACCTGGCCAAGAAACGCAACCCGCTGGGACGCTTTGGCACGCATGACGAACTGGCTGACCTGGCGGCGTTCATGGTGAGCGACCATTCGGGCTACATCAACGGCCATCAGGTGGTGATGGACGGCGGCGAACAACTCCAGGGCGCAGCGGAGTTCAGCCACCTCGCTGATCTCATGACGCCGGAAATGTGGGAAATGATCAAGCCGAAGAAGAAGAGCAAAGATTGATTTCACCGCGGAAGCGCCCGTCATCTGCCGGGCAATCGCTCAGAGGGATGCTTCGGCTCTTCAGCGTCCATGCGATTGAAACGGATCTGGACGCAGCTCCCGTTCACAACACGAACGCGACTGGGAAATTCGTAGCTCAAGTCGTCGGCGACAAAGCGAGCTCCGCGCTCCACTGCCCTGACCGAATAGACTCCTGCGGGAACGTGAATACTGAACGCGCCTTTCTCGTCTGATTTTGTGGTGAACTTTCCCGCCGTGCCCTGGGCGATCACCGTGATTCCTGCGTCGAACCAGACCACGCCTGCAATGATGCCGCCATAGCCATTCCCGGTAGCATTGATCTTGTCGATTTGCTTCAGAACTTCTGCAGATTGGCTCATGGGACCGGAGTTTCCGCAGCCATCGAGTTCCCAACCCTCCCGCTTGATATAAGACAGAAACAAGAGGTATGTCTCGCCTTCTTTCCATTGGAAGGCGGCGCGCCCGCTGCTGTTCTCTTCGTAAATGCGAAACCTCGGATTGATTTTCCCGCGCAGGACGCGTTCGGTCTGCATGGTGTAGAGGTGGTAGTCCATCTCGTCATCTTTCTTGGGATCAACATAGCGCGTACGGACCAGTCGAGCGACAACCACGACTTGTTCCTTGAAATACTCCGCGCAAACCAGGCGGGGTTGAGGACTCATGCACACAGCGCTGGCGGAGGAAACGATTACGCACAGTAGAAGGGCCAGAGATAAGGCCTTGGTCATGGTACACAGCTTTCTATGAAGCGAGTTCGGCGTTCGACACAGGATCCTGTTCCGCCTTCCATCCCGGCTTTCCCAATACATAACGCATTTTCAGCCGCCACGTGGGCGCGTGCAGCACGTCACGCCACATGTCTGCCCACTCCTGGAAAGCGATGCGGAAGGGATTGTAGGTATTGATGTTCTTGGTCAACCCATAAATCGGCTGTTCGCCTTCCGGCACAAACGTACCGAACATGCGGTCCCAGATGATGAGGATGCCGGCGTGGTTGCGGTCAAGATACTGGTCGTTCGCTCCGTGATGCACGCGGTGGTGCGACGGCGTGTTCATCACCGCTTCCAGCGGCCCCATGTGGCGGACCAGTTCCGTGTGGATCCAGAACTGGTAAAGCAGGCTCACGGCCTGCATGGTCAAGATCATCAGAGGCGGGAAGCCGACCAGCGGCAGCCACAGCCAGAAAACCCAGGACATGAGAGTGCCGGTCCATGTCTGGCGCAGCGCCGTGCCCAGGTTGTATCGCTGTGACGAGTGGTGCACCACGTGCGACGCCCAGAAGAATCGGCACTCGTGGCTGACGCGGTGGAACCAGTAGTAGCTGAAATCTTCGGCAAAGAAGAGTAGCACCCAGGCCCACCATTGGTAGCCGATCTTGAAAATCGCAAACTTGTGGACGGCGGTGAAGACGGCCAGCACCATGCCCTTGGCAAACAGGCCGATGATCACGTTGCCCAGTCCCATGGTCAGGCTGGCGGCGGCGTCCTTGATCTGGTAGAGGTCGCGGCGCATGCGGGCGTCCACCACGGCTTCCGCCACCAAAAGGATGATGAAGCCGGGAATGGCCCAGTGAATCAGATCAGGAATTTGCGGCATGTTGGATACAGCGTTCAACAGCAGTGTAGCCGAATTTCAACGGCGAAAAAAGAACCCAAATGCCACGGCAGCCGGTCAGTCGCCCCAAGACAAAACTCCCGCCATGCAATTAGAATTTCCTGCGCAGGACAAACTAAACAAGGAGCTCTCATGGCTGGCGTCAAGTTGATCGTGATGTATCCCCAACCCAAGGATGTTGCCGCTTTTGAAAAGCTGTATCAAACCGAGCACGTGCCCATGGCCGTGGCCAAACTGGCGGGCAAGACCAAGTTCGTGGCCACCAAGGTGATCGGCTCGCCCGCGGGGCCCGCGCCCTTCTATCGAATCGCCGAGGTCCATTTCCCTTCCATGGAAGCCCTGCAGGCGTGCGCCGCGTCCGCGGGAGGCAAAGAGACGATTGGCCATGCCGCAAAGATTTCTTCTGGCGGCCCGCCGGTAGTGATGGTGGCGGAAGAAGAAAGTTTCACGTTCTGATCTTTGCCGCAGATTGGCGCTGATGAACGCCGATTGAACAAGAAACTGGCCGCGAACGTGAAGAAGGTGAGCGCAGCGACAGGAGAAAAGATTCAGGGCGAAGCCGGCTTGCGCGCCGGGCCCGCTGCATCAAGCGCTGACAAATCTCAGCCATAAACGCAACCCGACGGCGGGTTGGAGCGGAGCGACAAAAACAATGAGAGCGATCCAGGTACAAAAGCACGGTGGTCCGGAAGTACTCACGCTGGTTGATCTGCCCGTTCCCAAGCCCAAGCCGAATGAAGCCATCGTGAAGATCGCGGCGGCGGGCGTGAACTTTATTGACGTCTATTTTCGCGAAGGCCGCTACCCTTCTCCGCTGCCTTTTGTTGACGGCCAGGAAGCCGCCGGCACGGTGACCGAAATCGGCAGTGACGTGAAGTCGCTGAAAGTGGGCGACCGCGTCGCCTACACCGGCGCCATGGGAGCGTACGCCGAATACGCCGCCGTCCCCGCGGACCGGCTCATCCGCGTGCCTGACAAAATCACCGACCAGCAAGCTGCCGCCGCCATGCTTCAAGGCATGACCGCCGAGTATCTTCTCTACAGCACGTACCCGCTCAAGAAGGGCGAGACGGCGCTGATCCACGCTGCCGCCGGAGGCCTGGGCCAACTCATGGTGCAGATGGCCAAGAACATTGGCGCGCACGTGATTGGCACCGCGGGCTCGGCGGAGAAGGTCAAGCTGGCCAAAGCCGCGGGCGCCGACGAGGTCATCAACTATGTGGACCAGGACTTTGAAGCCGAGACCAAACGTCTGACCGGCGGCAAGGGCGTCCACGTGGTGTATGACGGCGTGGGCAAGACCACGTTTGACGGCGGGTTGAACGTGCTGCGTCCGCGCGGATACATGGTGCTGTTCGGCGGAGCCAGCGGTCCGGTACCGCCGGTTGACCCCATCAAGCTGATGCAGAAAGGGTCGCTGGTGCTGGCGCGGCCCAGCCTGGCGCATTACATCGCCACCCGAGAAGAACTGGAGCAGCGCGCCGGCGCCGTGCTGGGCTGGATCGCCGAAGGCAAGGTCAAGCTGCACATCCAGCGCACGTACAAGCTTGAGGACGCGGCGCAGGCGCATCGCGATCTTGAGGGGCGCAAGACGACGGGCAAGATCTTGCTGGTACCGTGATTGGGATTGCCAGAATTGCCAGGATTGCCAAAAGTGATGATTGCGATGGGTTATTGGCGATTGCCGACATGGCCGGCACTGCCAGAACGTCAGACAACTTCCGCACCTGGAAAACTGCGGGGCAGCGCTGCTGTTTTCAATCGTCAATTTTGGCAATCTTGGCAATTCTGGCAATTCCTCGCTCCAAATGAGGTCTTCGCCATTTGCAGCCACTCGATGATAAGGAGCATTCATTCATGTCAACATTTGGTTTCATCGAATACGAAAACGCCAGTCCGCAAGTCCGCGCCGTGTATGACGACATTATGGCCACGCGCAAGATTGATAAAGTCACCAATTTCTGGAAGGCGCTGGCGCATGATCCGGTGCGCCTGAAGCGGACCTGGGAAGACACCAAGGAGATCATGTCCGCCGGTACGCTGGACGCGCTGGTGAAGGAGATGATCTACGTGGCGGTGAGCGTCAGCAACCAGTGCGACTACTGCATCGCCGCGCACACCGCCGCCGCCCGCAAGAAAGGCATGACCGAGGCCATGTTCAACGAGATGCTGGCCGTCGTCGGACTGGCCAACCAGAACAACCGTCTCGTCGCTGGACACCAGGTGGAGATTGACGAGCATCTCAAAGCGATAGGGTAAGTTCACCATGCGCATCATGTCCGCAAAAAGCCTTTCATGTTTCATCTGTTTGTGCTGCATGTTTCTGGTGGCGTCGCCTTACGCTCACGCGCAACAGCCGCCCGCAGCGGTGATCTCTGACCCGGCGCCGGACAAAGCCAATCCGCCCACCATGGAAGCGCCGGACATCCCCAGCCACGGCGTAATGATGCACGCGGTGATGTATATCGCGTCGGGTGCGGGACCGCATCCCACGGTGGTGATGATGCACGGCTTCCCCGGCAACGAAAAGAACATGGACCTGGCTTACTCCATCCGCCGCGCCGGATGGAACGTGCTGGTGCCACACTATCGCGGATCATGGGGCAGCCAGGGAACGTTCTCCTTCGCCAACTCCATTGAAGACGTGCAAGCGGCCATTCAGTTTCTTCGCGATCCGGCCAACGCCGCCAAGTATCGCGTCGCGCCCAAGCGAATCGTGCTCATCGGGCACAGCATGGGCGGCTTCATGGTGAGCCGCGCCGCCGCTCGCGATCCGCAGATCATGGGCGTGGTGATGATCGCGGCGTGGAACATCGGCGCCACCAAGCTGCCTGATCCTAAGAACCGCCCTGACGCTTTCAAGGATGACTCGCCGCGGCTGGCCGGCACCACGCCGGAAAGCCTGATTGCCGAGATCCTGCAGAACGCGGCCAAGCTGAATTACCTGGACGACGCGCCCGCGCTGAAAGACCGTCCCGTGCTGATCCTTGAAGCCGACGATCGCAATATCGAGCAGAACCAGGCGATGGCTGCGGCGCTGCGCAAAACCGGCAACATGCAGGTCACCGAAGAACACATGGCCACGGACCACGGATTCTCTGACCATCGAATTGCCTTGCAGACGGCGGTGATCACGTGGCTGCAATCGTTGACAGCGGCGAAGCCGAATTAACGTTTACCAAATTAGCAAATTACACATTTACCAAATCGTCATGCGTCGCCACCGCGCGTAGTAACATCAAATCCGTCATGCCTGATAACATGCCTCCTCCAAACGCGCTTCCTCAAAGAAAACTCGGCACACAAGGACTCATAGTTTCCGCAATCGGACTCGGCTGCATGGGCATGTCAGAGTTCTATAGCGGACGCGACGAACAGGAATCCATCGCCACCCTGCATCGCGCCATCGAACTCGGCTGCACGTTTCTTGACACGGCGGACATGTACGGCTCGGGCAAGAATGAAGAGCTGATCGGACGCGCGCTCAAAGGCCGTCGCAAGGAATTCATTCTGGCCACCAAGTTCGGCAACATGCGCGGACCCAACGGCGAGTTCCTGGGCGTAAACGGCCGTCCGGAATACGTGAAGGCGGCGTGCGAGGCCAGCCTGAAGCGCCTGGGCACCGACGTGATTGACCTTTACTACCAGCATCGCGTGGACTTCAAGGTTCCCATCGAAGATACGGTGGGCGCCATGGCTGACCTGGTGCGTGAAGGCAAGGTGCGTTACCTGGGGCTCTCTGAGGCGTCGCCCAAAACCATTCGCCGCGCGCACAAGGTGCATCCCATCTCCGCGCTGCAGACCGAGTACTCGCTGTGGGAGCGCCATCCTGAGGACGAAATCCTGCCCACCGTGCGCGAACTCGGCATCGGCTTTGTTCCTTACAGCCCGCTGGGGCGCGGCTTCCTCACCGGACAATTCAAGCGCGTTGACGACCTGGCCACCGACGACTTCCGCCGCCACGCTCCTCGCTTCCAGGGAGAAAACTTCCAGAAGAACCTTGACCTGGTGGCAAAGATCGAGGAAATCGCCAAGGAGAAGAAAGCCAGCGCCGCGCAACTGGCTCTGGCCTGGGTGCTCGCCCAGGGTGACGACGTGGTCCCCATCCCCGGAACCAAGCGCCGCAAATACCTGGAGCAGAACCTTGAAGCCATCAACATCCACCTGACGCCCGACGACCTGGCCCGCATCAATGCCGCCGCTCCCAAAGGCGTGGCCGCAGGACAGCGCTATCCAGAGATGGCCATGGCGACGTTGGACAAGTAGCCGTTAGCGATTAGCCATTAGCAGTTGGCGCCAGAGGATTCTCATGCGGCCAGGCGATTGCAAAAACCAATTCTTCCCTTTTGCCGAAGGCCCGCGCGCAGCGAAGCGGAGCGCGTGAATCAAGACAAAGGGAGGCATCATTCAACCCCGCTTCGCAAAAACCAAACCCGCGAAGGATCGGCCACCCGGGAATGTTGCGAAGGAAGACTAGGAGCAAGAAGCCTGGGCCAACCGCCCCGAGCTTGCAACAATCATCAGTACGGAAGTGAGCGGAACTTTGACGGATTCGAATCGTTGTCAGAATCGTGAAAGATCTCATTCAAGGCTACGCTCGACGGAGGTGCAGTCGTTGCAGACGCCAAAGGTATGGGAATTTGTTCGCCTATGATTTGAAAGGCCATGAAGGGAATGACTGGGAATTGGACAAACGTTGATGAGGGAGGAAATCCCACATTAGTGGATCCTCCCTGCAATGCTGTTACTAGCACGCCGTCCTGGGCAACCTCGCCCACGGTAGTTGGCAGAACCGAATTGGCCGACAGCCAGCCCTGAGTGACCTGAGTCTGGTTCGAACTGAGCACAATGAAATATACACCTGGAGGAAGAGTCAGGTTTGTTGCAGCCGTCACCGTTTTGCCATTTATCCCGCCTCCGGTTGAGGGAAAGGTAAGGTCCGCTTGGAATAGCACGTTAAATGCGTTGGCCGCCGAACCAACGGAATTAGTAAGCCAAACAGTGAACTTGTCCGTCCCAAATCCTGACATTTGGAGGCTGATTGCCTTTACTTGGATCGGCGTGGTAACGGTGAATCTTTGAGCGAGAAAATCGAATGGAGCGACCGAAATCTCAGCGCCATTCGCGAGTGTAGTTGGTAAATCGGTTCCAAGTATTGGACTCCCGATTATTGGAGCTGCGGGCGGGCAAGATGTCCAAAGGTACTTTGCCTGCGTCGGTACGTTGTTGCAGCTTACCTCGGGAGGAGGGTAAAACTCTGCACTGTTGAAAATTCCAAATGGATCAATCCGGTTTGTGAGGCCGCTTCCAGCTGCGTGAGTAAGGTAACTACCGTTCGGATCAATTGCAACTTCAAAGTGTATATGAGGTACGAATGTTCCAGTGTTCCCCACCGTACCGATAACATCGCCGCGATTCACTGGCTTCCAGTTGAACGTTACGCCTTTATAAACGATTGACGAACTGCTAGAAAGGATTTGGTGTTGCGACTGGCCATCGCACGGCAATTGAGAGTCTATTGGTAGCGCAACCGAAGCAAGATGGGCGTACAGGGTGCTGTAGCCGTTTTGATGGTCAATTAACACGAATTGCCCAAAGGACAGATGATCTGGATTTTGTGGATCTGCAACCAATGGGAACTGACAAGATGAAATAGCCAACCCTCCTGCAGCAGCGAGAACATTGCTGCCAGGCTCTTCTAAAATGTCAATTCCTCCGTGATATTTCAGGCCATCGTTGTAGTACCACCCCTGCACCGGGTGCAACACAATTGTTGATGGGAATGTCAGGAAGCCATCTTGCGCGACACACGCCCCGCAGAAGCACACACTTAGAAGAACCACGAATGCTACGCCTCTGAGCGATGGCTGAGTGAAGCTGGCGGACCTTTTCATTGTCAATACCTCTGCAGGAACATTCAGAAACTTGTCGTACCCATAAGCAACTGGATGGCAGCCGTATTTTGAGCAGTGTTTCGGGCGCTGAAGGAAAGCACAACGCCGCCCCGCTCAGTCACAGCCTCGTAGAGTTCAACACGTGTCGGCTCATCTCGAAGCGTCAGGATCGTCCAGTCGATTCCTTGGACTGTTTGCGATGAGCGACCTAGTAATGTGAGCTGCTGCTTTAGCCTGTCGATCAGATTAACCAGCAGATCGGTTCTGCGGGAGATCGTAATTCCCTCGAGAGGAAACTCGTCTGCTAGACCGAAAAGGTTAACTCGCGTGTCGTCCGCAGTCTGCTTGACGTCGGGAACAGCCCCATACTCTGGCGGATACTGAAATGACAGTCCAACGGACGTAGAAAAGCGCTTCCAGATCCTCACCGACAATGGGAATGGTTGCAATAGAGCTTTGTGCGATACGCCATCGTCCTGCTTGATCAAGCTAAGAGTTCCGACATCGTTGCCCAGTGTCGCATTGGCCGCCGGTGCTAAATGGAGAACGATTTCGACGATTTCGCCTTTACGGACATTTTCCAACCGCGCAGGTTGAGGTTGAACCAAGCCAGTCAGTTCGGGAGAAGTCTGAACAACAACTCGTCCTAAGTTTTTGGTGGATACGAAATGCACCACGAGGTTGCCAGTTTCTCCCGGGCTAACGGTCTGCAATGACGAAGCAGGTATCCAAGAAATAACAGGACCGTTCTCAGATTCCACACTTGAGTTTTGAATGGCAAAAGCGCACGGTACAGAAATCGCGAAAAGAACTAGGGGCGCAACCACAAATAAGCTCAACTTCGCAACTTTGCCATATACCTGTCGTCCAATATGGGTCTGTGTATGCACGCTAGCTTGATTACGATTCAGAATTGAGATTTGTGTAGAGATATCACTGGAATTCACTGCTTCCTCCCACTCTTCAGTCCTACTGGAACCAAGTGAAAAATATCGCGGAGCCTAACCCGATGGAAAACAACGCCTACCTGCCATGTCGCTGGCCGAATATGTGCGGCTGGTATCGTTGGTTGACTTGGTCATAGACATGTACTAAGGTAACGTACCGGATCTTAACATGGTTTTAGTACTGAGTCGCGACAGGATTTTTATCCGGCTAGAAGTACCTGTCCTTATTCGTTCTTTATTCGCTTAAAGAAATGCGCTATCATAAGCTGCGCCTCAGGGTGTGAAACAGCGTAGATCATTGAAAACACAGCAATTAGCAACTGGCAGCTAGCAACTAGCCAAGGCAAAAACAGCCGCAACCGCTCTGCCGAATTGATTGGGATCTGATTGGGATCGACGCCGGCTAAGTCCTTTGTTTATTGGGACCATTGGGACGAATAGGGAGGGGTGGGGGATGCCAATCGCCGCGATCGCCGACATCGCACGTGATCGCCGTGATCGGAAAACCTCAGACTCCAAAACTGTCTCACCCGAGGGGTTCACCGCGCGAGTCCGGGACCCTTGGGATGCGTTGCGTAAGTCCTTTGGATCTTGGGATGCCGAGGGAGGGGAGGGGCGCACTCGTCGCCGAGTACGCCCTTGGCGAAGCCGTTACTCTCCGTCCCCCTGTCCTGCCTCCGCCGCGTGCAGCACGCGGAAGCTCGAGCCGCCGTTCGACCAAACGAGTACAAGCGCGTCCTTGCCGCTGGCCACCGAGCGCAGTTCACGCTGGGCGTCGGCCGAGTCCTTGACTGGCTTGCGGTTGACTTCCAGGATCACGTCGCCGCGGCTGATGCCGGCGTTGTCCGCCGGGCTGCCCGGCTGGACCTGGGTCACCACCGCGCCTTCCACCGTCTTGGGCAACTGGAGCTGCTCGCGCAGGTCTTGCGTGAGGTCGCTGAAGCCCACGCCCCAGCGGGCTTTGTCCGTGCCGCGGGCTTCGCTGGACTTGCCGCCGGCGTCGTTGTTGGCCGCGCGTGAATCGAGCGCCGCCAGCGTGACCGGAACGGTCATACCATGGCCATCGCGCGAGATTTCCAGCGTGACCTTGGCGCCGGGACGCTGCTGGCTGATGAACGCCTGCAACTGCCCGGAGGTTTCCACCTTCTTGCCGTCCACCTGGGTGATCACGTCGCCCACTTTCAGGCCGGCTTTGGCTCCGGGCGCGTCCGGTTCCACCTGGCTTACCAGCGCGCCGCTGGCGGTGGTCAGCTTGAAGAACCCGGCATTTTCCGGAGTCACGTCATTGATCACCACGCCGATGCGCGCGTGCTCCACCTTGCCGTACTTGATGAGCGTGTCCACGGTGGAATGCGCGATCTGCGTGGGAATGGCAAAGCCCATGCCCGAAAAAGTTCCGGAAGCCGAGATGAGGAACGTGTTGATGCCCACGATTTCACCGCGCGCGTTCACCAGCGGTCCGCCGGAGTTGCCGGGATTGATGGCCGCGTCGGTCTGTATGAACTCGCCGGGTTTGCGTGGATCGTCCGAATAAGGGTTGGCGCGGTTCAGCGCGCTCACAATACCGCGCGTTACGGTGAAGCGGAAACCAAACGGGTTGCCGAACGCCAGAACCGTCTGTCCGGGCTTGAGCGTGGTGGAATCGCCCCAAGGCAGGCTGGCGAGATTTGCGGCGTCAACCTTGATCACCGCCAAGTCGGTCAGCTTGTCATAGCCGATCAGCTTGGCGGGGAGCACGCGGCGGTCGGTGGTGGTGACGCGGATGTCCACCGCGCCATCAATCACGTGATGGTTGGTGACGATGTAGCCGTCAGGCGAGATCACTACGCCGCTGCCCAGGCCGTGTTCGATTTGCGGCGAGGGACGTACACGCTGGCCGAAGCCGAACGGGCCGAAGAAACGCTGAATGGCGCCGGTGCCGTCGTCATCGTCGTCGCCCTGGCCTTGGCCTTGTCCGCGGCCCTGGCCCTGGCCTTGACCCGGACCGTTGAAGATGTTTTGTCCGCCGCGATTGCGCGACGTGACCGTCACGTTGACCACGGCGGGCGTTACGTGCGCCGCCAGCGTTTCCATCGCGTGGTCCAGCGCGGTAATGGCGCTGACGCTGTTGTCATCAAGCGGCGCTGCCGCTGAAGTTGCAAGAGGATGTGCGACGCTGGACGCACTTGCTGCCGCGGGTTTGAGCGCCGCGTAGCCGCCCAGGCATAGAGCCAGAGCCAGCGTCGCGAGGACTACCAGCCTTTTGCCAGTTAGAACGGGGTTGGGGGATTTGAGCGATCTGTTCATCGAATTCACCTCGGGATGTAACTAATTTATTAGTTCTAAATTTGTTAGACCCAGCTTCTTCGCGACTACCGGCATTTAAGCCGGCCAGCGGCAAGGGTCAGCTAGGTCTTTTTGGGAAACGGTTTTGGAATTTGACTTCTCGGCACCAGCATTCGCACTTCGACAAAGTTCACCTGCACGCCCGCCGGAGTTCGCGTAATGGTTTGTTCGGTGGCCACGACCAGCACGTAGTCGCCTTGGACTTCAGGCAATGCCGGAAGCTGCGGAAGTCCTGGCGCTGCTGCAAATCTGTTTTCCGCCGCAAACGTCGTAGCGCGATCTTGCTCTTGCTCTTGCATCGTTATTGACTGTGGCGCGGACTTTCGTGGAATCGCTGACTCTGGGGCTAACGCTGAGCGCAGCACAGGTTTCTCTGGTTGCGACGATGGGCTTCGCAATGATGGGTTTCGCAACGATGGGTTGCGCAATGACGAGTTTCGCAACGAACGATGCACGGCTTTCACCGCAGCCGCCTTGGCGGAAAAAGCGTCGCGACGAAAATGCGCCGCTGACGGCGTTGCCGCCGAATCATCCGCCGATTGCGTCAGGCTCACCGGAGCAACGCGAGCGCCGAGAGCTGGTAACTTGTCTGCGTCATTGGCTGCGTTGTGTATCGGCTTCGCCGCGGCCGTCGTCGCTGACGATGACCCGCCGCTGTTCACGGCAATCAAACCTGGAGTCCATGAGAGTCCGAGAGCGCAGAGCAATGCCAGCGCAGTGACCACTGGAATCGCCGGCTTCCACAAGGGAGCGGCGGCGGGACGATTCGCATCCAGAATCCTGGCCACGCGCTGCGAAAGCTGCCGCACCCGGCTTACCGCGGCCTGGGCCAGAGCGAGTTGCCGTTGCAGGAAGCTCTTTTCCGCCACGCGCGCCAGGCACAGGGCGTATGCCCGCGGGCTGGAAGTTTGCGCCAGCACGGCGTCATCGCAAGCCATCTCGCGGTCCAGGGCGAGCGCGCGCTCCATCCACCACACCGCGGGATGGAAGAACAGAATTGCCTTGACGATCTGTTGCGCCAGGTTGGTCCAATCATCGTAGCGGCGCAGATGCTCAAGTTCGTGCAGGACAACGTGCTTCAATTCGCCAGACGGGCCTTCCGCGGCAAGCCATGCGGGAAGCACGATCGCCGGATGGAAGAAGCCGACGGCCGCAGGCACATGAACATCCTGACAAACAACAATGGAAAGCCGACGCAACTTGCGGAATTCTTCGACGCGGCTGGTCAGCTCAAGGCCGAGCTGCTGTGCGCCGATCGGCTGGCATTGGCGCCGCAGTTTGCGAAGCTGCCCAAGCCCGGCGGCAACGCGCAGCAGGCCCAGCGTCGCGACCGTGAGCCACGCAAGGCAAACGTACTCAACCACCGAGACGGGAACGCTGAACACAGGCTGCGTGGCGTCGGCGATGGCGGCCACCGGCTTCCATCCCGCGGTCAGCAGAGGCAGAGCGGCCGTTGCCAGCAGCGTGGAAAACCAAACCCGGAACCGCGTGCGCGAATCTTTCCCTGGAGCCAGGCGAAGAACTCCTGTGATCAGGATAGCCAGCGCCAAGCCTTCCACCAGGCAAAACAACAGGCGTTGAAACGTTGCTGTGGCCAGGGTTTCACTGGACAACGTCGCGCTGGAGAGAGTTGTGCTGGCAAACATTGGTCCAGAAAACGTTATGCTGGCAAACCAGGCCAGATAGGCGATCGCGATCACGGCTGCTGGCCTCCCTCGTGCAGCAACTGGCTCAGGCGACGCAACTCATCCTCATCCAGACTCTTGTTCTCCAGCAGGTTCAGGACCAGGAGCTCATGCGAGTCCTTGAAGAAGCGGTTCACCAGGTTGCGCACGGCAAAGCGTGTGGCCTCTTTTCTGCCAACCACGGCACGATAAATGTGCGCGCGGCCGTCCTTCACGTGCTGCACGTAGCCTTTTTTTTCCAGGATCCGAATGGTGGTGAGCACAGAGTTGTACGCCAGCGCGGGCTGCGCCGGCAGCGCTTCCAGCAACTGGTGCACGGTGGCCGAATCTTTCTGCCACAGCACCTCCATCAAGCGCAGTTCGGCTTCCGTAAGAGTGTTTGACTTTCTGGGCGGCAAGGCCTTGTTTCCTCAGCTTTCCCTTTTCTCTAACGTGGTTAGACGCAGGAAACTCAAAAATAGTAACTAATCATTTAGTTATATTATGTAAAGTCGGCCTTGCCGGAATGTCCCATGATCGGCAGAAGTCCTCTATATTGTTGATAAATATAGGTTTATATTTTAGAAATCGGCGGGACTTGCCGATCCGGTCCCCGAGAGCCGCTTGACGGTGGGAATTACCTCAGGTTCGGCTGTGGCACTTGTGGCGACTACCGTCCGCCTTCGCCCACCTTTTGAAAACGTTCCCGGTGACGGAGGATGAGAATGGACAGCCCAGCCTGCACAAGATTAACGGAATCGGCCAGATTCTGTATGCCGCTGGTGTCCCAGGTGAAGAGGCCATGGTCCATGTCCGCCGAAACGTCTTTCATCATCCGCGCCAGGCGGCGAAGCCGCTCGCTGGCCAGGAATGAGAGCATGGGCTGCGGGTCTTTACCGCTCTTCCGGACGGTCATGAGTTCGTTCACGGTCCATGCGGTCAAGCGGACATCGTCCAGCACGCGGCGGAACTCTCGCAGAACGCCATCATCAGGCGCCTGCTCGGACTTCAAACTCGCATCAATCCGGCGAAGCTCAGCGGTTAGATCGGTCAACGCTGCGGACAGTTCTGGGTGACTGCTCTTCATCTTGCTTTGCACTTCCTCAGTTCTACCTACAGTACCCCATGAAGAGCAGCTATTGCTCGCAAAAATTGACTATCGCACTACGACATGCATAACTTCAGTAATTAGGAAGTTCCAAAACGGGAAGGATTAGACACGGCTAATGGAGCAGCTTAGTTTATTAGTTATTTCTAATAGTATTTACTTAGTGTGCATCAAAGGCGTCTGTTGAGCGGGACTGCTTTTTCTAAGAACTTCCTGAAGATTGGCGCGCCGACCTAATCGCTGATTTATTGCTGATTCGCAAACTCTTGCGGATTGGCTGCAAACTTCTGCTCACAACCCCCGCAGCAGAAGTAAAACCATTTTCCTTGATATTCCCTTTTGTACTTGGCTTTGCTGGTGTCCACCGACATGCCGCAGATCGGGTCCCGCGCCTGGGAGTTGAGCACCGGCAACTGCATGCCCGTTGGTCCGGCACTGCCTTTGGCATTGAGGTTAGCATCGGCCTTGGTTTTCTGCGCGCGCTGCTGGATCAGCTCCGCCAGGATGCTCACAGCAATCTCTTCCGGCGTGCTCGCGCCGATATTGAGGCCCGCCGGAACTCGGACTCGCTTCAGACGGTCTTCCGCAATGCCTTTTCCGCGCAGGTAATCGAATAACTTTTGCGACTTTGTTCTGCTCGCCACAAAGGCCACGTACGCGAAGTTGCTTCGCACGGCTTGCTCCAATGCGCCTTCGTCGTCCTCGCCCTGGGTTGAGACCACAACGTAGGTTTGTGGTGTAACTCTGATTCCGCTCAAGTCGAAATCTTTGTTGGCGATGAGTTCCGCGTCGGCGAAGCTCTCCGCGGACAGCTCTTCGGCAACCACGGAAACGGCATAGCCAATCGTCCGGCTGAGCCGCGCCAGGGTCTGCGCGATGGGCGAGCGTCCCAGAATCACCACGTGTGGTTTGGGCAGGACCGGTTCAATGTAAATGTCCAACACGCCTCCGCTGTGGCAGGTCATGGTGTAATCCACCACGCCTTCTTCTGACCCGTCGCTGGAAGGGCTGATGCGCACCAGCCGCGGCCGTCCGTCGCTGAGCGACTTCAGCGCTTCTTTCACCACCACCGGCTGCGCGCAGCCTCCGCCAATCCAGCCCCAGAGTTTTCCGTCGGCGTGGATGATGGCCTTGTCGCCGGGCTTGCCGGACGTCGGCGCCTCGCAACGGACCACCGTCGCCACGGCAAACGATTCGCCCTGGACGGCTAGCTCTGCCGATTTTTTGAGAAAGTCATCAAACATGGTTTGCACTTATCTTTTGTCGTTGGTTCGTCATCCCGAAGCTCGTCCTACGAGCAAGCGCTCTCATCCGCTTGCGAATAGGGCTGAGGGACCTTGCGTTTCCAAAACATAAGATACAACGCTTCAGAGCACAGCCGTCCTGAAATGCATTTCTAACTTCGCGTTAGATGCCGCTCCAGCGCCAGCAGGCTCTCCAAATTGTGCGCCGCAGCAAACACGTCAATGAACGGGAGCGCCGCGCTCATACCGCGCGTTACCGGCTGATATTCCGCCATGCCCAGCAGCGGGTTCAGCCAGATGATCTTGCGCACGCGGCGCCTGATGGCGTCGAGTTGCTCAGCCAGCATGTCGGGTTCGCCCGTGTCCCATCCGTCGCTGAGAATCAGAAACAGCGTATGGCGCGAAAGCAGCTTGCGTCCATAGACCGCGTTAAAGTCACGCAATGATTCGCCAATTTTCGTGCCGCCCGACCACCCGGCTGACACCTGGCCGAGTGAAAACAACGCCTGGTATAAATCGCGGCTGCGCAGCATGGGAGTTATCTCCGCCAGTTGCGTGCTGAACAGAAATGTGTCCACGCGCTTGAAATGCTTCTGCAACGCGTACGCGAACCGGAGCAGAAACAGGCTATACGCGTTCATGGAGCCGCTGATGTCCAGCAGGACGGTAAGGCGGTCCTGTTGCAGCTTTTTATTGCGAAAACTGAGGGTGATGGGGTCGCCGCCCCGGCTGATGCTGTGCCGGATGGTCCGCCGCAAATCCACCCGGCCGCGCGGCCGCATGATCTTCATTCTGCGCGAAAGCCGCGTGCTCATCTGCTTCAACAGGCGCACCGCCAGCCGCTCGAGTTCAGCCAGATCTTTCTGCTTTACTTGAGAGAAGTCTGCGCGCTTCAAGCGCTCGGTGGTGGCGGCGCCCACCACAGCGCGTCCGCCGTCTTCTTCAGCTTCGCGGCCCGCGCCGCTGTTTCCCATAAAAGAAGACGCCGCCTCCCGGGGAGGACGCTCGTCTTTTTTCTTCCCTTGCGACATCGGCCTCTTGCGGCTTTTGTCGCGATCAGCATCCCGCCAGAAGAGCCAAAACAGGTCGTCAAACTTGTCCCACTCGTCTTTCGATGAGCACAGCACGGAGCGCAATGCCAGCCGGAGCACTTCCCGGTCAGCGATCCCCACGGCGCGCGTCGCCTCCAGCGCGGTCACGGATTCCTTCACGCCGGCAGAAAGGCCTTCGGCCCGCGCAAAGCGGCAGAATGCGGTAATCAGCGCGGTCAGGCTGTCTGGTTGCTGCATCAAGAACCCGCTTGCGAGATCATCTTCTCAACGCCCGCGCCCTTGATCTTCGCGCCATCTTCCACAGACTTTGCCAAGCAGCCCAGCGTCGCCTCCACCGACTCCTGGTCCAGCTTGTGTTTGCCCAGGGACATCAGCGCTTGCGCCCAATCCAGGGTCTCCGCCACGCCGGGGGACTTGTTCAAGTGTAGGTTGCGCACGCTTTGCACAAAGCTAACCAGCTGTTTGCTCAATTCCTGTTCGATGCCGGACAGCCGCGCGGACACAATCTTCAATTCTTTTTCCAGCGTCGGATACTCAATCCAATGGTACAGGCAGCGGCGCTTGAGCGCGTCACTCAACTCGCGGCTGCGATTGGAAGTAAGGATGACATGCGGAAGGTGCTTCGCGCGGATAGTGCCGAATTCGGGAATACTGATCTGGAAATCGGAGAGCAGCTCGAGGAGAAAGGCTTCGAACGCTTCGTCGGCGCGGTCTACTTCATCCACCAGCAGCACGGGCGAGACATGCTCCGACTGGATGGCCTGGAGCAGCGGGCGCTCCAGCAGAAACTCGCGGCCGAAGATGTGTTTTTCTTTTTCTTCAACCGACTGGCCGGTGCCCTCTTCAATCTTGATGGCCAGCAACTGCTTCTGGTAATTCCATTCATAAACGGCGGAGTTGATGTCCAGGCCTTCGTAACATTGCAGGCGGATCAGGGGCACGCCGAGAAAAGCCGCAAGCACTTTGGCGACTTCGGTTTTTCCCAGGCCGGCGTGGCCTTCCAACAGGACAGGCTTGCCCAGCTTGGCGCCGAGAAAAATTACAGTCGCCAGCGCGGCATCGGTAATGTAGCCGTGCTGCTCAAAGGCGCACACCACGTCGTCGGGTTCCTGGATTCGCTTGCCCTGAGGAAGAGTGGGGGAGGCCATGAAAGCTTAGGTCTTTCCACCGGGAGCGTCTTTGGGTTTCTCTGCGGATTTCGTTTCGCCAGCGGAATGTCCGGTAATGGTGGCCTTCAGCGCGGAGAAAGCCAGCCCCAGGCCGCTGATGGGCTTGGCAATGGCCTCGTCAGTCGCCGCCCCGCCGCCTTGCAACTTCTGGCGGAAATTGGTGGTGAACTGCTCAAACATGATGTTGGAAACTTCATTGATCACCCGCGCACCCATCTGCGCCAGGATGCCGACGACGTTCAGCTCGGAATCGCTCACCATCTCCGTGCTGTTGGCGTCCAGCGCGCGCAGCTTGCCGGTCATCTTCATGGACGCGCTGCCTTTGCCGCGAACGTCCTGGCCTTTGCCCACCAGTTCAATCTCATGGGTGGCGTTGTCCAGGCGGATGATCTGCACTTCGCCTTTGTAGTCGGTCACGCTGGGACCGACCTTCACGCTGATGGCGCCTTTGTAAGTTTTGTCATCCACCTGCTCGGTGATCTGCGCGCCGGGAATGCACGTTGCCACTTTCCTGGGATCGCTGAGGAAGGCCCACACCTTGTCTATGGGCTCGCTGACCTGAAACGTCTTCTCGATCTTGACTGCCATGCTTGGTTAACTCGTGATTCCCTTTTCCTTCAGGATGTTCCACACCTTCCACGGCGTGATGGGCATATCAATGTGCTTCACGCCCAGGTGGGACAGCGCGTCCACCACGGCGTTGACGAACGCGGCGGGCGAGCCCACGTTGGGCGATTCGCCAATACCCTTAGCGCCGAACGGATGATGCGGTGACGGCGTGACCGTTTTGTCGGTCTCCCAGTTCGGCGTCTCCACCGCGGTTGGCAGCAGGTAGTCCATGAAGGTGCCGCCCTGCACGTTGCCGCTTTCGTCGTAACTGATCTCCTGCATGAACGCGATGGCCAGGCCTTCGGTCAGGCCGCCGTGAATCTGGCCTTCCACGATCATGGGATTGATGATGTTGCCGCAATCGTCCACCGCCATGAAACGCCTTACTTTGACTTCACCCGTGCCTTTGTCAATGTCCACCACAGCGATGTAGGCGCCAAACGGGAACGTCAGGTTGGGCGGATTGTAGTAGTCCACCGCTTCCAGGCCGGCTTCCTGATCTGGTGGATGATTGGTATACGCGGCGAAGGCAATTTCCTGGATGGTCTTGGATTTGCTTGGCGAGCCTTTTACGAAAAACTTGCCGGGCTCCCATTCCAAATCCTGCTCGCTGCATTCCAGCAAATACGCGGCAATCTTGCGGGCTTTGTCGCGAATCTTGCGCGCGGCCACGGCTGTTGCGGCGCCGGAGGTCGGCGTACTGCGGCTGGCGTATGTGCCCAGGCCGTAGGGAGCAGTGTCTGTGTCACCCTCTTCCACCATCACGTCGGCTGCCGGGATGCCCAGCTCCTGCGCGACGATCTGCGCGTAGGTGGTCTCGTGGCCCTGGCCCTGGCTCTTGGTGCCCATGCGGCAGATGGCTTTGCCCGTGGGATGTATGCGGATCTCCGCGCTGTCAAACATCTTGATGCCGGCAATGTCGAAGGTGTGCGCCGGGCCCGCGCCAACGATTTCCGTAAACGTGGAGATGCCGATGCCCATCAGCTCGCCCTTCTTGCGTTTTTCTGCCTGCTCCTTGAGCAGATCTTTGTAGCCGATTTTGTCCAGCGCGAGTTTCAGATTGTCCTGGTAGTTGCCGCTGTCATACTCCCAGCCCAGCGGAGACTTATACGGAAACGCGTTGGCCGGAATGAAGTTCTTCTGGCGAATTTCCGCCGGGTCCATCTTCAGTTCGTCGGCCAGCACGTCCACCACGCGTTCGATCAGGTATGCCGCTTCCGTCACGCGGAACGAACACCGGTAAGCGATGCCGCCCGGCGCTTTATTGGTGTAAACGCCGTCCACTTCGCAGAACGCGGTCGGCAGATCGTACGAGCCGCTGCAGATACTGAACAGCCCGGCAGGAAACTTGGTGGGCTGCGCCGCAGCGTTGAACGCGCCGTGATCGGCCAGCGTCTTCACCCGCAGGGCGGTCATTTTGCCGTCTTTGTTGGCGGCGACTTCGGCCGTCATGTGGTAGTCGCGGGCAAAGCCCGTGGACATCAGGTTCTCCGTGCGCGTCTCAATCCACTTGACCGGCAGGCCGGTGGTGAGCGAAGCGACAACCGCGCACACGTAGCCGGGATAGATAGGGACTTTATTGCCGAATCCCCCGCCGATGTCCGGAGAAATGATGCGGATGTTCTGCTCCGGAATGTTGCCGACCAGCGAGAACAACGTGCGATGCGCATGCGGCGCCTGCGACGTGAGATAGACGGTGAGCTTACTGGTGGCAGTGTTGTAATCGGCCACGCAGCCGCAGGTCTCCAGCGGCGCCGGATGGCAACGCTGGAAGAACGCGTCCACTTTGGCTTTGACGGGCGCGGCGTCGAAAGCTTTATTGGTTGCTTGTTTGTCGCCTACTTCCCAGTGGAAGATGTGGTTGTCTTTCTGTTCGCGATCTTCGCGCAGCAGCGGCGCGCCGGGATCCATCGACTTCTTGGGATCAACCAGCACCGGCAGCTCTTCATACTCCACTTCCACCAGGTCAGCGGCGTCGGCGGCGACGTAGCGGTCTTCGGCCACTACGAACGCCACTTCCTGCGCCTGAAACAACACTTTGCCGGTGGCCAGGACCATCTGCTTATCGCCGGAGAGCGTGGGCATCCATGCCAGGCCGGCTTTGGCCAGGTCTTCACCGGTGATCACCGCCAGCACGCCGGGGAGTTTCATGGCTTTGCTGATGTCCACTTTCTTGAGGCGCGCGTGCGCGTACGGGCTGCGCACCATGTGGCCGAACACCATGCCCGGCAGGTTGACGTCGTCAACGTAATTGCCGCGGCCCTGGATGAAGCGGGAATCTTCTTTGCGCTTGATGGAATGGCCCATGCCACCCACTTCGGGAGTCGTCTTAAACATTATTTTGTCCCTCCTTGCGCCATCTTCTTCGCGGCAAATTGAACCGCCTTCACAATGTTCTGGTATCCGGTGCAGCGGCACAGATTGCCGGAGATGCCCCAGCGAATGTCGGCCTCGCTGGGATTGGGGTTCTTCTGCAGCAATGCATACGACGACATGAGCATGCCCGGCGTGCAGAACCCGCATTGCAGGCCGTGCTCTTCCTTGAAGCCTTCCTGCAACGGATGCCACTTGCCGCCCTGGATGAGGCCTTCCACGGTCATGATCTCCGCGCCATCCGCCTGCACGGCGAACATGGTGCACGACTTCACCGTCTTGCCGTTCAGGATGACGGTGCACGCGCCGCAGTTGCTGGTGTCGCAGCCAATGTGTGTGCCGGTCTGGCCCAGGGCCTCGCGGATAAAATGCACCAGCAGCAGCCTGGGCTCAGCGGCGGCTTCACGCTCCCGCCCGTTGATTTTGATTTTGATCATCTGTTTCGCCATCGCTTGCATTCCTCCGGCAATTTCCGCGACCTGTTTCTGCTTGATGAATGAACTCTATTTGCCTGCGCGTTGCAACGCGATCGCCAGCGCGCGCTTGGTTAATTCCTTGGCCAGGCCTTTCTTATAGGCCACCGGACCACGCAGGTCAGCGCCCGGCTGGGCGTCGTCGGACGCAAGCTGCGCTGCCTGGGCGATGGCGGCTGCGTCGGGCTTCTTGCCGCGCAGCGCATCTTCCGCCTTCTTGGCCCGGATGGGTGTTGGTCCGGCGTTGGTCAGCGCGATGCCAATCTTCTGGATTGCGCCGCCGCCATCGAGCGTCAACTGCACGGCCACCGCAGCGGTGCCAAAGTCGCCGACTTTGCGCTCCAGTTTCACGTACGCGCCGCCGCTCTTGGCGGGCGGAATGGGAATGCGAATCTCAGTGAGAATCTCATCGTGCTTGAGCGCCGTGGTAAACAGCGTGACGAAGAACTCGTCAATGGGGATGACGCGCTCGCCTTTGCTGCCGGTGGCGACGATTTGCGCGCCCAGGGCCATCATGGTCGCCGGATGGTCGTTCGCGGGATCGCCGTGCGCCAGATTGCCGCCGACGGTCGCCATGTTGCGGACCTGCGGATCGGCGATCACGTGGGCGGTATCCAGCAGCAGCGGATACTTGGACAGAACCGGCGAGGCTTCGAGTTCGGCTTCGCGCGTCAGCCCGCCAATCTTCAGGAAGCCGCCGTCTTCCTTAATATAAGAGAGGCCGGCGATACGGTTGATGTCAATGAGGACCGCCGGACGCGCTAGACGCAGCTTCATCATGGGGATCAGGCTTTGGCCGCCGCTCAGGATCTTGGCGTCGTCTCCATGCTGCTGCAGGAGGGCCACGGCTTCAGGGATGGTCTTGGGCCGGAGGTACTCGAAAGCGGCAGGAATCATCTTCCACCTCTTCAAGCTGGATATACCCGATAGAGACAACAGGGTCGTTGCCGCTTTTGGGGAGCGGGAGTTTTATATCACATGCAGCGCGCACGGGGAAAGCGCAGCGCTGCGCGAATCCGTGGAAATCCTATCTGATTAGTTCGACATCTAAGCATTTTCACCCATGATGGATGCCCTTCTCCGTTGCCGCCGGAAGCTGGATGTCCGGGTTTGAATGTCCAACGCAGACCGGGCTATGATACGGTTTAGCTTCACTGCCACTGCCCATGTCTCATGACCTCTATCGTCGCGCCGGAGAGCTGGCCACACAGCGCCAGCCGTTTGCGCTGGCCACCGTGGTGCGCGTGGAAGGGTCGTCGTCCGCCAAGCGCGGCGCAAAGGCGCTGATTGACGCCAAAGGCAACATCGTCACCGGCTGGGTGGGCGGCGGCTGCGCGGAAAGCGCGGTCCGCAGCGAAGCCGTGAAATGCATTCGCTCAGAACAACCCGCGCTCATTACTCTGGACATGCAGGACGAAGTGCTGGGCGTGGGCATGCCGTGCGGAGGAATGATGGACGTTTACATTGAGCCGGTGGTGCCGCAGCGGGAACTGGTCATCGCCGGCCACGGACGAATCGCCGAGACGCTGGCTGCACTCGGCCACCTGATGAACTTCTCCGTCACCGTGCATGATCCGTCCGCCGATCGCAGCAAATTCCCCAACGCACACCGCATCATCAACCAGGATTTTGACGTGAAGGAAGTCACCTTCGGTCCGCGGACGTTTGTGGTCATCGCCACGCTGCACAAGAATGACCATCTCTGGCTGCAGCGGGCATTGGAAAGTAAAACCGGCGAGGGCGGCGCTGCATATGTTGCGCTGGTGGCCAGCGCGCACCGTTCCCGGCTGGTGCTGGATTACCTGCTGGCGGAAGGCGTCTCGCCGGAGAAAGTTGAGAGCGTCTGGGCGCCGGCCGGTCTTGATCTGGGCGCGGCCAGCCCGGAAGAAATTGCCCTCAGCATCATGGGACAGATTGTGGCGCTCACGCGCGGCGGCAATGCCCGCCCGCTGAAGCAGAACAAAGATCACGCAGAGCAAGCAGAAGCCCCGGCCGAAAGTTCCGCCGACAAAGTCATTCGCCAGTGTGAAGCCAATCCCAAGGACTAATTGGCTTCCATCGACCGCGTCAGTACATAGGCACAAACGTTGTCCGCCGGAGCGGGCGGCTGCAAGATGCTAAGCCGGACCTCCTGGTCGCTCAACATCTCTACTTTCCATTCTTCCGTGGTTGAGCCTCCGACCCATTGACGGGCGAATTTGATCCGCCCGGACGCAACATCGTGCTCGTACGTCCCATACCACCTCATGGTTGCTGCAATTCCAATGGGCACACCGACCCACACGGTTTTGTCCACACGAAAGCCCCAATGATCGTTAAGGTGGGCAGAGCTGTGTGGGAGCACAACCTTTTGTCCTTCGTCGCAGGCAACAACTGACTGGACCCGCCACCCGCCCATGAGCGGAATGTCAGCGGGGTTAAACACCACAACTTTGGCCGTCAGCTTCTTCGTTCCATTGGCCACGTTGGCATGAACGGTAGCCGTGGTCCCCGCCGCAACCTCTTTCGCTACGGTGATCTTTCCTGTGGACGGGTCAATTGCAATACCTTTGACTTCAGGCTTGATGGACCAGACCACCGCGGCCTTCAGTGGGATGAGCGGGCCATCAGGTGTGGGATACGCGACGCGAGCTTGATAAGATCCGCCGACGGGAATTTCGATGGGCGAATCCGGCCCGATCTGCGCGTTGTCCATGTCCCAGCGCGCGGCTTTTTGTGGCTGGCAAAGAGCCAGACTGGCGGCGAGAGCCGCATACGTCAGCAAAACACCTCGATAAATTTGCCGCACCGTTCTATGCCGCCTCCGCGTGGCAGTTCTAACCCGCGCTGAACTTGCTGGTTGCGCTATTTCTGGCCGCAACAATTTCCGCCAAGATGCTCAACGCAATTTCCTCGGGAGTTTTCGCGCTGATGGAGAGCCCTGCCGGCGCACGGACCTGATTGAGCCTTGCCTGGGCAATTCCCCGGCGCCGCAAAGCAATCATCACTTCCGCCGCGCGATTCCGGTTGGCCAGCAGCCCGATGTATGCGGCGTTGACGTCCAAAGCTTGCTCAATGGCTTCTTCGTCGCACAGACCGCGGCTGGCGACTACTACAAATCGCTCACCCGGCGGAAGTTGCGAGAAATCCAGCGCATGCAGCACGCGATCAGCTTCTGGAAGTTCTTCCAATGAAAGCAGCGGATCAACAAAAGTTGTACAGAAGCCAAGGACCCGCGCCAGGTGGCCAAGGGCCAAGGCCACGTCATCGTGTCCAACGATGACCAGTTCCGGATGGTTTTCTTCCAGGTGCGGCCGCGTCTCCAAATCCGCCGGCTTCGCCGCCGAGTCTTCGTTCTCCTCTGCGCCCGCGAGAAGGCGCAAGTGCCGCAAATCGTCCGGAGTATCTATGTCCAGAAGGACGCCGATATCGTTGACCGGAACTTTGTGAATCCCCGCCGTGTGGCTGCCAAAGATGGCGCGGCAGCCGACGTCGCCGTCCAGTGCGTTCAGTTCTGCAAACACCGACCGGTCCAGCAAGACGGGATTACCGCGGAAGCCCTTGTATAAAGGTAGAGTGATCTGCGGCGCGTGCTCGCGATGGTAGGCGATCAGCTGGTTCAACGTGGACGGCCGCACGAACGGCTGGTCGGCCAGGACCACAAACGCCGCGCGCGCATCAGGCTCCAGCGCGGCCAGCCCGGCGCGGATGGAAGTCCCCATACCCTCTTCGTACAGTGAATTGATGACCACCTTCAGCCCATCGGTGGGGACCTTCTTTTCGATCTCTTCCGCGCTGGCGCCCAGGACAAGGACGATCTCGCTGACCTCAGAGCCGCGAAGATTGGCCAGCGCGTGCTCCAGCAACGTCTTATCGCCCAGGGGCATCAGTTGCTTGGGCATGCCCATGCGGCTGGAGGTGCCGGCGGCCAGCACAATGGCGGCAACTTGCGAGCTTGGCTTGTTCGTAGCCACGTTGTCCCTTATCTTAAATGGAGGAAGGTGTTGGAATGAACAAGATCGAACAACCGGAGCCGTGGCTTCGCGGCACGCTGGCGGACGTCCCGCCGGTGCAGCGCGCGGTATTGCATGCGCTGGAGCTGGCCCGCGAAGACGTGGAGCGATGGACGGACGGTCTGAGCGATGATGAACTCAACGCCCGCCCCGCCGGTCTTGCCCCCATCGCGTTTCATATCCGGCACATCTCCCGCAGCACAGACCGCTTGCTGACCTACGCCGAAGGCGCGCAGCTCTCCGGCGAGCAGATCGCCGCGATGAAAACCGAACTCGATCCCGGGGCCACGCGCAATGAACTCCAGGCGGAACTGGTGGTGGCCTTGAGCCGCAGCGCCCGGCGCATCCGCGCGTTCCTGCCGCAACAGCTTGCGGAAGAGCGCAAAGTCGGCAAGAAACAGCTACCCACCACGGTGGGCGGACTCTTGGTCCACGTGGCCGACCACACGCAGCGTCACGTGGGGCAAGCGGTGATTACGGCAAAGATTGTGTTGGCGCAGAGAACGGGGAGGTAGTAATGACATGCTGGCATGTCTTGTTTTTTCGACTACACAAAGAAGTTCGTTGCGGTAAAGCCAGCTTCCAAGTGCCAGTGGTCGAGGAGGGATACTGCCCTTAGGATTGCCATTGTTCGGTCACGTTTCAAAGCTGACTTCTCAGTACCGATCCACACAGCCGCGTATGGATCTCGCCTGCGAGTCTATTCCGCATGAAGTGTGAAATGGGAAAATGTATCCATGATCCCCAGACCGTTGAACGATATCTCTGAAGCTGACCTCAGTGCGCTGATAGCCAACGGAGTTGCTGAAGGCCGGACGATCGATTACAAGCGCGTCCTGCCTGGCAACACTGACGCGGAGAAGAAGGAATTTCTAGCCGATACGTCGTCGTTCGCGAACACTGGCGGAGGAGACCTAGTCTTCGGAATGGACGAAGTGGGCGGCCTGCCTACTCAGATCGCCGGCTTGCAGGCGGCGGACTTAGATCTGGAGATCCGTCGGCTGGATAGCATCCTTGCCGCCGGCCTCAGCCCACGCATTCGATATGCGATAAGAACCGTGACGACGGCAGCCGGTGAACGTGTGCTGGTCCTACGTGTCGAACGCGGCTGGGCTGGGCCGCACCGTGTTGTTTTTCAGCAGCACGACAAGTTCTATGGCCGAAACTCCGCGGGCAAATATCCGCTGGACGTGAACGAGCTGCGCACAGCTTTCACACTGTCGAGCACGGTGACGGAGCGCATTAGGGCATTCCGCACTGACAGGATAATCGCGCTGTCGAACAATCAAACGCCATTGCCCTTTATGGATTCGCCGACTGTGGTGCTCCACTGCATACCGCTCGAGGCCTTCGCTGGCGCTGCGCAATACAACGTCCGACCTCTCTACGACAACCCTATCCCCCTGTCGCCGATGGGCACGACGAATTGGGATCGGCGCCTGAACCTGGATGGAGTACTTGCGTTTGGAACGCAGCGCCCCTGCCCCAGCTATACGCAGCTATATCGAAATGGCGTGATCGAGGTGGTTCAAGGCAGAATACTGGCACACGAATACGAAGGCAGAATGGTCATCCCGAGCGTGTCTTATGAACGCTACATCCTTGACTATCTGCCTCGTTGCTTCCGTCTGGTCGAAGCAATTGGTGCAAATGTCCCAGTCGTTGCGGCGTTAACTCTGCTGAAAACCGCTGGCCTGTACATGGGTGTAGATAATCTCTGGGGAGAGCCCGGCTATCCGATCGATTCTAACATTCTCGTCCTGCCTGAGGTGATCGTTGAGAGCTTCACAACGCCCCCGAACCAGGTTCTGAAGCCCCTGTTCGATCTGATATGGAACGCATGTGGACTTCCATCCTCGACTAACTTCGACGCCAACGGGAACTGGATCGCCCGCCGTTGATATTCTCCGAAATCTATAGCCAACAAGAAGAGTTCACGCCATAGTAGGAGGATTCAACACAGCTGTTCGAAGCGGCCGCCCGAAGACGATAAGGGCATATTCGATGCCGCAGGCGTTTTCAAGAGGGTTGGCGACATGTTGTTTACGGGTAGGTTCGGATACGGCAGGTGTCCAGTGCTAAGCATCGAGAAGAAATAATGACGGAGACTGGTTTATGCGGAACTTGGCCCGGCCCCGCTTCTGTGCTGCTAGTTGAACCGTCTCCGCCAAAACTGTCACAATCATCTGTAAGAGTCACCTGCCTTCAAGGAGCACTCGCATGGCTTCTCACGATGACCACGCTCTACCCTCCGGCCCGTTGCAGCGGATCCTGGCTGCCGCGCATTTTGCCGCCCAGCGCCACGCCGGGCAAAGACGCAAAGGGCTCGCCGGCGAACCCTACGTCAACCACCTGATTGAAGTGGCGGAGTTGGTTGCCGCCAGCAGCGAAACCGTGGACGCCAACCTGCTCATGGCGGCCTTTCTGCATGACACTGTGGAAGACACCGGGGTCACGCGCAACGAACTGGAGGAACTGTTCGGCTGCGACGTGGCTACGCTGGTCATGGAGGTTACCGACGATAAATCGCTGCCCAAGGAGAAACGGAAAGCCCTGCAGGTGCAGACTGCGCCGAAGAAGTCGGCGCGGGCCCAAACCCTCAAGCTGGCGGACAAGATTTCCAATTTGCGCTCAATTTTGTCGAGCCCGCCGCCGGACTGGAGCGCGCAGCGCAAGCGGGAATATTTCGAATGGGCGCGAGACGTGATCGCCGGTTTGGCTTCGCCCAACAAGCTTCTCAAAGATGAGTTTGAGCGGACGTATGCGCGGTTTACTGAATTGCAGGAAGGGTGAATTCTAGGAGTTTCGTACCTGAGCGGCTGAAGCCGGCCATTCCTGCGACGGTTACGCAGGCATAAATGCCTGCTCCACCCTCTCACAACCAGCTTTCACGAACAACTGCTTCATGAGACTTTGCAGCTTGGGAACGTTGTCTAGCGAGCGGCCGCGGCCAGATTCGCGGACTGCGGAACAACCTGGCGATACCACTCCACCGTCCGCCGCAGACCTTCTTCAAAACTGATCTCCGGCGAATACTTCAGGTGTTTCTGCGCCAGGCTGATGTCGGCCAGAGAATGGCGGACGTCGCCCACGCGTTCTGGAGCGAACTTGGGCGCTCCGGAGAACCCAATGATGTCCTGCAGCATGCGGTAAGTCTGGTTCAGTGAATACCGCTTTCCGGTGGCGATGTTGAAGACTTTTCCGCAGACTTCGGCGGCCGGCGCGGCACAGGCCAGCAGGTTCGCGCTGACGGCGTTCTCCACGTACGCGAAATCGCGGCTCTGCTCGCCGTCGCCAAAAATGGTGGGCGATTCGCCCTGGAACATCTGGGTAATAAACTTGGCAAGTACGGCGGAGTACAACGAGTTGGCGTCCTGGCGCGGGCCAAAGATGTTGAAGTAGCGCAGGCTCACCGTCTCCAGGCCATACACTGACCAGAAGGCCTGCAAATAGTATTCGCCCGTGAGTTTCTGCACGGCGTATGGAGAAATAGGCCGCGGCAGCATGTCTTCCTTCTTGGGAAGGACTTCGGTTTCGCCGTAAGCCGAAGACGATGCCGCGTACACCACGCGCTTCACCTGCGCCTGGCGCGCGGCCACCAGCAGGTTGAGAGTGCCATCCACGTTCACGGCGTTGGTCAGTTGCGGATCAGCCACCGACTTGGGCACCGAAGGCAGCGCGGCTTCATGAAAAACGAAATCAATGCCTTCGCATGCCTGGGCCAGCCCTTTGGGATCGAGCAGGCTGACTTCACGGAAGTCCAGATCGTCCTTCAGGTCGGCGATGTTCTCCCATTTGCCGGTGGAAAAGTCATCCAGCCCGCGGACTTTTTCGCCCCGCTTGATCAGCTCTCTGGCGATGTTGCACCCGATGAATCCGGCTACTCCGGTGACTAGATAACTTGGCATGATGACTCCGAATGATTGCTTAATATGGTTGCTTCGTAACGACGCCTTAAACGCTGGCCGGGGCAGGGTCTCCCGGCCAGAGTTTTTGATAGCAGGTTGTTGCCCCGGTGCGGCTGGCTCAGTCGCTATTGGCGGCTGTGCCCAACCCGAAGCTGCGTTCCGCTCGGGGTGAAACGCCGTGCTGCTTGATCTTGTACAAGAGCGCCTTGTAGCTGATGTTCAAGTGGGCTGCGGCCAGTTTCCGGTTCCAGTTGGTGCTCTCCAGCGCCCTCTGGATCTCCTTGGCTTCAGCATCATCTTTCAGGCCGCGCACCAGGGCCTTCAACCCGCCCTGGGCCGCAGACCGGCTGCCGCCGTCTTCAATGCTGACCACCTTGCTCTTGAGCTCCAGCTCTTCGATCAAATTATTTTCATTCTCCAGCACCAGGAAACGTTTCACAAAATTGCCCAGTTCGCGCAGATTGCCCGGCCAGTGATAGCGCAGGCATTCCTGGACCAGCTTGTCACTGATGGGAAGCGGGTTCTTGCCGAACTGCTGCGCCGTCTTGTTCATGAAGTGGGTGAGCAGCAAGGGAATTTCTTCGCGACGCTCGCGCAGCGGCGGCACGGTCATGGTAAACGCGTTCAGGCGGTAGTAGAGATCTTCGCGCAGGGTCTTGTCGGCGATGGCCTGCTGTACGTCAATATTGGTGGCCGCCAGGACGCGGGCGTCGGCTGTAATGTTGGAGCGGCCGCCCAGCCGGCAGAACTGTCCGTCCTGGAGAACGTGCAGCAGTTTGGCTTGCAGAGCAGCGCTCATCTCGCCGATTTCGTCCAGCATGATGGTGCCTTTGTGCGCCAGCTCAAATTTTCCCGGTTTGGATTTGCTGGCGCCGGTAAAGGCCCCCTGTTCATAGCCGAAGAGCTCGCTTTCCAGCAGTTCCGCCGGCAACGCGGCGCAATTTACCTTGAGCATGGGACGATGCGCTCGGACGGACATCTTGTGGATCAGGCGGGCCAGGATTTCTTTTCCTACGCCGCTTTCGCCCAACAACAGCACCGGCACGTCCACTTTGGCAATCAACGCCACCTGGGCGCGGATCTGCTTCATCACCGGGCTGGCGGCCAGAAAGAACAGGTCGTCGTCCAGAGTGTCCACAAACTCAGCCCCGGTGGGCTTGTACTTGCTGGCTTGGGCGTCTGGCTTGTTTTGTCCCAGAGCGCGGCGGATAGAAGCGGAAAACTGCGCCGGCTGAAACGGCTTGGTGAGGTAATCAGACGCGCCCAGCTTGATGGCTTGCACCACTTTGTTGGTTTCGTTCACGCATGACATCATCACCACTTTTTGTTCCGGGCGGATCTTCTTGCAGCTTTCCAAGGTCTGCAGGCCGTCCATGCCGGGCATGACCAGGTCCAGAACAATCAGGTTGGGGGCAGGACCGTGGTTCATGCGCTGCACGGCCTCTTCTCCGCTGGCAGCGGTCTCCACGCTGTAATTGTCTATCTCGAGCAGGGTCTTGGTATAACGAAGTACACTGGGCTCGTCATCTACGAGCAGTATATTGGGCGCGCTCATCTTACTCTCCTACCTGGACTGGGATAATAGAACTGAAAACGTGCTTCCTTCTCCTGGGTTGCTTTCCACCCAAATCATTCCTCCGCGGGATTCAACCAGGCGCCGGGCTATGGCCAGACCTAGACCGGTGCCACGGGAGGATGCTCCGGGCAACTGCACGAAGTCCGCAAAGATATCAGCGTGATGTTCGGGAGCGATCCCGGGGCCAGAATCACGCACATCAATGCGAACCGCGTTTTCAATCTTCACGTTCCTCTTGCGTTCCATGTTGAACAAGAAATGACTTTGCGCTTTTCGCCGTTCCCAAAAGCAGCAGGTAACGCTCACGGTGACCTGTCCGTGCTGGGGCGAAAATTTCAGCGCGTTTTCCACTAGATTGGACACAATGTGCTGCAGCTTCAGGGGCTCCACTTTGACGTGAGGGCTGCCCGCGGCCCGCCGGAACTCATATCGGATGGCCTTTTGTTTCGCTACCGCCGACCAATAGTTGAAAATCTCCTTCACTTCTTCATTTACGTCAGCGGGTTCCAGGTCGGGCTCTTCGTCGTTTTGGTTTTGCCGGGGTGCGCGAAGATCGCTGAGGAGCAGAAAGTCCTGAATCAGTTTTTGCAGCCGTTGCGCGCCTTCCTGGATTTCCCCCAGCACTTGGTGCTGACGGTCATTGACTGGACCGAGATGTCCGCTGCGCAAAAGATCGGTGTATCCCAGCATGACCACCAGGGGCGTCTTGAACTCGTGCGCCACTGAAAGGATGGGAAAACAGCAGGCATCCACCGATCCCCGCTCATAGGGGTCCTTGATTTCGTTTTGCTCGGGCGGGATGACCTCCACGATAGAGGTCTCTCTCTCCGCCTTGCAGGTTTGATGCGTATCGGAATCAACAGGAGCGTGACAAACCGGGCAAGCCACGGTACCGGGTTGTCGGTCCTGATTCTCCATTTACCTGCGTCAGCCTTTCTGCAAACAGTTACACAGGACGCTTGCAAACATTTGCTCTACCAAAGCTGCATAGTAGAACTTTTTTGCGCACAAGCCTGTGACTTAGGTCACGTTCAAAAGTGAACATTTCCACCGATGGGCTTACACAAAACAGAGTGCAGTCCACGATGGGTTGAACCCATCTCGCGCCGTTACGACGCGCGCATTTTTGCCAGCCAAGTTGCGGATTGGATTAAGGACTTGAGGAAGCACTCCAGAGAGCGGTATTGACGTCTCCGCGGTCTGCGAGCGGGGCTGAGCGGGTTTCAGGTTGAACGCGGGATCCCGGAGAACACTCCGAAGGCCATCGTCCACGGGCTGAATCGCCGCCAGCGCACGGAAGTTAGAATGTGACTTCATAACCCCTCTTCCAGGTGTCCGATTCCGTCGATACGCGCGCCGGTTACCAAACGCCAAGAAACGCACTCATGATCGAGCGCTTTCTTTCTGGGGCTACGCCTGGGTCAGCGAGCGATCGGCCACTTGGCCAATACACTTTCTTGCTTTAGTACAACACAGTGTCCGTACTATAGGACCAGCGCATTCTGGAATCAAGTGAATATAAGGCGAAATCGGCAAAATCTTTCACCTTAGTCCAAAGTCCACTTGAGTCCAATTTCTGTTCTGCTCTAGACACTACCTTAAAAATAGTGTCCGAATCGGCAAATCCGTTTCGTTTCTGGTGAGAATACCCGCGAGGCTTCGTTGGCAGGCAGCTTACTGGCGAATGTGCTCCTTTTTGGAGGAAAAGGTGTTCCCAATGTGAAAATGTTTTCTCTTTGACCCTTTGTGTCAAACCGTTGGCCGCTCTCTGAAAGCCAACCGTTGCCGCACCCACTTCTCAAGCACAGCGCTAAAGAATCAACAGCTTACAGATGATTCTCCGAGTGTGTTAGTGGCCGAGCAGGTTGGCGTCTGGAATGCACTTAAGGGTGGCGAGACCAAAGGATCGAAATATGTATTTGTCTGCCAGCTACCAGGGGAATACTGCAAGAGCGTTGAACAACGCTCCTTCCAACGGCGCGAAGTTGCCGCCGGAGGAAGTTATCTTTGGGCGCTCGCCCGCTTTGGCGACGATCAGAGAACGGATCCGCAAAGTCGCTCCAACCGACATTCCTGTTTTGATCACCGGCGAAAGCGGCACGGGTAAGGATGCCATTGCTTATCTCGTCCATCATTACTCGTCGGTAGCCAATAAGCCCTTTGTGCACGTGAACTGCGCGGCCATCCCCGCGACCTTAATCGAGAGCGAGCTCTTTGGTTATGAGAAAGGGTCTTTTACCGGCGCTGTGGGCTCTAAGCCTGGCCGGGTGGAAATGGCCAACTCCGGAACGCTATTTCTGGATGAAATCGGAGAACTCGATTCAGGCGTGCAGGCCAAGCTGCTGCACCTGCTGCAGGACGGAACGTTCAGCCGCATTGGCGGGCAGGAAGACAAGAAAGTGCATGTCCGGTTCATTTGTGCCACCAATCGCGATCTGGAATCGGAAATAGCGGCAGGTCATTTTCGCGAGGACCTGTTCTACCGCATGAACGTGGTGAACCTTCACCTGCCTCCGTTGCGCGAACGCCTGGAAGACCTGCCGGCCATGGCCCAGTACTTCCTGCAGAAGTACAACGAAAAACATAACTGCCGGACGGCGCCGTTGTCGGAAGCGGCCATCAGCCGCATGCAGGAGTACCACTGGCCAGGCAACATCCGCCAGCTGGAAAATTTGATGAAGCGCTACGTGGTGCTGGGGTCGGAAGATGCGATCCTCTCCGCGCTGGTGGAGCATGAGTCTGACATCTTCAAGTTCGTGATCCCTCCGGGCCAGCAGATTTCCCTCAAAGACATTACCAAGCAGGCGGTGCGCCAGGTGGAGCGCAAGGTGATCTTGAAGGTGGTGGAAGCCAACGGGTGGAACCGCAAGCGGGCCGCCAAGCTGCTCAGCATCAGCTATCGCGCGCTGCTCTACAAGTTGAAAGAAGTGGGCGTGCCTTCCGAGCGCCGCCGGACGGTCCGGCGCCCGGAGCCCAAAACGCCGGTGGAAGCCCAGGCTCCCATCATCAAGAAAGACAATGACTAAGCAGAGGGAACAAGTCGTTATGATCAGCAAGCGTGAACTCGTCTCCGTGGTGGTCCCCATCTTCAATGAAGAAGACGGGATCGGCCAGCTCAAGCAGAAACTGTTGTGTCTGCGCGACCTCCTGGCAGACGACTTTGATGTGGAGTTTGTTTTTGTGGACGATGGCAGCAGTGATGCCACCGTGTCCGCGCTGCACCATCACTTTGCCGGCCAACCGGTCACTTTCCGCGTGGTCGAGCACATCGTCAACCGCGGCGTGGGAGCGGCGTTTCGCACGGGATTCCAGCATTCCACCGGCGCTTTTGTCTGCACCATTGACGCTGACTGCAGCTATTCCCCGGAAGGCTTGCGGCTGCTCCTGACCACGCTGCGCGTGAGCGGTGATGACATTGCCGTGGCCTCGCCTTATCACCCGCAAGGTGGTGTGGAAGGCGTACCCGCCTGGCGCCTGGTGCTGAGCAAGGGCTGCTCCATGCTCTACCGGATGCTATCGCCGCTCAAGCTGTACACCTACACCAGTATTTTCCGGGCGTATCGCGAAGAAGTGGTGCGGCGCGTGCCCTTCAAGTCAGACGGATTTGTTTCCGCGGCGGAGATCCTGCTGGCGGCCGGCCGGCGGGGCTACACCGTGGCGGAAGTTCCCATGGTGCTGCGCGCGCGCAACCTGGGCCGCAGCAAGATGAAGGTGGCGCGTACCACGCTTTTGCATTTGAAGATGCTGTTCGGCTTCATTCTGCCTGCATCATCTGCGCCCGTGCCCAGCAAGCGGCCGGTCACTGCCATGAGCAAGCGCAAAGAAGCAAACGTGGCCTAGAGATATTCAAGAACCACGACGCCGGCGTGATGCGGACCGGCGAGACCAAAGGGGAGATGAGAAGTATGGTGCGAATCGGGACAGTGGGACTGGGGGCCTGGGGTTGGAACCTGACCAGAAATTTTGCCGAAAACAAGAACTGCAATCTGACCAGCAGCTTTGACCTGGACCAGAAACGGCGCGACTCCGCGGCGCGGGCGTGGCCGGGCGTGCAGCCGGTGGATTCGTTCGAAAAACTCCTGCAGCAGGACATTGACGCCGTGGCCATCGCCTCCCCTGCGGTCACCCACTACGACTATGCCAAGCGCGCCATGCTCTCCGGGCGCGACGTGTTCGTGGAAAAGCCGTTCACCCTCGACGTCCGCCATGCGGAAGAGTTGCTGGAACTGGCCGACAAACACAATCGCATATTGATGGTGGGCCATCTCCTGGAATACCACCCGGTGGTGAAGAAGCTGAAGACGCTGATCACCTCCGGCGAACTCGGCCCGGTCTACTACATCTACGCGCAGCGCGTGAACCTGGGCCGCATTCGCGGCGATGAAAACGCCTTGTGGAGCTTTGCTCCGCACGACATCTCGCAAATCCTTTACATGCTGGACATGGAGCCCACCAACGTGAGCTGCCGCGGCCAGAGCTACATCCAGGACGGCATTGAGGACGTGGTGTTCCTCAGCCTGTTCTTTGACAACCGGATCATGGCCCACATCCATTTGAGCTGGCTGGACCCGCACAAAGTCCGGCGCACCACCATTGTGGGCAAGAACAAAATGGCGGTGTTTGACGATGCCGAGAACACCGAAAAACTCCGCATCTATGACAACCACGCGGAAATGCCGCCGGCCAAGAGCTACGGTGAAGCCATCCAGGTGCGATTTGGCGACATTCATATTCCCCGGGTGGACATGACGGAACCGTTGAAGCTGGAAGTCCAGCACTTTGTGGACTGCGTGCGCGAACGCAAGACCCCGGTTTCCGACGCGCGTGATGGTCTCCGGGTGATTCGAATCATAGAGGCAGCCCAGCGCTCCATGGAGCAGGACGGCGTGCCAATTTCATTAAGGACAGGGCATGATGACAAACTTCATTCATCCAACGGCAACGATCGCCGCTGGTACGCAGTTGGGGCATAACACAGTCGTACACGAAAACGTGCAGTTGGGGGCAAATTGCAGGATTGGCAGCGGCGTGGTGATCCATCCCGGAAGCATGATCGGGAACAACGTCCGCATTGATGACAACACAGTCATCGGCAAGCTGCCCATGAAGGCCGCTCTGAGCGCGGTCACCCAGGACCAGACGCTGGACGCGTGCGTGATTGAAGACGATTGCATGATCGGGGCCATGGTGGTGATCTACCGCGGCTGCCGAATCGGCAAAAAAGTGATGGTCGCCGATATGGCGTCCATTCGCGAAAACGTGGAAGTGGGTGAGTTTACCATCATCGGCCGCGGCGTGACCATTGAGAACAAAGTCAAAGTCGGCAGCCGGTGCAAGCTGGAGACCGAAGCCTACATTACCGCGCTCTCGGAGATCGGCGACGGGTGCTTCATCGCGCCGGAAGTCACCTTCACCAATGACAACTTCCTGGGCCGCACCAAAGACCGTTTCAAATATCACAAAGGCGTCACCATGAAGAAAGGCGCGCGCATCGGGGCCAACGTGACTGTGCTCCCCGGGCTCACGCTGGGTGAAGACGCCCTGGTGGCTGCCGGTTCGGTAGTCACCAAAGATGTGCCGGCCCGCAAGATTGTTCTGGGATCGCCCGCGCGCATCTGGCGTGACGTTCCCAAGGACCAACTGCTGGAGAACCAATAACGGCGATGAGAAAGTTTCTGTCCATCATCGGAGTGCGGCCGCAGTTCGTTAAAGCGGCCATGGTGTGCGCAGCGGTAGAGCGGTTCAACCAGACCGCTCCGCCGCAAGACCGCATCCAGCACCTGTTGCTGAACACCGGGCAACACTACGACTTTGAGATGGCGGAAGTCTTCTTCCAACAGCTTCCCCTCCCGGCTCCTGATTTTGACCTGGGCGTTGGATCAGGCAGCCACGGCGCGCAGACCGCCGCCATGCTGCAAGGGATTGAAGAAATTCTGGTGCAAGAGAAGCCGGACTTCGTGATCGTATACGGCGACACCAACTCTACGCTGGCGGGCGCTCTGGCCGCGGTCAAGCTCCATATTCCGGTGGCCCACGTGGAATCCGGCCTGCGCAGCTTCAATCGTCTGATGCCGGAAGAAATCAACCGGCTGGTCGCCGACCATGTCTCTGACGTGCTGCTCTGCCCCACCTATGCCGCGGTGGAACAGCTGGCGCGCGAAGGCGTTGTCAGCAACGTTCATTTCTGCGGCGACGTAATGCTCGACGCGGTACGCGAGTTTGCGCCGCTGGCCGCGCAACAATCGCAGGCGCTGGATACTTTGGGCCTGACGCCCCGGCAATTCATTCTGGTGACGATTCATCGCGCCGAAAACACCGATTCTCTACCGCGGATGGAAGAATTGGCGGACACGCTTTGCCGCCTGGACCGGCCGACCGTGTTCGCCATGCATCCGCGGCTGCGGGCCAAGCTGGACTGCGAGCCGGAATATCGCGACTTGAAGAAGCGGCTGTTCTCCGCCCAGCACCTGCGCATCCTCGCTCCGCTCCCTTATCTCGACATGTTGCAGCTGGAAGCCAACGCGCAACTGGTCATGACCGATTCCGGTGGCGTGCAGAAAGAAGCCTACTTCCTGGGCACGCCCTGCCTGACGCTGCGCGACGAAACGGAATGGACGGAGACGTTGCAATCGGGCTGGAACCGTGTGGTGGGCACTTCGCCGGAGAAGATCCTTCCGCTGGTGCAGAGCTTGTGGTCGAACAACGGCGCCAGCCCTGAATCCCGGCCGGCGCTGCAGGCTTTTGGCGATGGCGCCGCGTCTGACCGCATCATTGAAATTCTGCAGGAGACCTGCAGCACTCGAAGTAATTCCCTACAACATGCGTGAACTCATGGACCCAAAGACTGTACTGGTAACCGGCGCCGCTGGATTTCTCGGCTCACATCTGTGCGATGCTCTGCTATCCCGCGGGCATCGCGTCATCGGCGTGGATGATCTTTCCCACGGAAAACGGGAGAACCTTAGCGAAGCCGAGCTCAATCCGCGGTTCAGCTTTCACGTGCTGGACATTACCGACGCTGCCAGGTTGCACGCCGTGGCCCAAGGCGTTGAGTTGATCGCCCACCTGGCCGCATTCAAGATTCCCCGCTACGGCGGGCGGCTGCAAACCCTGCTGGTGAATTCCGAAGGCAGCTTGAACGTTCTCCGCCTGGCGGCGGAGCAGAAGGCCAAGTTCCTTTTCACGTCAACTTCCGACGTGTATGGCAAAAACCCTGACGTGCCCTTCAGCGAAACCAGCGCCAGCGTGATCGGCGCCTCCACCGTGCCGCGCTGGGCTTACGCTGTATCCAAACTTTTTGACGAGCACCTGGCTTTTGCCTTCATGGAAGAGTACGGAATCCCGGTGACCGCGCTGAGGATCTTTGGCTCCTACGGTCCTCGCCATCACCTGAGCTGGTGGGGCGGGCCGCAGTCGGTGTTCATTGACGCCATCCTGCGCAATGAGGTCATCCCGATTCACGGCGACGGCCTGCAGACCCGGAGTTTTACCTTCGTTTCGGACACCGTCGGCGGAATTCTGGCGGCGCTGGAAAGCGATGCCGCAAACAACCAGATCATCAATATCGGCAGCACGCATGAGATCACCATTGTGGACCTGGCAAAAACCATCCACCGGCTGGCGGACATGCCGGAGCCGCTGCGGCTGGAATTTATTCCCTACCAGCAGATCAGCAGCGGACGCGAGTATGAAGACGTTCGCCGCCGCGTGCCCAATCCGGCAAAAGCCCAGCAGTTGCTTGGCTTCACCGCCAAGGTTTCGCTCGAAGAAGGCTTGCTTCGCACCATTGAGTGGCAAAAGACCGTGCGCGGCGTCTCCAGCCGCGTGGTAGTGGGGGCGTAATGGAAGGGCAGGTGTTTCTGGAGAAGCCGGCCATGCAGGCGGTTGCGCAAAAGCAAACCGCGCAACAGGCATTGTCATGGCAATGGGCTGCGCTGGCGGCGGTTCTGTTCGCGTCAGCCGGACACCTGCTCATCAAATTTGGGCTGATCTCCGCCGCGCCGTCAGCGGCGGGCATGAGCACCGTAGCGCGAATCATCCATTACCTCTTGCAGCCCGCAGTGGCCGGAGGCCTGGCGATTTACGGCCTGGGAACCATGTTCTGGATCTCCGCGGTATCGCGGCGCGATATCAGTTTTCTGTATCCGATTACCGCTCTCAACTACGCCCTGGTCTGCGTGGGCGGCAAATTCTTCTTTGGCGAATACATATCATCCGGCCGCTGGGTAGGCATCGGTGTGGTGGTGCTGGGCGTGGCCCTGTTGCAGCTTTCCGTGCGAGGAGACCGCTCATGACGCCTTCGATTGCATTGTGGGCGAGCATCGCTCTGGGCGCTTGCGCGCAAGTCTTCCTGAAGAAGGGCGTCTCCGGCAAGAATGCAGCTTCGCGCTCAGGCTATTTCGCTCTGCTGCTTTCCGGATGGGTGTGGGCGTGGGCACTGTGCTTCGCCCTGGCAACCGGGCTGTGGCTGATCGCGCTGGCCAAGATCCAAGTTTCGTACGCGTTCCCGCTGCTGAGCCTGGGGTATCCGATTGTTGCCGTGCTCTCCATGTTGCTGTTGAAAGAGCGCGTCAACGCGCCCCGCTGGATTGCGATTCTGGTGATCACCATCGGCGTGGCCATCATCTGGCAAAGCAGTTAGGAGTTGCCGTGCCATCCAGGCAAAATTCGTTGCGCATTGGCATCCTGGGAGGCGGCATCACCGGCTTGACCGCCGCGTTCTATCTGCTGCGCGCCGGTCATCAGGTCACGGTGCTGGAAGCCCGTCCGCAACTCGGCGGACTTGCCACCTATTTCGATTTTGGCCCGTTCCACTGGGACAAGTTCTACCACTGCATCCTCACCTCTGACGGCCCGCTGCTGCAGTTGATTGACGACCTGGGCCTTACCCAGGAACTGCGCTGGACGGAAACCAAGGTCGGGTTCTTCACCAACGGCGGTCTCCACTCCATGACCACCAGCCTCGATTTTCTGCGCTTCCCCGCGCTTTCTCTTTGGCAGAAGTTCCGGCTGGGGCTGGGCATTCTGCGGGCTTCACGCATCGAGGACGGGCTGGCCCTGGAAAAGGAACCGATTGGACCGTGGCTGGTGCGCATCTTCGGTGAAGCCGTTTACAAAAAGCTCTGGGAACCCTTGCTCAAGTGCAAGCTGGGCGAAGCGCGGCGCCAGACTTCCGCCAGTTTTATCTGGGCCACCATCAAGCGGCTCTATTCCACGCGGGAAAAGGGCGCCAGCAAGAAGGAGCGCTTGGGTTACGTTCGCGGCGGATACCGCACGGTTTTTACGCGCTTGATCGAACGGATTGAGGCCCTGGGTGGAAGCCTGCTTACGGACGTGGCGGTGGAGCAGTTGCGCAACAACCGGGGCAAGAGCGTGAGCGTGATTTCCGGCGCGCTGGCCATGGATTTTGACTATCTGCTTTCTACGATTCCCAGCAGCGCGCTGTCCAAATTGACGCCTGAGCTCAGCCCCGAATACCGCAGCAAGCTGGAAAAAGTGCAATACATGGGCATGGTTTGCGCGGTCATGGTGCTGCGGAAGAAGCTCACGCCTTACTATTGCACCAACCTCACCGAGGACCTGCCTTTCACCGGCATCATTGAGATGACCAACTTGATTTCGCTGGACGAGACCGCCGGACGCCACCTGGTCTATCTGCCAAAATACACGTCGCCCGGCGATCCGCTGTTCGACGTCCCCGACGAACAGGTCTGGCAACTGTTCCGCGGCGCGCTGCGGAGGGTGGTCCCCGAACTGGCCGACGACGACATCGAACGGAGTTTCATCTTCCGCGAACGCCTGGTCCAGCCCATCCCGGTGCTCCGTTACTCGGAGATTGTTCCCCCACTGCAAACCAACCTGGGACGCTTACTGGTTGCCAACACAACACAGATCGTGAACTCAACGTTAAATAACAATGAGATGGTGAAGATCGCGCGCAAAGCTGCGGCATGGATCGCCCAAACCGCAGCGGCCGAGATCGCGCGATCACGCGCCACAGAGCTTGCCCCGATTGCGCCCGCGCCGGTCCCCTCCGGGCCGGCCCTGGTGCAAACCAGAGGCAACGGAACGAAGAAGGCATGAGGCAATTCGAACACATGCTTTTGAATTTAGAGGTAGTGCAATGAAACGTCAGCTCATGGTTCTCTTGTTCGCGCTGCCGGTATGTTTGATTGCTGGAGCATGGCCGGCGGTCAACAGCGGACACCAGGCCGCGCCCGTCGCGCTGCACACTCATGCCGGGGCGATGCTCCTTAACTTGTACCGCTCACTCCCCCAGCTCCCCGAAGCAGGCAGCCTGCTGATTCTGGGGGCGTGCTGCTTTGTGCTGGCGTGGTTGCTGCATCGCAGATGGGTCAAGGCACAGAGCTGAACTGAAAATCATTCACCATTGACGATGAAGCCGCGCAGTGACAATCCGATGGTAATCGCAGCCGCCAAGCCAGCCGGCATGGCGCGCCAGAAGCACATCCTCAGCATCGATCTGGAAGATTACTTCCACGTGGAAGCCTTTGCCGGCAGCGTTTCCCGCGAACAGTGGAGCGATTTCCCCGCGCGTGTAGAAGCCAACACCCACCGGCTGCTGGATATTTTTGACCGCTTTGATGTGAAGGCCACGTTTTTTGTTCTGGGCTGGGTGGCGTGGCGCTTTCCCGGACTGGTGCGCCAAGTCCAGGAGCGCGGCCACGACCTGGCGTGCCACAGCTATTGGCACCGCAGGATCTATACGCTCACGCCCAACGAATTTCGCGCAGACACGCGCCAGGCCCGCGACACGATTGAGCAGATCACCGGAGTGCGCGTCAGCGGATACCGGGCCCCCTCGTGGTCGGTGACCAAGGATTCGTTGTGGGCGCTGGATATTCTCGCCGACGAAGGTTTCGCCTACGATTCCAGCATCTTCCCCATTCGCCACGACATCTACGGCATCCCCAACGCCAGCCGGTACCCGTACTTTCACGCCGGCCTGCAGGGAGAGCAGCTCCTGGAAGTCCCGCCGCCAACTTTGCGAATCGGCGGGACGAATTTCCCCGCGGCAGGCGGCGGCTACTTCCGCATTTTCCCTTTCGCGTACACCGAGTGGGCGTTCCGGCAGTTTGAGAGCGAACAGCGTCCCCTGGTGTTCTACCTGCATCCGTGGGAAGTGGATCCGGAGCAGCCGAGAATCGCGGGGCCCCTGAAATCAAGACTTCGCCATTACACTAACCTGGGCAAGACACAGAAGAGGCTGGAGCGGCTGCTGGGACGGTATGAGTTCCAGACGTTTGCCGAGTACATGCGCAGCGCAATGGACTCGACTCCCGCAGTCGAGAAGAAGATCGAAAGCGCGCAGAGGGCGGCGGTGTAAGAGCGTCGAAGGCAATCGCCGTGATCGCCGACATCGCGCGTGATCGCCGTAATCGGAAAACCCAAGACTCATCGCTGCACCGCAGAGGACGCAAAGGAAAACACCGCCGCGGTCGGCGGCGCCACGCGTGAATCGCTGGGATGACTGTATCTAGTGGCCTGACGCGACCTGCATATTGCGGAAGCCGCTCACGGTGAATCCCACGGAGCTGGCCACTTGCGGCAGCCACCACAGTTTGCGGAAGGTCGGGTGATCGCTTTGCATCAGGCGACGCGCCAAATAGTCGGTGGCCAGCGGCGCCACCTGCGTGGCGGCGTACATGGCTCCGGAACCGGCAAAAGGCTTCATCAAGGGATTGAGTTCGTGCCCGTGGCCGGAGGTGATGGATTGGCGAGTGGACCAGGCGTCGAAGGCTGCGGTGCCATGCTGCACAACCGTCAGGGCGATCCAGGCATGGCGGGTCGCCGGCGAAACCGGCGGCAACTCCGCACGCTTGACCGGCTTGATCGGGATATACGGGGTGGGCGCTTCAGGAAGGCGCGCCTCGGGAACAGCCGTCTCCAGCACGGGCCGGATCGAGGGAAACTGAGTCAACGTCGCCAGGGTGGCGTTCTGGTCCGTAGGTGACTCAATCGAAACCACTAAGCTTGGCACGGACGCAGCAGCAGTTTCGCTGCCGGAAGCCCCGGGGACAGCAAGAAGCAAGCATAAACCCGCAGTGATAGTGATCATGACCCTCCCTGTTAGTGCATGCCCGGTGCCACGGGGACCGAGCGGAATCAATACGTTCCTTAAGCACAAATGCCAGGGGAGGCTGTGCATACAATACGCGAATTAGGACATGTACTCAAGGATTAACGGAAGCGTCGAGCACCCTAGTAACTGAAGCCGTGGGGAAGGTCTATGTTATTTACAAATAAGTATTTTATGAAAATTCTTAGGGGCGATCCGCAGGGGCAAAATCGGTCCGAACCAGCACCGAGGACGCGCCAAAGCCAGAGTAACCTCGAGCGGAACCATCCTCCGTCCCGGCAGGCTGGGCCGGAGAACTTTGTGAATTTCTAGCCACGATGTGCAGGGTTTTGCATCTTGGCGGAAACCGGGTTCCTCGTAGCCGAAGGCTATCACCCAGGCCAGCAAGTAGTCGGTTGCCGGAAAGTCCCTTATCCCCAATCAATTCCGCACGCAACGCAGGGATCCGCGCAATCGCACAGGCGCGCTGATTTGGTAGGCCAATTGCACCATCGGGCAGGGGAGCACTTGCCTGCGCCGGTTGGCGACCTGATGAGGCGTGCTCCTTATTGAGGTGGCTCCGCGGCACGGTTCGGGGCGGGGCGCTAAGAGTCTGAACACGAGCAAATAGATCTGAAGTTCGTGGGGAAAGAGGCCTTGCAATGATTTTTCGTACTGCCAGATTGGCTTTTTTGGGGATGGCATTCCTAGTGTGTGCGGGCGCGTTGGCCCAGACCAGCGGTGACAAGAAGCCGGAGCAGGACAAAGTCGCGGCGCTGAAGCCGACGGCGACACCAGAGATGGAAAAAGCAAAGGCTCCGGCGGGTGGCGATTCCCACGCCGCGCCGGCGCAAGCCAAAGATAGTTTCCAGCAGTATCGAATTGGCGAGCAGGACGTGCTGGTGATCACCGTGTGGCGCGAGCCCGAGCTTTCCGCCACGGTGATGGTCCGCCCCGACGGCAAGATCACACTGCCTTTGGTCAATGACGTGGACGCCGGCGGCCTGACCACCGACGAACTCAAGAACCTGCTGACGGAGAAACTTCGCCCCTTCGTAAATGTCCCGCAGGTCACGGTGGCGGTGCGCGAGATCAACAGCCGCAAGGTTTTTGTGATCGGCCAGGTAGGCCGTGAGGGATCATACCGGATCAACAGCACGTCCACGGTGCTGCAGGTGATTGCCGAGGCCGGCGGGCTGCGCGACTTCGCCAACCGCAAAGGCATCTACGTGTTGCGCCATCAAAACGGCAGCCAGGTGAAGCTCAGCTTCAACTACGACAAAGTGATCCGCGGCAAGGACGACAACATTCAGTTGCGCCCGGGCGACACCATCGTGGTCCCCTGAGGACGAGAACAGGAAAGGAATTCCCCATGAAACAAGCGCGTCGCAACGCCTTCCGCATGATGCTGGTCATCAGCCTGTTGGCCCTGGTCTTTCCCTGGATGAGAGCAGCCGCGCAGGATGATCAAACGCCGCCTCCTCCGCCGCAGACGCAGCCAACGCCTGTAGACGTCACCGCGCCGAACGACCAAAACACCCCGGCCCAGACTCCGGCGGACCAGGCCCCGGCCGAAGAACCCAGCTATGACAAAGCACCCATCAATCTTGCGACCGGCCAGACGCTGAGAGTGACCAGTTCTCCGTTGCGCTGGGGACACTTCTCCGTGCTTTCCATGAACGCGATGCAGGTCTACGACAGCAATTATCTGTTCCTGAAGAACAACCCGATTGCCGCACACGCGGGGGCGGTGCAAGGGCTGCTGGTGTTCGCCATCAAGAGCGGGCGCTCGAACTTCAGTGTGCAGTATCGTCCGCAAGTGTGGTTCTCAGGAGAGACCACGCAGACGGACTATGCCAGTCATCTGGTGGACTTCCACGCGTCACGCCGGCTTTCCCAGGAATGGTCTTTCAACGTGAGCGACCAGTACCAGTGGGCGGCGGACCGGGGACGCCTTGACCAGATTGGCTTCACCGCAGATTACTCCACCAACGCCATCAATCAGAACCCATTCCTGGCACAGGGCCGGCGGGTGATCTCCAACCTTGCCGACATCAGCCTTGATCACAATCTCTCAGCACACAACACGCTGGAATTTCGCGCACGGCATCAGTACATCCAGCTTTCGGCATTTCCCAGCGACGGCGCCACTCCAGATCCGCTCTCCCTTGCGACGCGCGAGCAGATTTTCGGCGGTGAAGTGGCCTGGAACCATGCTTGGCGGCGAGACAACTCACTGGGTATCCGCTACGCCTATGATCGCGAGTATTTTGAGGGCTTCACCGGCGTCGCCGAGTTTCACAGCGTGTTATTCGGGTTCTCCCGGCGACTGACATCTTCTTTGTTGTTGCGCGTAACCGCCGGGCCTACTTTGTTGCAGCCGGCAACCCCGATCGGCACGGCCCTGGCGCCTGAAAATCAGCTCACTTATCAGGGATCAGCAGCCCTGTTCAAGACGTTCCGGCGCTCGGCCTTGTCGGCCTCCTATTCGCGGAACAACGATTTCACCGGCCAGATCAGCGCCACTTTGAATGACCGCTTTGACGCCTCTTATTCCCAACGATTCTTCCGGCGGATTGATGTAGTGGTCGGCGGGGCATACGTCCGGCAGGAACTCTCCGCGGGCGCGCACCTGATCGGCAAGTCCGGATGGACCGAGATAGATTATCGCCTGACGCCGTCGTGGTCGTTCTACACCACGTACAGTTATTTGACGCAAGGCGGAGGGCCGCTCCTGTTTGGACCGCGGCAGTTGGTGACGTCCGGGATCCGCTGGTCGTGGAATGCATGCCGCGAACCCTACGGACGCATGTGATAAAGAAATAGCCTAGTGCGACAGAACTGGAGCGCTCGGCTTGCACCCCAGGTCCTGCAGGCGGCGTTCGGTGGCGGCGCTGTCGCTATCCGCTGCGCGGCTGCCGGGTACGTAGACGGCAAAGCGGTCAGTCGCACAGGCCAGGCGATAGTCGCTGGCAATTTCCCGCAAGATAGACCCGCTGAACAGAGTCAGCCCGCGCCATTGCCTGGGCTGGCCGCCGCTGAGTCCAACAATGACAAAATCAAAGTCCTGTCGCTTCACTTCTTCCAGGACCGGTTGGGGCGACCAGCGCCGCGCGAGTTCCAGATAGTGGTTCACAGACGGGTCGAGCAATTCCGGCTGCGTGCCGTGCGCGCTTACATAAGGAAAGTCAGAGAGAACGCGATGGCCCCGGACGATCTCCGCAAGCTCGCCGTATGTGGACGTCGGGCGCACGGTCATAGGTACACGCCAGGCTTCAAGGCTTACCGCGGCGGCGGCAAGCCATAGCAGAACCAGAGCGGCTTTCGCCGGAATTGGCACTCTGTACCAGCTCTCGGCAAGCTGGTAGATAGCAAACGGCGCCAGCATCGCCGAAACAACCCAGGCTTCCAGAAACGCGTTCACGTTCGCGCCGGGCGCCATGGCGGTATAGAACCCTGCGAGCCAGGCAAAGGCGAGATACAGAAATAGAAACCCTCGCAGAGATTCCTTGGGGAAACACAGCGCGCCCAAAAAACCCAGCGCGAGCAGGATCATCTGCCATGGAGAATGCAGCAGGTCTGCTTTTAACAGTTGCACGGCAGCGACGAAGCTGACTGGCGAATAGCGCGCCAGGAGCACTTCTTCGAGGAAGGGCTCGTGATGGAAAGCCAGCCAGCCGACGACTACAACTCCCAGCGTTGCTCCTCCGGCGGCAAAAAGCAGCGCATTGCGCAGGCGCCTGGTCCAAAGCAGCCAGACCATCGCAACAAACGGAAGCGCGATGAATGATTGCTTGAACGAAGCGGCCATGCCGCACAGCAAGCCGGCAATGATCATTCGTCGCCAGGAGGCGTCCTCGGTCGTCAGCAGATAGAAAGCGGCAACGCTGAAGAGAAGCGCCAGGAGGTCAGGACGCACGGTGACGTTCCAGTCCAGGAAGTCAATTTGCGCCAGAACAAACGCGGCTGCCGACAGAGCAACCGCAGTGGTCAACCCTCGCTTGCGCGCCCAGCGATAGGAAACGATGGGCAGAAGCAGAAAGCTGATCAGAATCACGACACGGCCGAAAATCAGGAGGCTGTCAAACCCTGCACTGGTGGAGCGGGCTACAGCCGACAAGCTCACGTAAAAAAGAGGGCCATAGGGCGCCGGCGTGTAGGGCGAACTCTGCAAGGCCGGATAAACGCGCCCCGAATCCCGGCTCCACACGGCGGTCTGTACCACGGCGCCTTCGGGGAAGGTGTTGTCGCCGTGGAAAAAGAGCGACTGGCCGGCCTTGACCAACTGGCAAACGCCAGCCAACAAGAGCGGCGCCAGCAGGATGAAAGCGAAGAACCTGGGGGTGGCTATGAGTTGCGGGAGGTTTTCTTTGTTCATGGGCAGAACGCTGACGAATCTTTTGGGATTCCTTAGGCCGGATTTCGCAACCCGGTGAATATAGCATTTTGGTTGCGTGGCAAGTTCCCCGTTCGACTGGACGGCCTTGTTCCCAAGCCGTCCTGCGTCACCGGCGGAGAAGCCTCCACGGAGTGCGCGCTGGGGAAAAGAAAGGCCCTAATTCCGCGACCCGCCCATAAACTTGCCCCGGTGTGAAACAGTTTGCACACAAATCTACGCGACCTCATGACGTAGTTCCAGCGAATCGGCTTGTTTTGTTGTTAAATGTTTTATTTTCAATGTTTTAGATTGATATTTGTCTCCGCCCAATGGCCTCCGGATGGCACGCTGCTTGCCTTTATCAGGGAGACGGTAGACCGCTCTACCCGAGAGTTAAGTGCTGCGTTACTTGGGCGAGGGACCATTTCCTCGCCTTATTCCAAGAACCTGTTGGCAACAAATTGTTGGAAGGAACCATGGCGACAAAGACAGAATTCACCACCGGATTGGGCCTCCCTGGGCTCGAGCACTTCACCCCAAAGGATTACTTGCAATTATTGCAGCGCCGCAAGTGGCAGATTCTCCTGGCCGCTCTGGTCGTCGGGATTCTGGGGGCCCTGTTCGCCCGCTCCCTGCCCAATGCGTACCGGGCCACTACGGTAATCATGGTTGATCCGCGAAAGGTTCCGGACAACATTGTGGCGCCCACCGTCTCGGCCAGCGTCGCTGACCGGTTTGCCACGCTGAAGCAACAAATCTTCTCGTCCACCAACTTGACGGAAGTGATGGATGAAATGAAGCTCTACCCTTCGTTGCGCGCCAGCAAGACGCCGGAGGAGTTGGTGCAACTGATGACCAAGAACATCGAGATCATCGTTGCCCCGCCCAGTGAGCGCGGTGAAGGCACGTTCAAGATTTCTTTCCAGAGCGGCAGCGCCAATGAGGCGGCGACAGTCGCGAACCGACTGGCGTCGCGGTTCATCAACAACAACGTGAAGGCGCGGCAAAAAGAAGTCACCGGCACCGCCGAGTTCATTGACCGCGAACTGGAAGACGCGAAAAAAGATCTGCAGGCCAAAGAAGACAAAATCCGCGAAATCAAGAGCCGGTATATCGCTGACTTGCCGGAATCACAAACCCTGCACGTCCAAGCCTTGAATTCCCTGCAATTGGACTTGCGCAATGAAGGCGACGCGATTTCGCGCGCCCAACAGCAAAAGCTTTTTTACCAGAGCCAACTGCTGACCGCGCCCCCGGTGGTGGACTTGGACCGCAACGGTGAAGCGTCAGAGATTGTTCCTCTGCAGATTGAACTGGCCAAGGCACAGAGCCAGTTGGACAACTTGAAAACGCGCTACGGGCAGGACCATCCAGACGTGGTCAAGAAGACCACGGAAGTAAAAGACCTGCAACGGCGGATTCGCGAAACCAAGGACGAAGGCGCCGATCGGCGGTCTAACAAGCCGGTCGTCAAGTCAGGCAACCCGGTGCTGGAGAGCCAGATCGCCGCCATTGATGAAGAAATCAAATCGCGGACCAAGCGCCAGGCAGACATCCAAGGACAGATCGCCTATCACCAATCGAAACTCGAGCGCATCCCGGTACTGGAACAGCAATTGGCTTCCGTAAACCGGGATTACGAAAATGCGCGGGACCATTACAAGCTGCTGATGGACCGCAAATTTTCCGCGGACATGTCCACGAGCCTGGAAAATTTCCAGAAGAGCGAACGCTTCATTGTGCTGGATTCCGCGTTGCCGCCTTCCAAGCCGTACAGCCCGAACCGGCCGCTGATGAATGCAGCCAGCCTGGCGCTGGGGCTGGCGCTGGGATTAGTGCTGGCACTGGCGCGCGAAATGATGGACCCCAGTGTAAAGACGACGCGCGAAGTCAAAGAGCTTCTGGGTATGCCGGTTTTGGCTGAAATCCCCACCCTGGTGACGCTCGGCGATGAGCGCCAGCAGCGCTTCCGCAATTGGGTAAGCGCCACCGCGACCCTGGTGTTTGCTGTGGCGTTCGTGGTCATTGCCATCAATCCTCCGGCTTGACGCGTGGCCATGTTACAGAAGACAACCACTGGCTCCCCGAATGTCGCGACCCGCAGCGTAAGAGCGTGGAAGCGATGCTTGAAACACAACTTGGAGAAATAGGCGTGTACCCGAACTTGAAAATGGAAATTTGGCTTTCCGGCATCCGGCAGAACCGCCTGGCCCGCGAACTCAACCTTGACGAGACCGTCTTGAGCAAGGTCATCAACGGTTACCGGCAGCCTTCAGAGAAAATGCGCGCCCTGCTTGCCCAGTATTTCAACAAGAACGAACGCTGGCTTTTCCAGACCGAGCCAACCCAGCCGAACAGAATCTTGACCAAGGGGAACAACGGCGCCGGAAGCCCTCACCCAACCGAGCACAAGGACTAGGCAGCGATTGCGATGAGAATTATCGAATACAGCAACGAGCAGCAATCACGATGGGATTCCTTTGTGCTCCAGCAGCCGGGCGGAACCATCTTCCACACTACGGCGTGGATGAGGGCGATCACCCGAGCGTTTGGCTACAAACCGCATTACCTGGCGGCCGAAGAGGACGGGAACATCGCAGGCGTGTTGCCGCTGTTCGTGACTTCCAACCCTTTGACCGGACGGACGCTGATCTCCACGCCTTTCGCGGTCTACGGTGGCGTGTGCGCGGCCAGTGAAGAAGCGCGCGTCGCGCTGATGGATGCCGCCACCGGGCTGGCGGAGACAAGCCGCGTGGAATATCTGGAACTCCGCACCCAGGAAGCGAATTCGGACCTGGGCTTCCAGACCAAGAACCTCTATGTGACGTTTGACTGTCCCATCGAGCCTGATCCTGAACGTCTTCTCAAACAGCTTCCTAAAGACACGCGGTACATGATCCGTAAGGCGCAGAAGGCCGGGCTGCGGTCCACCAAGGGCAATCACCAGGTTGATGAGTTCTACGAAATCTACGCGGAGAGCGTCCGCAACCTGGGAACGCCCGTGTTTTCCAAAAAGTTTTTCAAGGTTCTGCTGGAGGAATTTGGCGAGACCGCCGAGATCAGGATGGTCTGGAAGGACCAGAAGGCCTTGGCCGGAGTGATGAGTTTCCGCTTTCGCGACTGGATTCTGCCCTACTACGGTGGGTCCACATTAGAAGCCCGGCAATATGCGGCCAATAACTTCATGTACTGGGACCTGCTGGAGGATGCGCGGCAGCGCGGCATCAAGTTTTTTGATTTCGGACGAAGCAAGTTGGGCACCGGTGCGCACGCATTCAAGTCGCAATGGAATATGCGGGAGCGGGCGTTGCCCTACCAGTTCCACCTGGTCAAACGCCAGGACATGCCGAATTTTTCTCCGGCGAACCCCAGGTTTCAGCGCGCGATTGAGCTGTGGAAGCGCATGCCCTTCCCGCTGACCAAACTGCTTGGGCCGGCGCTGGTGAAGTTGTTCCCTTAGAGATTGAGTGACTATGAGAATCCTGTTTCTGGTCCATCGCGTTCCCTACCCGCCCAACAAGGGCGACAAAATTCGTGCGCTCTGGGAACTCAAGTCGCTGGCCGGCGAACATGAGATTGATCTGTTCTGTTTTTACGATCACGAAGAGGACCGGGATTCCATTGAGGCCTTGCGTCCGTACTGCCATGACTGTTACGCCGAACCTCTTTCCTGGTGGAGCAGCCGCTGGCGCGCGCTGCTGGCGGCAGCGCGGAGACGGCCTTTCAGCCTGGGATATTTTTATTCCACTCGCATGGCCCGCCGGGTAAAGCAGGCCATGGCCACGCGCCATTACGACACTGTGCTGGTCTTCAGCTCTTCCATGGCGCAATACGTGGAAACGGAGACCACGGTCCCGCGGGTGCTGGACATGGTGGACGTAGACTCCGCCAAGTGGAGTGACTACGCCAAGAGCGCACCGGCCTTGCTGCGCTGGTTGTGGCGGCAAGAGGGCCGGGTCCTGGCGGAATACGAATACCGCATCGCCAACAGCTTTACCCAAACTCTGTTGTGCACCGACGCGGAAGCTGCATTGTTGCAGCGCCGCGCGCCGCGTGCGCCCATCAGCGTGCTTCGGCACATGGTGGATACGGATTATTTCGATCCTGCAAAGTCCACTGTGTCTGAAGACCTCGCCAAGTGGCAGCCATACGTTATTTTTTCCGGTTCCATGGACTACGCCCCCAACGTGGAAGCCGTGGAATGGTTCTATCGCAACACGCTGCCTCTGTTGCGCGCTCGCATTCCGGAGATCAAGTTTGTCATCGCCGGCCGTAATCCGGCCAAGGCCGTCATGGAGTTGGGCAAGGACCCAGCCGTCCTGGTGACCGGATCGGTGCCCGACGTGCGTCCCTATTTGCGCGGAGCCGCCGTGGCCGTGGCGCCGATGCAATTGGCGCGCGGAGTTCAGAACAAAATCCTTGAATCCATGGCCATGGGGCTTCCCGTGGCGGCGTCGTCCAAGGCTGCGGTGGCTTTCCCGCAGGAAGTGGCCGGGTTGATTGTGGTGGAAGACAACGCCGCGGCGCTGGCGGACAAACTTGCAGTCATGATTCAAGCCGGCCCGCGGCCGCCCGTGGCGCGTATTCGCGAAGGCTTGCAGAGAGTCTACGGCGCCAGCAGCCTGAAGAACCAACTGGAAGACATTCTGGCGCAGGCGACCAGCAAAGAGATGCAGAAGCGTACAGAACGCATAACCGACATTTCAGAACGATTCAAATCCGATTGGCGTTCGAAGACCGCAGGGCAACGGTAAACGATGTTAAGAGCATTTGTATTTTACGCGATGGTGACGATGGGAGTGCCGCTCTCCATCTTTGAGCCTTTTTACGGGCTGCTGCTCTATTTGTTCTTCGCCCACGCTCATCCCGCGGACTTCGTCTGGCCCGGCTATGTCTTCAACTATGGTCTGGTGCTGGTTCCATGCCTGGTGGTTGGCTACCTGCTGTTTGAAATGCGCAAATCACCTCTGCGTTTTCGCGGCATGGCGTTGTTGCTGGTTTTCTGGGCGTGGCTGACCGCCGCAGCACTCATGGCGCACGACTCGCAGCCGGCCCTGGACATGCTGACCCGGTTCAGCAAAATGTTCGTCATCGCTTTCCTGGTGGCCACGCTGGCCAATTCCACGGAACGGATTGGCACCATCCTGCGGGTCATCGCCGTGTCTCTGGGATTGCTCGGATTGAAAGGGTTGCTGGACATCATCCTGACCGCGGGACGCAGCCGCATGCAGGGTCCCGGTGGATTGATGTCAGAAGAGAATGAGTACGCGCTGGGCATGAACATGGCCATCCCGATTCTCTTCTGGATGGCGTCCGTGGAAGATCGGGGATGGTTGCGCAAAGCCTTCAAGCTCGCGGCCGTAGGGTGCGCGGTCACCGTGGTGTTCACTTACTCGCGCTCCGGACTTCTTGGCTTGATTATGGTTTGCCTCTTGCTCGCCATTTATTCCAGGCACAAGTTGCTGTTGCCCGTTGGCGTGGCGACTGCAGTTCTCGTTTTCCTGATGGTGGCTCCGCCGGCCGCCATTGAGCGCTACAAGTCCATTCCCACGGCGGCGCAAAACGATCCTTCAGCGATGGCCCGGATACAAGTCTGGGAGGCCGCCGTGCAAATGGCCAAGGTCCACCCCTGGTTCGGCGTGGGCTTGCGCAATTTTGAATTGACTTTTTCAGAGTATTCCCAATACGAGCCGCGGGCGCCGCACAATGCGATTTTGGCGCTCGCTGCCGAGTCCGGCATTCCTTCATCTTTGCTGTTCATCGCTCTGGTTCTGAGCGCCAGTTGCACCAGTTGGCTGGGCTGGCGGCGGCTGCGCCATGATCCGGAAAGTCGAGCACTGGCAACGTACTGTCTGATCGTCCACGTGACTCTGCTGGTTTACATGGTCCCGAACTTCTTCATCAACCGCCAGGACTTTGATCTTATGTACCACCTGGTCGGCCTGTCGGCGGGGATGAACGTGGTGGTATTGCGCTGGATCGCAGAACGACAAGCGCAACTCGCCGTGGCGCCGGAAGCTCAGCCTGATTCTTTCGCCGGCGTGTTGGGCCAGCAATGGGCCGAGGAGGGCAAATGACCGTGACCGCAAAACTCCGCAACGGCAAGACCGCCCCGCATGTTGTCATGCTGCTCAGCAACTGCTTTGATCCTGATCCGCGCGTACACAATGAAGCGCGGACCCTGGTGGAGATGGGCTATCGCGTGACCATCGTCGCCTGGGACCGCGAACGTATCTGCCCGGCCAGCGAAACCATAGATGGAATCCAGGTTGAGCGGGTCTTTGCCCGCTCCACCCACGGGCGCGGCTTCATGCAGATGTTCGTCATGCCCAGGGTCTTCTTCTTGATGATCAAGAAAGCCCTCTCTCTGGATTTTGACGCGGTCCACGCCCACGATTTTGACACCTTGCCGGCGGGGCTGCTGCTGGGGTGGTTCAAGCGCAAGCCCGTGGTGTATGACTCCCACGAAGACTACGCCGGCATGCTACATGGTTCCCTGCCGGGCTGGCTGGAAAAGCTCATCCGCTGGACGGAGACTAGATTGATTCGACGCGTTGACCTGCTCTTGACCGTGGGCGAGACTCTGCGCAAGCAATTCGAAATGCGCGGCTGCCGCAACGCGCAAATCCTGGGCAACTGGAAACCGGTGGAAGAATTCAAATTTCCTCACACCGTGCAATCGCAGGTGCGCGCGGAACTCGGCGTACCACCGGGTTCGCTGCTGGTGCTCTACATTTCGAACCTGGGAAAAGAGCGCCACGTTGAGGAACTCCTGGAAGCGGCCAGCCAGCGGCCGAACGTGCACGTGGTCGTCGGTGGCAGCGGGCCCGGAGCAACGACGGCCCAGCAATATGCCGCGCAACACAGCAACATTCGCTACCTGGGATTTGTCCAGCAGCGTGACGTTCCTCGTTACACCGCGGCGTGCGACGTCGTTTACTACGGCTTTGACGTTACCAGCCCGAACGCGCAGTACAGCGCTCCCAACAAACTGTTTGAAGCGCTGGCGGCCGGGCGGCCGCTGTTGACAGCGCAGTTCGGAGAAATTGGACGCATCGTGAGCGAAGCTGGTTGCGGCGTGATTCTGCGCGACTACTCCGTGGCAGAGATTCTGCGCGGCCTGGATCGCTGCCAGGACGCCGCCCTGATGGAAAGTATGAAAGCGCGTGCCGCCCGGGCCGGCCAGCAGGAATACAACTGGGACCGCGCGCGGCAGGTGCTGCTTGCGGCTTACGGCGAACTCATTCCCCGGCAAATGGCCGATGAGCGCCCGCAAGTCCACGAGGTGGCCGCGCGATGAAACGTTTGCGCATCATTCACGTGCTTCACCGCATGGGCGCCGGCGGGACCGAGTTGGCGTTGCGTCGCGTGGTGGCCGGATTGGACCCGGAGAGCTTTGAAAACATCATCTGCACCGTCGCACCAATTCCAGAAGCAGAGCGCACGGCGGGCGGGCGCTATATCAGCCTGGAACGCAGCGGCCGCAAGACCGGGTCGCTGGTCGCCGACTTGGCCCGTGTCTTCCTGCGGGAGCGGCCGGACGTGGTGCATTCCAGAAACTGGGGCGCGATTGAGGCCGTAGTCGCCGCTAAGCTGGCGCGGGTGCCGCGCATCATCCACAGCGAACATGGCCGCGACATCAACACCATGAATGGCGATCCTTTGCGGCGGCGCATGTTCCGGCGTTTTTGCTACACGCTGGCCGATGAGGTCTTTGCTGTTTCGCGCGAGCTGCGCGAACACTATGCGGCTCAGGTCGGCGTGCCGGTAAGCAAATTTGGACTGATTCCCAACGGCGTGGATACCGGCAGGTTTCAGCCGAATCCAGAAGTCCGCACCAGCCTGCGCGAGCGGCTGAAGATCGCCAACGACATGATGGTAGCCGGGACTGTGGGACGCCTCGACCCAGTCAAAGACCATGCCACTTTCGTGGAAGCAGCGGAGCAATTGGTAACCTCAGGCGCGCGGCTCCACTTTGTGATTGTGGGCGGAGGCCCGGAGCATGACGCTTTGCGTAGCCGCATTGACTCCAGCCCAGCGCTGCGCAAGCGATTCATCCTGGCCGGCGAAGCTGAGCGGCCAGAAGACTGGCTCAATGCATTCGACATTTTTGTGTTGCCGTCGCTTTCCGAAGGCATGTCCAACACGGTCTTGGAAGCCATGGCCACCGCGCTGCCTTGCGTGGTGACGGCCGTGGGAGCGAATCCTGACCTGGTGGAGGACGGTCATACAGGTTTTCTGGTGGAAGCACGCGACGCCGACACCCTGGCCGACCGCATGCTTGAGTTGGCCGCCGATCCCCAGCTGCGATCAACCTTTGGCAGGCGCGGACGTTTGAAAGTTGAGACGCAGTTCAGCCTGCCGCGCATGATAGCCAACTACACACGTCTGTACATGGCCAATGCAACGCAGCGGCGCGCTGGACGCGCCTCTCTCACCCGGGCAAGGGGCCACCAATGGCAGTAGCGGGGATCACAGTTACGCGAGCCGCCGAGCCTCTGGGCTCTGGCCAGATCGGACGCATGCTCGCGGCGCTCACCTTGGGCGGTAGCTCACGGTGTGAGTCGAGAACCACGGCACTAGCGCAGGTCGGCGCTGTTTCCAGCACAGGCTCAGCGTCGGTTTGGTCGAATTCGGAAATCCTGGTAGCTTGCGATGCCGAACTGGTGGCCACGCAGAACCACGCGGCCGAACTTGGGCTTCCGCAGGATGCCGCCGCGGCACGGATCATTGGCGAACTGTACTTGCGTGATGGAATCGAGTTCTTCAAGAGCCTGCGCGGCTCCTTCGCGCTGGCGATCTGGGACAGCCGCACGGAAACCATGCTGATCGCGTTGGACCGCTTCGCCGCCAAGCCGCTGAGCTACTCTGCCGGCAGCACGCAGCTGGTCTTTGCGTCACACCCGCGCGGCATCTTCGCCAGCGACCGAATCAATAAGGAAATCAATCCACACGCCATCGCCACCTTCTTGAATTTCAGCGTGGTGCCGGCGCCACAGTCCGCATTTCAATCGCTGGCCAAACTTCCAGGCGGCTGCTACCTGACTTGGAAGGACGGCGAGACTCATCTGGGCCGGTACTGGGACCTGGAATATTCAGAAGCAGACCATTCGTCGCCGAACAAGCTTGCGGAAGAGTTGCTGTCATCCATGTCAGAGGCCGTCCGAGTTTACTCCGCCGACGTTGCCAGCGCGCAGTTGGGATGTTTTCTCAGCGGCGGCACCGATAGCAGTTCCATCCTCGGCTTGCTGACCCAGCACAAAGGCAAAGCGACGAAGGCTTTTTCCATTGGCTTTTCTGAAGAGCGGTTCAACGAACTGGAGTACGCCCACCTGGCTGCGCGGGTTTTCCAGGCAGAGCACTCCATCGCTGTGCTCACGCCGGAAGAGACTTTCCAGGATATCGCAACCATCGCGGCGGCTTACGATGAGCCTTTCGGCAACGCGTCCGTGCTGCCGACTTACGCGTGCCTGAAGCTGGCGCGTGAGCACGGCGTTGAAGTCATGCTGGCCGGCGATGGCGGCGACGAGTTGTTCGGCGGCAATGAACGCTATGCGACCGAACAGATCTACGGCTACTACCAAAAGATTCCGCAAGCGCTGCGCCGCTATTTGGTTGAGCCGCTGGCCTTCGGGCTGCCCGGCGTCGGGCCGGTGGGCAAAGCACGCCGCTACATTGATCGTTGCAAGGCGGGAAATCCCGATCGCTACTTCCAGTGGCTGCTGCTCCAGAGATTTGCTCCGGAGAGTGTCCTTGGTCCCGGAGTGCCCCTTGCGAATGGGCATCGCGATCTGCTGGCGATTGCCCGGCAGCACTACAACGAAGCTCCGGCGCACAGCGAGCTCAACCGCCTGCTTTACATTGACATCAAAATGACGCTGGGCGATAACGACCTGCCGAAAGTCGTTCGCGCGGCGGAGTTGGCCGGCGTGAATGTGCGCTTTCCGTTTCTTGATCATCCACTCGCCGACTTTTCCGGAAGGCTGCCGACCAACCTGAAAGTACGCGGCATGGAAAAGCGCTACCTGTTCAAGAAGGCAACCGCCAAGCTGCTCCCGGCAGCCATTCTTGCCAAGAAGAAGCACGGCTTCGGATTGCCGATCGGCATGTGGATCAAGAGCCATCCGCTGTGGCGCAACTTGGCGCAGGATGTTCTGCTGGACCCCGAAACGTACCAGCGCGGCTACTTCCAGCGCACTTTTGTGGAAGAACTCTTCCGCATGATGGACGCGGACAACTCCACCTATTATGGCGACCTGATCTGGCTGTTCCTGATGACCGAGCTGTGGCACCGCCACCAGATGCAGGAGGTGGCGGCGTGAAGATCATTCTTTATGCGCGCTGGCAGGACGTGGAACAGATCCAGACGCGTTGGAACGCGCTGCTGAAGCAAAGCGCCGCCGATACGTTCTTTCTCTCATGGGAATGGTGCGCAAGTTGGTGGAAAGCTTACGGCGGCAACCTGCAGCCATTCGTTCTGGGCGCATGGCAAGACGGAAGGCTCGTTGGGGTTGCGCCGTTGTGCGTGGAGAACGTTCGCCGCATGGGCTGGACATGGAAATATCTGAAGTTTATCGGTGACGGCTCGCAAGACTCTGACTATCTTGACTGCTTCGCCGAGCGCGGACTGGAAGCCGGCTTTGCCCAAGCCGTGGCCGAATATCTAAACTCGCATCGCGAGTCATGGGACTACCTGGAACTGCACGGGCCGGTGGAATCGTCGCCATTTGTCGCTGCCATGTCCGCTCAAGTGCAGGGCCTTGGCTGGACCGTGGCCACGGAAGATGTGCCCTGCCTCACCCTCAAGCTGCCCAACACCTGGGATGCGTATGTGCAGTCGTTGAAACCGCGCTTCCGCAGCAAGTTGCGTTCTTGCCTCAGCTTTTTTGAACAGCAACTCAAGCTTGCACCGGTGGAATGCACCGGCGAAGACCAGCTCCAACAGTGGTTGCCGGCATTTTTTGATCTGCATGGCAAACGGTGGCAGAGCAAAGGCCGCAGCGGAGTTTTCCAGGGCGACGCCAAGCGCGCTTTTTATTTTGACCTGTCGCGGGCCGCGCTCAAGTCCGGCGTGCTGCAATTCCACCGTCTGGACTGGGGCGAGCGCACGCTGGCATTCCAATACGGTTTCCTTTACAACAACCGCTTCCTGTTGCTGCAGGAAGGATACGACCCAGATTTTGAAAGCCTGCGTCCGGGCGTGGCGCTGCGCGGATTCCGTTTGCGCGAGATGATCGCCCGCGGCGTTGAGGAATACGACTTCCTGGGCGGCGTGGCACAGCACAAACGCGACTGGGGAGCCGGCGACAAGCGCGCCCTGAAGATCGGCGTGGCATGGTCGCGGCAAGCAGCGCTGGCATTTGCGAAAATGCCCGCGACGCGAAAGCAATTCAAAGAGGGTTTGCGGAAGCTTGTGCCTGAGCCGCTGCTGGCCATGCGTCGCCGGGCGAAAGCGCAGGCGGAATCGCCGGCGCACGCGTCTGACACCGCAGCACGTGCATCGCTCAAAGGCGCAATCGCCAGAGCGTATGCGACTACTCCGCTGCGGCGGCTGGGCGCATGGGTGGCGGACCACTATCAGCGCGGGCTCCATTCTCTTTCTTTGCAGAAGCGCGAGACACCCTCATGCCAGATTCTTCTTTATCACCGGGTCAACGATGATCTTGATCCCTACTTGCCATCGCTCCCGGTGGACGAATTCCGCAGCCAGATGGCATACGTTGCTCGCAATTGCAACGTCGTGACTCTGGACGACATCGCTGACGGCCGGATCGCCCGCGACTCGTCGTCGTCGAAACATTGCGTCGCCATCACCTTTGATGACGGCTATCGCGACAATTTCACGTCGGCGTTTCCGATCTTGAAGGAACTCGGCATCCCGGCCACCATTTACCTAGCTACCGGTTACGTTGGGACCAGCCAGATTCCGTGGTACGACCAGGTGTGTCTGGCGTTCAAGCTGACGACGCGGCCAGCTTTGGATCTGGAAATGGACGGCGCTCCTGCGGGTTCGCTCGCGTCGCAAAGTGATCGCCTGGCGTTGCTCGACCGAGTGCTCGCATGGCTGCAAGGTCTTGATGACGACTGCCGCCGAAAGGCCATCCCCAGCTTGTTTGCCGCGCTGGGCGTGCCGGCTTCGCTGACCCTGCCCAACTACATGCTGAGCTGGGAGGAGGTCCGCCAGATGAAAGCGCACCAGATCACGTTTGGGGCGCACACCGTGAGCCACCCTGTGCTGTCCCGGATCAGCAACGCGCAGGTGCAGCAGGAGATTGCGGTGTCTAAGAAAACGGTTGAGCAAAAGTTGCAGACTCCAGTCCGGCACTTTGCTTATCCTTTTGGGAGATCGTTCCACTTCACGCAGGAAGCCAAGCAGTGCTTGCAGCAAAACGGCTTCAGCACGGCCGTCACCACGGAATTCGGATTCAACCAGCCCGGAGACGATCCGCTGGAGTTGAAGCGATTCACTCCCTGGGGCCGCGATCGCGCAACATTTATTTTGCAATTCGATTGGTACCGGTTTGTCGGATTCGGACCTAAGCCCAAGCCACCAGCTGAATTGCCAAAGCTGCCGGTTGCGGCGGCGCAAGCGAATTTGAGGGACGTAAAGCTGTGAACGAGCAACTCGCCAAATTGTTTCGCAACGCCGCGGTGTACGGCTTCGGCCGCATCCTGGGGAAGGTCATCAGCTTCCTGCTGATTCCCTTCTACACCCATTATTTTTCCGCGGGCGAATACGGCGTGATGGAGATCCTGAATCTCACGGCGATGATTGCCACAGTGTTGCTGGCGCCCGGCCTGTCCACGGCTGTCATGCGCTTTTACTACGACACCGACGACGACAAGGAAAAGAAGCTGGTGGTCAGCACCGGAATGATTACTACTCTGCTGGTAGGCGGCGCGGCAGTGGTGGTTGCGCTTCTGTTCCCGAACGCCGTATCGCAAGCCTTGCTGGGCAGCGCAAAGTACCGAACCCTGGTGCAGTTGATGGCTTTCGGGTTCTTCTTTACCTTTTCCGCCGACATCGGCTGGGTTTACCTGCGCGGCAAACAGCGTTCCGGCCTGTACACCTTCCTCACCCAGGGATTTCTCCTACTCTCCGTGGGGCTCAACATTTACTTTGTCGCCGGACTCAAGCTGGGGATTGCAGGATCGTTCTGGGCCAATCTCGCCGCCGCCGGCGCCGTGTGGGTGGTGCTCATGTTTCTCACCCTTCGCGAAACCGGCTTGCGGATCTCCGGGACCAAGCTGTTCAAGCTCCTTAAGTTTGGCGCACCGCTGTTTACCGTGTGGGTAGCGGCGTTCGTATTGAATTTCTCTGACCGCTTCTTCCTGCAGCGCTTTCACGGCATTGACACCGTGGGCGTGTACGCCGTGGGCTACAAGTTCGCTTACGTCCTGAGCCTGATGGCCATCCAGCCATTCCAGCTCATGTGGGAGCCGCAGTCGTATGAGATCGCCAAGCGCGAAGATGCGCCCGCGCTTTTCTCGCAGGTCTTTACGCTGTATTCAGTCGCGCTGATTACGGTGGCGTTCCTGGTGAGCATCAGCATCCGCGAAGTCTTTGAAGTGATGGTGGGAGCAAGGTTCACGGACGCCTATCGCTTTGTGCCGCTCCTGGCATTCGCCTACGTGGTGCAGGGCATGGGGCTGTTCTTTGAGGCCGGATTGCTGGTCCGCAAGAAGAACGTCACGCTTTCCATCATCGGGATTGCGTCCACGGTGTTTTGCCTGGCGCTGAATTTCGGACTGATCCTTAGGTGGGGCGCGTGGGGCGCGGTGTGGGCAACGTTTTTCAGCTTCGCGTTTCTTTCCGTCGCCAGCTACTGGTTCAGCGTGGCCGCTTACCCGGTGCGGTGCAACTTCAAAGTCATCTTGCAGGTGCTGGGATGCTGCGCGGCGCTGTTGGCGATTGCCTATCTGTTGCCCGCGGAGTCGTTCATCGTGAGAGTGGCGGTCAAGTCAGTTTTGGCGACGATCTTTCTCTTCATGCTGACGCGGCTGCGGCTGCTGCCGCCGGGATTGTTGCGGTCTCTGCGTGCTGATTCTGCGGCCTGGATGCGTGCGCGTTTGTCGTCGCGCCGTTTGTCAAGCGAGACCGGCCGCGTGGCGAGCCAGGCCAAAGGAGTGAACTAAGTTATGGCTGATGTTTCCGTAGTAATGGCAACTTACAATCGCGCACAGCAAGTGCGGGAAGCGATTGACAGCGTGCTGGCGCAAACGGTTCCGGTGCGCGAGATCATTGTTGTGGACGACGGCTCCAAGGACAACACGCGCGAGCAGCTTCTGGCTTACGGCGACCGCGTGCGGCCATTCTTCCAGGCCAACGGAGGCGCGTCCGCGGCTCGGAACCTGGCCATGCGCAATGCAACCGGCGAGTGGCTCGCGTTTCTGGATGATGACGATGTCTGGCTGCCCAACAAGATTGAAAAGCAGATGGAACTGGCCGCGCAGAACCCCAAGCTGGGGCTGGTGTACTGCAGCGATTACGCCGTGGACGAGCAGCTCCGCATTCTGTACGCGCGCAACGCCGCAGCGGAGAACCGCGGCGACGTCTTTGACCGCCTGCTGATCAAGAACTTCATCTTCACTTCCTGCGTGATTGCCCGGCGCGACGCCGTGGAAAAAGCCGGCTACATGGACCTGGAATTCAAGTTCGCCCAGGACTGGGACCTGTGGCTCAAAATCCTTGCCGGTAGCGAGGCCGATCTTGTCGCCGAACCGCTGGTGCTGTATCGCCAGTCAGCTTCAGGCTGCCTCACCCGTGACATGAAAGCCGAGGACCGGCTGCTGGAGATGAAAACCATCAGTGAGCGCGCGATGAAGCTGAGGAGCGTCAGCCCGAAGGCCCAGCGCCGTGCGCGATTTGAAATTGAGACCCAATGGGCGGCAACCGACCTGCTGCAAGGGACCAATGCCGGCGCCATGCGCCATGCCGTTAAGGCCATTGCCGCACAGCCAGGTTCGCTCACCGGCTATCGTCAAGCGGCTTATTCGCTGGTACCGAGAGGCGCGCGCGAATGGGCGAAGAGCAAACTGCGGCGAAACAGCGAGTCGCCAGACACTGCGGCGGAAAAGCCAAAAGCACAAGCAGGAACGCCTGTGCCACACGATTCTTCAGGTGATGGCGGTTCGGCCGCCAGGCACGCGCCGTCGCCCGCGACTGTGAAGAGCACGAAGCTGCCGCCGGTCATCATCATGAACATGTTTTATTCCGGGTTGGCGATTGCCCGCGATCTGGCCGGCACCGGACTCAAAGTGATTGGCCTTTCCGCTGACCGCAAAGCCTATGGCAACTTCACGCGTTTTTGCGACGTACGCTTTGCTCCGGATTCGCAGAGCGAGCCGGAAAAGCTTGCCGCGTATCTCAAGAACGCTGCGGTGGAGCTTGGTGGCGCCGTAATTTTCCCAACGCGCGATGCTGACGTAGTTTTTCTCGACCGTCATCGCGAAGACCTGAAAGACTACCGCCTGTCCATTCCCGGCCAGGAATCTCTGCGGCGGGTCCTGGACAAAGGCCAGTTGGTGGAGGCGGCCAAGGCCGCCGGGGTGCCAGTGCCCAGAACGCTGGTGGTGCACAACGCGAGTGATCTGGAGCGGGTCCCAGCGGATGTCGGCTTCCCGTGCGTGGTAAAGCCGGTAAGCTCCTACCAGTGGCGCGGCGAGGGAAACTGGCAGGCTGTGGGTTGCCGCAAAGCCTTTCGCGCCGATAGCGCGAGCGAACTGAAAGAAGAATATGATCGCGTCGCCCAGGTGAATCCGGAAGTGCTGGTGCAGGAGTGGATACCCGGGGCCACCGGGGACATCGCCATCATGGGCGGGTACTTCGGGAACGGGTCCGAGCCGCTGGGTTATTTCTGTGCGCGCAAACTGGTGCAGGAACCGGACGACTTCGGCACCGGATGCGTGGTGCAAAACGTCAGCCTGCAGGAGATTGTGGAGCCCTCGGCGCGGCTGTGCAAGAGCCTGGCGTATCGCGGCATGGCGGAGATTGAATACAAACGCGACGCCAACACCGGCGAGTACAAGCTGATTGAGATCAACACTCGCCATTGGGACTGGCACCAGCTGGCGCACATGAGCGGCACCAACCTGACGCGCGTCGCCTACAGCGACCTTACCGGGCACAGCCTGGACGCGCACACCTCGCAACATCCGGGCGGCAAATGGGTGGCAGAGGACGCGTGGCTCATGTATTCGGCGTCAGGAATCTATAACAAGCGCGTCAAACTGAAGACACTTTTCGGCCAGTTGTCAGGGCCGAAGATGTTTGGCATCTTCAAGTGGGGCGATCCCATGCCTTTCCTGCGCTACGCGTGGGGTTCCATGTTTCCCACCATGAGCAGGATGGCGCTGCGGAAGATCAGGAGTAAGGGCTAAGTTTATGATCAGTTTCATACATCAATTTGTGAAAAACAAAAACCGGCTATTGCTGATGTCCGTTCTGGCGTTGCTAGGCCTGGCGCAAGCCGCGCGTGCCCAATCGCCCTGGCAGGTGGAAGTGGTGGAAGGCGGCGACGGGCGAAACCTAGGCAAGTTCAGTTCGCTGTCCATTGACAGTCATGACAACCTCCACATCGGCTACTACGATGAGACCCGCCAGGCCTTGCGCTACGCGTTCCGCTCCGCGTCCGTCAAGCGCTGGGACATCATGGAAGTTGACGCCAGCGGCGGATTTGAATCACTGGCGGTGGACAACAACGGCCACCCGCACTTCGCCTACGCGGGCCCGAATGAGTCCGGCCTGCGTTACGCCTTCTGGGACGGAAAGAAGTGGACCAAGCAAACGCTGGACTACGAGCACATCAATTTCTTCAACTTCATCCGCATCGCGCCCAACGGCCAGCCGCGGATCAGCTACTACCATCGCCTGTATAAAGACGGCACGTATGCCTTGCACTTGAAATACGCGTTTCTTGACGGCGGGACGTGGTATACGGAAACAGTGGATTCACGATCGGCCACCGGCAAATTCAATTCACTGGCGCTGGACAGCAAGGGTCTGCCGCACATCGCTTATTCCGACGTGGATGCCGGGGACCTGCGCTATGCCAGTTGGGACGGCTCGGAGTGGCACTTCGGCGCTCCCGACACGCATCAGATGTCAGGCGGCTGGACGGGACTGGGCGGCAGCATTGAGATCGATCAGGCAGGCAATCCGCACATCGCTTACTTTGACGTTGCCCACCGCATGGTCAAGTACGCCAGTTGGACGGCGCAGGGCGGATGGAAGTCAGAGGTGGTGGACAACATTACCGGCCGGGCGGACAACATTGAACGCGTCTCGTTGAAGTTTGACAGCAAACAACGCCCGCATGTGGCTTACTGGGACAGCGGCATGGGCGTCTTGCGATATGCCACGATTACACCCAAGGGCTGGAAAGCCGAAACCGTTGACAACGGCAACAACGTGGGCCTTGATCCTTCGCTGGCGATTGACAGCCACGACGACATCTACATCAGCTACTACGATATGGCCCACACCGCACTGCGGCTGGCGCACAAGCGCGCTGCCGTGGCGGCGCCGCAGACTCGGGCCGAGACGGTCAAGCCGCAGCCTTAGGAGTTCAAAGATTTTCTTGGCGCTTCAGTGACGGCTTCTACGCCGGAAAAGCACTCCGCCACTTGCGATACATGAGCACCGTCCAGAGCTGCGGCGAACGGTCAGCCTGGCCCGATTGATGCTGCTTCCAGATTTTCCCCAACTGCTTGGGATCAAGAATGCCGTCGTCCTGGCCGATGATGTTGTCGTAGGCCATCTCTTTGATCTCTTTGCGGAACCAGTGGTCGAGCGGGATGGCGAACCCCTGCTTGCGGCGATACAGCACGTCGTCCGGCAAGGTGGGCGACATGGTTTTCTTCAGAATATATTTTCCGTTGGTGCCGCGCAGCTTCAGGCTGGAAGGAATGGTAGCGGCCATTTCCATCAAATGATGGTCCAGGAACGGAGCCCTCACTTCCAAGGAAACCGCCATGCTGGCGCGGTCTACTTTGGTCAGAATGTCATCGGGCAAATAGGTCTTGATATCAACGTACTGGATGCGGGTCAGCGGATCGTCCGTTCCGGCGTTGTCGTAGTGTTTCTGGAAGACGCTGATGGAATCGTAGCCGGCCACCTGCCTCAGGAAATCAGAACTGAACAGGCTGGGCTTTTCATCCGGACGAAAGATGGAAAGCGAGTTGAAGTAGCCTTCCAGCGGCGAGCGCGACAAGCTTTGAAAAGTGGCGCGGCCGCGAAACACGCGCGGCGCCCAGGAGAGCGGAGGATAGATCCGGCCCAGCGGCCCAAAGATGGCGCGCCGGATGGAGAGCGGGGCGATGCCGCGCAGACGGTTCTCAAACTGGTCAAAGTAGTAGCGGCGATACCCGGCAAAGTTCTCATCGCCGCCATCGCCGCCCAGGGCCACGGTGACTTTTTCCCGGGCCACCGCGGACACGTAGTACGTGGGTATGGCGGACGAATCAGCAAACGGCTCATCGTAGTGCCACGCCAGCTTGTCAATGACCTCCGTGGCCTGCGGATGAACGGTCTTCTCGTGGTGATCGGTGGCAAACTGGTCGGCGATCTTGCGGGCAAACGGCGCTTCGTTGTACTCCTCCTCCTCAAACGCGATGGAGCAGGTGGTGACTGAGCCTTTCTTCTGAATGTGGCGCATCATCGCCACCACGGTGGAGGAATCAACGCCGCCGCTCAGGAAGGCCCCCAAGGGCACGTCGCTCATGAGCTGGATGCGGGTGGACTCGCATAGCTGGTGGCGCAGGATTTCACACCACTCGGCTTCGCTGCGGTCTTCGCGAGGATGGAAACTCAAGTCCCAATAACACTCGTCGCGGAGGGAGCCGCCGGAAACGACCACGTAATGACCGGGCAGGACTTTGCGGACTTCGCGATAAATGCTTTTCGGCGCCGGGACGTAGCCAAAACTGAAGTAGTCGAACAGCGCTTCATTGTCGGTGTGGACCGAGACATCGGGCCCGGCGAGAATGGCTTTCAATTCGGAGCCGAAGAGCAGGCGGTTGGCGTCACGATAGTAGAACAGCGGCTTTTCGCCGGCGCGATCACGCGCCAGAATCAGCTTGCGAGTGCGCGAGTCCCACAACGCGATAGCAAACATTCCGCGCAAATGGGTAAAGCAGCCTTCGCCGTAATCTTCGTAGAGGTGGACGATGGCCTCCGTGTCAGAACGCGTGGCCAGGCGGTGTCCGCGGCCCAGCAGTTCCTGGCGGAGCTCGGGGTAGTTGTAGATCTCGCCGTTCAGAAGGACCCAAATGCTGCCGTCTTCGTTGGAGATGGGCTGGTGCCCGCCGGCGACGTCAATGATGCTCAGGCGGCGATGTCCCAGTCCAATGCCGGGAGCCACGTAAACTCCGTCGTCGTCCGGGCCACGGTGGCGCAGGGTTTGGTTCATGGCATGGACGTCCGCGCGAGCCACGGGCCGGGACTGGTCGAACTCAAAAATTCCGCAGATTCCGCACATTCAGCTTTTCCTTCTTCCGGTACCGAAGTGGCCCCAAGTAAGCTTGCAATGGACACAATTCGGCGAACCTCAGTTAAAAGGCAAGTGAATGGCCAAACACTCGCGTGATGGGCGCTTAATGAATGAATATCTGTCTTGGATTCAACCAATTAGCGCGACCCATCGCACACGAGCAGGTTTGTCGGCGGCGCATCCTTTATATAGTATGCAAAGATTTTCACATCAAGAACGTTGGGTACTCACCAGGCTGAGTTTCCAGGCCGCTATGCTGTTCACAAAAGGTGACTTAACTTGCCACGCGATGTGAGAACGTGGCAGGCCAGTTGCTCATAGTTACTTGTTTGCTGTCAAGGGTTTAGAGAAGCAATCACCGTGGCGAGCCAATGCACATCCTGACTTTCACCAGCCTTTTCCCCAACTCGAGCGATGACACGCTGGGTGTATTCATTTACCAGCGGATGGCGCACGTCAGCCGGCGCCCCGGAAACAAGGTTACGGTGGTTGCACCAGTGCCGTATTTTCCCGCGTGGATCAAGTCTTCGACGTGGGGCGCGACAGCGCGCATTCCCCGGGTAGAGCAAATCGGAGAGCTTACCGTTTACCATCCGCGCTATCTGCTGCTGCCGAAAATTTCCATGCCCTTGCACGGACTGTTGATGTTTCTTGGCAGCTACCTGCTGGCGCGCAAGCTGCACAAGCAGCTTCGCTTTGATTGCATAGACGGACACTACATCTACCCCGACTGTTTCGCGGCGGTCCTGATCGGCAAGCTGCTCGGCCTGCCGGTGGCGGCGTCGGCGCGCGGCACGGACATCAATCTGTTTCCTTCGTTCCGCCTCTTGCGGCCCATGATCCGCTGGACGCTGAGAAATACGGCCGGCAACATCGGAGTCTGCAAAGCTTTGACCGACGAGATGGTGAAGCTGGGCGTGCCGCCGGAGCGGGCCACCGTGATCGGGAACGGCGTTGACCTGGGCCGATTCAATCCAGTGGAGCAGAAGCAAGCGCGGCAGGAACTTGGCCTGCCGGTGGAAGACCAAATCGTTGTTGCCGTTGGCGCCTTGATACCCAGGAAAGGTTTCCAGTTTCTGATTCCGGCAATGGCCAGGCTGGCAGAGAGATTTCCCAAACTCGTGGTGTACATCGTGGGCAAGGGCGATACTGCGGAATTGCTGGCGCTGGCGCGGACCTGCAACGTGGCAGATCGCGTGATCTTTGCCGGAGCGCGGCCCAACGAAGAGCTTCGGCTGTGGTACAGCGCGGCCGACTTGAGCTGTCTGGTCAGTTCGCGCGAAGGCTGGCCCAACGTGGTGCTGGAGTCGCTGGCCTGCGGAACGCCTGTGGTGGCGACCGGGCTTTGGGGCGTCCCGGAGATCCTGGTTTCTCCGGAGTTGGGAATCATGGTCGCGCAGGACGCGGCGGCGATCGCTGACGGGATCGGCGCGGCGCTGGAGCGCAAGTGGAATCGCGACGCCATCGTTCGCTACGCGCGCACGCGCACCTGGGAGACTGTCGCAGCGGAAGTAGAGAGTTACTTAGTGCGAATCTCAGCGGAAAGCCGTAGTGAAAATCGCAATGATATTGCCGATGCCCAAAGCCGGAACCACTCCGAAGAAGCACCTGCGAAGCTATCTAATATTGAACAGTGAATGCATTTTTTTCTCGCGTGTGTAGTTTGTGCGCGAACGAACCACGCTGAAATAGTTTTCAACTCCACAACTAAGTTGCTTTTAATCCAACGTAATTTCTTCTGCAAAAACTTTGGCCACCTCCTTGCCTCTGAAGCAATGCCTGTAGTTATTTAACACTCGTTTTTCTGTAGTGAGCCCGCTTCCGGTAAAGTTCAAAACATGCAAAGTTTTGCACTCTTGCAAGCGCAGGTGTGCTGCTATCAGCGTTACAGCCCTTCTGTATCTGGGAAACAAAGATTTATAGCGGTGATTTCGTAGTGCAAGTGGCTTAGGAAGACCCCTAATCATTCGAATTACTTTTGTCTCAAGACCCTGACTAGCTTTTTGGTGATCGTTCGGACTGGATTGCTGTGAACTGTCGGCATCTCGTAGCAGCAATAACTGTCTTGTATCGTTCACGATGTGCAACTGACTTTCGTACCCGATAACCGGCCCAGTTTCTTCGAGTTTTTCTGCTGGGCATGCGTGGCCTGAGCGCCAAGGAAGAAGTTGATGAATATCGCAGTCCCCCGTCGTAGAGCTTTCCTCACCCGGTTGCTTTCCCTTGCGCCAATTCTTTTTGTTCTGCTCGCGTCCGGCGCGTTCGCGCAACTGAACGTCCCGTTGACGATCCAGGAAATGACCTATCCCGGCGCCACCGGGGTGGCGCGCACCAGCGAACCTCTGAGCGTGGGCGTGCCTTTGGCGAAAGGACTGGTGCCGTGCGCCAATGCCAACCCGGCGAGTTGCGCAGGGTTGTCGTCACTGGGGCTGACGGGGGCCACCATGGGACAGTTCCGCTGCCTGGTGGAATGGGAAGATCAATCCTGCAAGTGGGTGCTGGTTGATACACAAGCGACCCTGACGGCCGGCGGCGTGAATACCGCGATCGCCCTGACCAATGCCGGCGCCGGAAACTTCGGCGGCGCCAATCTGGCCACGGACAACGGCACCACCATCACGGTAAACACCGGAGCAGCGCAGTTCACCATCAAGAAAGCCAACTTCAACGGGCTGGATATTGTCGTAGCCGGCGGCAAGACGATTGTCGCCAGCGGCGCCAGCACAGGATTGGCGATCGTGGGTCCGGCCCCCGGCGGGACCTCCTGCGGCACCTGCACCACCACCTACACTTCCGCGAACGATGCGACCTCCACGGCAATCATTGAAGAAAATGGCCCGGTGCGCACGGTGGTAAAAGCTGACGGAGCACACAAAGACGCGGCCGGCAACGTCTACATGCGCTATGCGGTGCGGCTCTATTTTTATCAGGGCAAGAGTTATGTCCGCGCGAATGTGAGCCTGCGCAACGCTGACAACGCTTCCACCGCGGCGAATACAGCGTACAAAGGATTCTCTGCCTACGAGCTTCGCGTGACGCCCACGCTGGGAACGGGCCGCGGCTTCACCTTTGGCAATGGCACGGCAACGCCAACCGCTGGCACATTCACCGGCTCAGAAAACGCATACCTCTACCAGGCCTACACCAGCCACATGGAGCACATCGACTGGGCTTCATCCACGGCATCCTTTATTACTCGTTCTGGCGCGACCTACGCGCAAAACGGATACGAGATCACGCAAGGCGGCGCCAACCTTCTGCGCGGCACCGCGGTCTCGGCGGCCTCCAAGATGTTTGGCGATGTTGCCGACTCCACGGGAACGGGAGTCCTGGCGGGCGTTTATCTGGGAGGCGAGGTCTGGCCCAAGTCCGTGCAGTTGCAGAGTGGCGGCAATGAAGTGCGCGTTGGCATCTGGCCCGACCAGACTCTCTACACCGGGACCTGCTCGCTGACGCCGTGCGCCAGTCCTTACTACCAGGCATGGCCGCAGCACAGCATCCATGACGTGTATTTGAATTTTCACAGCGCGGCGCTGGCCAGCCCGCAGAACGAATTCCTGAAACAGCAGTTTTATCTGGTGGCGCGCGCTTCTGTTGACTACTACAACGGCACCAACGCGATGTTCAACGCGCTGATCAACCCCACGGAAGAAGACGCTTATTACCGCAATCTGACAATGTCCTGCTGCATCGCGGACTTTACTCCAAGTGTTTTTCGCTTTTACGTATGGCCGGCCACCAGCGGCAGCAATCAGGCGGACTTCGCGCTGGCTTACATGCGCAACTTCATGGAACGCGGCTACACCGGACGCTACATGTACGCGGTGAATCGTTACCGCTTCGATGCGGAGCAGGCTTTCCCGCGTTCCGACGGGTTCTCCTGGCGGACGAGCGGGAGCTCTTTGGATTCCTGGGGCTTCCCGACGGCGGGTTCCACCAACGGCGGCAATGCCAACCGCGCGTGGGTTGACCAGGAGCACGCGCACTGGTACGGCATGGTGGACTACTACCTGGCCAGCGGCGACGAAACCATTCATGACGCCATCAACGATGGTCCCAAAGACCGCTACCTGAACACTACAGCCGGGCTGAATACCGGGGGGCTGTGGAATGAGCGCGCGATCGGAAACGAGCTGATCGCCATCTCCCGCATGTATCAGCTGGCAAGAGGCACCAATGATCCTGACGCTCCGGGCTTTCTCACGGTCGCGGACAAAGTGATGAACACGCAAGTGTGGCCCGACCTGCCCAATCCGGCCGCGCCCGGAGCCGCACAGAACGCCCAGGGCACGGCGATGAACCGGGGCTTCCATTACGGCTGCTGCGCTTCCGATACGTGGCCCAATCCGCCGGCGACCAGCGGCCCGGCGGGAGCGGGATCCGCGCGCACCAATCACGTGTTCATGACCAGCATTCTGGTGCAGGGCGTGTACGAACTGGCAATCGCGCGGGGAACAACCTGGACCGGCACTGCAGGAAACGACCAGTACAACCGCGCGCTTGATTACGCTTACGGACTGGCCCATTGGGAACTGACGGAAGGATTCAGCGACAACGGGACCTGCGTTCCGGTGCAGCAATGCGGCTTCATCTATGCGTTGACGCCGGATTATCCGCAAACTCTGGGTCCGCAGATTGGCCAGGAGACGATCTGGTATCCGTTCTTCATTCAGCAGCTGTACAAAGGCGACGTAGGTTTCTGGCAGCGCAAGCTGAATGTCCAGCTCAAGCAGGTTGATCAGGCAAACTCCGGCGGCACCTGGGACGAAAATGCGAATTACACCGTAAACCAGGCCATCTTCTCCGCTCTGCATCCCGGCACGGCGGTCATGCTGGATGTGGCCATTACGGTCGCCAACAACGGCGGAGGATCTTACACGATCAGTTGGACGCCGCCGGCTGGCGTCACGAAATACCGGCTGAAACATTTCAACGGAAAACAGATTGTTGACGACCTGGGCTGGAACGCGCAGACGCAGACTTCAACCTTCGCGCAGACCAGCTTCAATCCGTTCTGGTCGTCCCCGGCGACGCGCCAGCAACCGGCGGCGGGAGCCAGCAGCATCACAGTAACGCTGGACGATCTCACCGGCGCAGCCCTTAGCGCGACGGGCGAAAACTTTGCACTCAAAGCGGTAACGACTTCAGGCACGGCTGATACCACGCCGCCAACAATTTCCATTACGGCGCCGGTGAATGCGGCCACCGTATCGGGGACGGTAACGGTATCAGCGACAGCGGCGGACAACGTGGGCGTGCTAGGTGTTCAGTTCCTTTTGGACGGCGCAAACCTGGGCGTGGAAGACACCACCTCGCCTTACAGCGTGACCTGGAATACCACCACCGCCACACCCGGCGCACACACGCTGACGGCGAGGGCCCGCGACGCCGCGGGAAACACCGGATCATCGTCGGTGACGGTCACCGTAAACAACCCAGACACCACGCCGCCGACGGTATCCATCTCAGGTCCGGCCAGCGGCGCCACGGTTTCGGGGTCGGTAACCATCTCCGCCAGCGCGTCGGACAACGTAGGCGTGGCTGGCGTGCAGTTCCAGTTGGATAGCGTGAACCTGGGCGCGGAAGATACGGCTGGACCGTACAGCACAGTCTGGGACACCACCAAAACTACGAATGGCACGCACACGCTGGGCGCCATCGCCCGGGATGCAGCCGGCAACAAGACCACGGCCACACTTAGCGTGACAGTCGCCAACAGCCTGACTCCGCCGGGGACCGCCGGAGGAGTGGGTGTGGACGTGAACACCAAATATTCGGTGGAGTTGAAAGAACTGGCTCCGCTGGTGTCCTGTGCGACCTGCTGGTTTGCAACCGCCAATGATTTGATGGCCGGTCAAACGCTGGAAATCCGCGTGCGTCCGGCAACCAACCCGCAAGTAGCGGACCAGGTAATCCTGAAGCAAGGCACGGTGGATGGGACGGTAGCCAGCGTGGGCACCAACCAATTCGTGCTAACGCCGGCGGCAGGAAACCTGTGGCCGGCGTCGGTAGCGGTGGTTACCAGCAGCACGGTGACTCAGTTCGTGGGCTTTGCCTCTTCCAACGGACCTATCACGGCGGGCCAAAAAGTTTCCGTGCGCGGATTGTTGTTCAAGTCCACTCCCACGGGTGTGCAGCTGATCGCGAGCGCGGTGGAACTGAGGCCGTAAAACAAATTGTGGGTCGGTGCATCGCACAGCGTTGGACTGCTGAGCGTTGAACCAAAGATCGTTGAATTAGAGATCGTCAACTTGCAGAACAAGTCATAAGGGGTGTACAGATGGGAAGCTTTGCAAAGTGGATTTCAGGCGCAAGTTTACTGGGGATGGCGCTTATTCTCGGCGGGTGCGGTTCAACGGGCTCCAATTCTTCGACACCGCCGCCGACGCCTACCCCCGGCGCCTCCAACCTGACCGTTTTCATGAAAGACGCAGCCGCGGACAACGTCCTGGCGTTCAAAGTTGACGTGACCTCGGTCAGCGTTACGGATTCCACGGGAAAAAGCACCACGCTTTCCACAACCCCCATGACCTTTGAACTGCGCCACCTGGAGCTGGCGCCAACGCTGATGGTGGAAACCGGAAACCTGGCGCCGGGCGCCTACAGCAGCGTAAATCTCACGCTGGCCAACCCTGGACTGGTGGTGAATTCCGCCGGCACGCCCACGCAGGTGAGCAATCCGCAAATGACCAGTACTTCGGTTTCCATCCCATTGAGTAATGTTTCTCTGCCCTCGGGCGGAACGCAGGGGCTGGCGCTGGACTTCAGCCTGCAAAAATCCATCACCCAGAATGCTGCTGGAGGCTGGGTAATCACGCCGAGCATCACCGGGGCCGCCGTGTCCCCCGGTTCCTCCGGCTTGCAAATGGTGGATACGGTCGGAAAGATCTCCGCGCTGCCGGGAAGCCCCGCCAATTCGTTCGATTTCCAGGCGACCAATGGCTCCGGCAGCGTGCGCATTATGACGGATGCCAGCACAGTGTTCGACGCCACCATCGGCAAGTTCTCAGCTTTGACGACCGGGGAGTTTGTGGAAGTTGAGGGAGTGCTGCAAAACGATGGCACTTTCCTGGCAAAATACATTGAGCTGAGCGCACCCAATCAGTTGCTCAGGCTGGGCGGGGTTGTCTCCGCGGTGCAGAAAGACGCGGCTGGCAATCCAACTTCCATCAACCTGGTGGTACAGAACTAGTGGTGAACATGAAGCGCATAGCAGTAACACTCGCAATTCTAGTGGCCGCGTTGGCGGCCAACGGCCAGAGCTGGCAGTCCATCCCTCCCACCGGCAACCCGCTGCCTTTCTACACCTTGTGGACCAGATCAGTTTACGATTACCAGCACAAAACGCTCTTGCTCACGCAGGGCGATAACGGGCACGGCTCAGGAATCTACGCTGATTCGGTGTGGGGTTTTAATCCCACCAATGGCGCATGGACGCAATTGTGGGTGAGCGATGCCCCCACGCAGCTCTGCCCCGGAGACACAGCCACGCGTCCGAATCACCGGCACACCTACAACCAACTCACCTGGGACACCTTGCGCAACCAGTTGAACGTCTCGTCGGGCTCCTGCCAGGGCGCATTGGGCTATGACTGGTATTCATTCACGCATAGCGGAACTGCGAATTCCGGCTCCTGGACGGCAGCAGCTGGGACTACTCCTAATCCCACGAACCGGCAGGAAGCAGCGATGGTCTACATGGCAAATGTCGATCGAGTGCTGCTTTATGGAGGATTCGCGGGCGCTAACGCCACCACGTCTGACGACACGTGGGAATACAATCCGGCCACCAATACCTGGACGCAGATCTGCACAGGCTGCGCGCCCGGCGCGCGCCATGCTCACATCCTGGTGTATGACGACACTACGGGTAAAGCCATCCTTTACGGCGGACAGCGCAGTTCCGGCGGCGCGAACATTGCCGCAACCTTCATTTACGATCCAACCAAGCCCGCAGCCAGCCGGTGGACGGCCGCCAGCCCAACGGTGGAAGCGCCTGCCTCCGCTTACACCTGCCATGGGTATGACAAGCAGCGCGGCCGCGTCCTGATCTACCCGACGCAGGGCCACGTTTACTCATACACCATTGCTTCCAACACCTGGGTTGACCTGGGCATCGTGGGCGGGCCCAATCCCGATCCCGGCGCCGGCGACGGCACGGCAGATACATTCTGCGGCTACGATTTTGATCACGACTACTTCGTGTTCTTCTCTTATCCAGGACCCGGGGGCGGTCCGCTGCTGACTTCGGGCATCAACTTTGGACATCCCACGAACTCTCCGCCGGACACGACTCCGCCTACGGTCTCCATGACCGCGCCGGCCAGCGGAGCCAGCGTGTCTGGATCGGTGACGGTTTCAGCGACCGCGGCCGACAACGTGGGCGTGGCGGGCGTGCAGTTCCAGTTGGATGGAGTCAACCTGGGCGCGGAGGATCCGGCGTCACCGTACAGCATTACGTGGAACACCACCAGCGCCACCAACGGGCCGCACACCCTCACGGCAATTGCGCGGGATGCAGCGGGCAACAAGACGACTTCTGCAGCGGTTTCAGTCACGGTAAACAACGTGGCGCCTCCGCCGGACACCACGCCGCCTACCGTTTCCGTGACGGCTCCGTCCAATGCCGCTACGGTGTCCGGATCGGTAACAGTTTCCGCGACCGCGTCTGACAACGTGGGCGTGGTGGGAGTCCAGTTCCAACTTGATGGCGTTGCTCTGGGCGCGGAAGATCTAACGTCGCCTTACAGCGTTGCTTGGGACACAACGAAAACAGCGAACGGCACGCACACGGTGAGCGCTGTGGCACGCGATGCTGCGGGGAACAAAACGACTTCATCGGTCACGATCACGGTGGCCAACACCACAACACCTCCGGGCTCAGCCGCCGGAGTGGGTGTGGACGTGAACACCAAGTACGTGGTGGAACTCAAGGAACTAGCGCCGCTGGTGGCGTGCGCGAGTTGCTGGTTCGCCACGGCGAACGATTTGATAGCAGGACAGACGCTGGAAATTCGCGTGCGTCCTGCGACCAATCCGGCCGTCGCAGACCAGGTCATTCTCAAACAAGGCACGCTGGATGGCACGGTAAGCAGCGTCGGCGCAAACCAGTTCGTTATAGCGCCGGCTGCGGGAAATCTGTGGCCCGCGACGGTGACGGTAACCACCGGGTCGGTGACCATCTTCAGCGGATTTGCCGGGCCCACGGGTCCGGTGCAGGCCGGACAGAAGGTTTCTGTCCGGGGACTGCTGTTCAAGTCCACGCCCAGCGGAGTTCAGCTTGTCGCCAGCGGCGTGGAGCTGCGGCCATAGTCACCCTCTGCGCGAGTCAACAGCGGCATGCATTTTGGAGTTGAAGTTGTCCATGAAAAGAAATCTGCTTGGTTCCCTTGTCATCCTCGCGCTGACAATTCTCTCTCAAACCGCTAGTGCGGCCACGCGCCAGGTGGGTCCAGGAAAGACCTTTGCCACGCCGTGCGCCGCGATTGCCGCCGCCGTGGCGGGCGACATCATTGAGATTGATTCCAGCGTGACGTATGTGGGAGACGTATGCGCCTGGAGCACGCCCAATCTCACCATCCGCGGCGTGGGCGGACAGCGCGCGCACATTGACGCCGGCGGGCAAAACTCCCAGGGCAAAGGAATCTGGGTGATTTCCGGCGCCAATACCACAGTGGAGAACATCGAGTTCAGCGGCGCCACCGTGGTGGACCAGAACGGCGCCGGCATCCGCCAGCAGGCTGATAACCTGACGGTCCGCAACTGCTATTTTCACGACAACGAAGAAGGCATCCTCACGGACTCCTCACTCACCAGCACCATCATCATTGAGTTTTCAGAGTTCGCGTTCAACGGTTTTGGCGATGGGCAGAGCCACAACGTCTACATCGGCAACATAGGAACGCTGATCTTTCGCTACAACTATTCGCACCACGCCAAGATTGGGCATCTGCTGAAGACCCGCGCGGCGCAGAATTTTGTGCTCTACAACCGTCTCAGTGACGAAGCCACCGGCACGTCCAGCTACCAGATTGATATTCCGAACGGCGGACTGTCCTACATCATCGGCAACGTTATTGAGCAAGGTCCGCTGAACGACAACTCCACGCTGGTGGCGTATCTGGAAGAAGGCACCAACCCAGGCAACCCCAGCAATCAGATGTTCGTGATCAACAATACCTTCGCCAATGACGCAGCCAGCGGGACATTCATTTCACCCGCCCTGGCGGCTGCCCCGGTGGTGATCAAGAACAATATTTTCTTCGGCCCGGGGACGCTGACCAATCAAGCGTCAGCGATCAAAGCCAACAATTTTGTGGGAAACCCAAACTTTGTGAATGCCGCCGGGTTTGATTACCACCTGCTGACAGGGTCGCCGGCAATCAACGCCGGCGTAGACCCCGGAGCGGACGGCGCAAACTCGCTGGTTCCGGTGTTTCAGTATGTCCATCCGGCGTGCGCCGAAGGGCGTGTAGCCCAGAGCACGATTGATATTGGCGCGTATGAATTTGGCGGCGGCACAGGCATTGCGCCGCCCAACGGAACTTGCAGCACGGCCACGGGGCCGCTGGTGTCATTGTCCGCGGCAAGCCTGATTTTTTCCGCCCAGCTTCTGAATACTTCGAGCGCAGCCAAAAGCTTCTCCATCACCAATAGCGGAAATGCGCCGCTGAGCATCTCGAGCGTCGCCGCCTCCGGCGATTTCTCACAAACCAATAATTGTGTTTCAGTGGCGGCGGGATCGAGCTGCACAGTGAACGTCACGTTCAAGCCGACTGCGGCGGGGACGCGCACCGGGTCGGTGACCATCACCGACAACGCCGCTGGAAGCCCGCATTCGGTGAGTCTCTCCGGCACAGGCACTACCACGGCTCCGCCTCCGGACTTCTCCCTTTCGGCCCCATCAGCCTCAAGCACCGTCACGGCCGGGCAGCCGGCCACCTACAGCCTGACGATTTCCGCCAGCGGCGGGTTCAATCAAGCAATCGCGCTCTCATGCTCGGGCGCTCCCACCGGAAGCAATTGCAGCCTGTCGCCAACGTCCGTCAATCCCAATGGCGCAACGGCGACGGTGAACGTTACCGTGACCACTACGGCGCGGGCCGCTACGGCGTTCCGCATCCAAGATTTTCCCGGCAACTTGCCTGCGTCGCCTTTGTGGCTGCCCGCGTTGCTGGGACTCGTTGCGATTCTTGCCTTTGCGGGAAAAAGCAAACGCCGGTTTGTTTTCGCGGCGCCTGCTTTTGCCCTCTTCTTATTCACCGTAGGTTGCGGATCAACTTCCAGCAACACAGTTTCAGCTGGCGCGCAGGGCACGCCGGCGGGCACTTACACGCTCACCATCACCGGCACGGCCGGGGCCCAGAGCCACAGCATGACGGTGACCATGGTAGTGAAGTAACACCCACAACACGCATGGACACGCGAATCGCTAGACGCTGATGCGGGTAGTGGGTCAGTCCAACTGACCCACTATCTGGACACGGAGCTTTCCTTTCCCCGCGATGCACTCCAGTCGCAAGTATTTGGCCAAATCTCACTTCTGCGGAAACCATCAGAGAAGGCCTACTTTACCTCCGCTCCCACTGCAGCGATTTGCACTTTCACGTGCTAACCTCATTGCTTCATTTGCCCGGCGCTGTATCTGACAAAGAGTACACATTTATCGAATACTAAACATTTACTTCTCTTACAACTAGACGCTACCTCATTACTCTTTTTGCGAGACCTTACGGCTCACTAAGCCCTTATGAAACTCAATTGCACCTACACCGCAGAGATTAGAGTTAGTTAATCTATGAGATGAACTTCTAGATAGAACGGTTTTTTGAATATTTTGCCCCACAACTTGTGCAGGCAAGGCTTCATTTACTTTCTCGGCAGGCACACTTGTCACATCTTGCCTATCTAACATAATGAAGGTGTGGTAGCTGAATCAGATGCGCCTTGCCCAGTTAGCACGGGCAACCTCACACTCCCACGGTTCGTGCAGCACGGCTCCGCATTACCAGCTTTCCGTTGCTCATATTGCAGCGAATCGTCACGCTGCTTGAAAACTCGTAAAGAAAGGAAAGTGCCATGCTGGTATCCACTTCAAGACTACAACCGATATGTAAATATTTGATGGCGGCGTTGGCGATCATGTTCGCTGCCACCGCTGTTTTGGGCCAATCGTGGCAAACGATAAGCCAGACAGGGTTTCCCAAGCCTTCCTATACTATCTGGACAAACACCGTTTACGACTATCAAAACAAGACTCTTCTACTCACTCAAGATGATTCAGCAGCCGGCTCCTGGATTTGGGCGGACGCAATGTTCAGCTTCAATCCCACCAATGGTCTGTGGACCCAACTATGGGTCAGTGATGTACCCAACCAGATGTGCCCTGGGAACACGGTTGTGCGGCCTAATCATCGTGAAACCTACAATCAGATCACCTACGACACACTTCGAAACAAGACATACATAACTTCGGGCTCTTGCGATGGAGGACTCGAGTATGACTGGTATTCGTTTACCCACAACGGGATTATGGGTTCCGGAAGCTGGTTCCAGTCAACTACAGCAGTTCCTAACCCCAACATCCGGCAAGAATCGGCCATGGTCTATATGCCCAACGTGGATCGCGTTCTGCTTTATGGGGGATATAAGGGAGTCGCCGGAGTCACCTCGGCGGAAGCGTGGGAATATAGCCCGGCCAACAATACCTGGACACGAGTGTGCAGCACTTGTGCTCCCGGAGCGCGTCACGCCCACATCATGGTCTATGACTATGCCAGCGGCAAGGTAGTCCTGTACGGCGGAGAACGCAGTTACAACGGTGCAGACATTGCCCAAACATATCTCTATGACCCAACCCAGCCGGTTGCCAGCCGGTGGACCGCCGCGAATCCCCATCCGGAGGCGCCCGCGTCAGCTTACACCTGCCATGCCTACGATAAGCAGCGTAACCGCATTCTGATTTACCCAGCGCGAGGCCACGTGTACGCATACACGGTTGCGTCAAACGCCTGGACAGACCTGGGCATCACGGGAGGCCCGAATCCAGCTCCCAGCCCAGGTGGGAGCGTTGACACCTTCTGCGGCTACGATTACGACAATGATTGGCTTGTTCTGTTTTCCTACCCCGGGGTGGGTGGCGGGCCGCCTTTGACCTACGGCATTAACTTTGGCCATCCTCCCAACACGGGCGGCCAATGATGCGAATCTGAATCTTGGAAGCGAGTCGCGGACTCACAGCCGAGCAGATCGAGAGCGCAATCCTTGAGCTGCTCTTACTTTTTCAGCCTTTCACCCCCGCCGCCTGTATGCTTGGGAAGACAGAAGGCAGCCCAAGTGAGCATTCTTGATGCAGTCTCCAATGTTCTGATTGCCAATGAGGTGCCGGGCCCGTGTGATCTGATCTTTGTGCTGGCCGGCAGGCCGGAGAGAAAAGATTACGGACTGGAACTCTTCCAACGCGGGCTTGCGCCGCGATTGATTCTCAGCGTGGGCCGGTTTGAAGTTCGCCAGACGGCCGCAGCCTTCGAACTTCCTGAATTGATCAGCATGCGGGACAAAACGCAGCCCTTCCAGCGGCATTTCTGGATGGATTTCACCAAGGGAAGCCGCCAGGTCCGTCTGGCAGGGCTCAAGCGGCACAACACATTCTGGGAGTTGTCCGCCCTTGCCGGCTATCTGGCTCCGGAGCCGCCGCGCAGCATTGCGCTGGTGAGCACTTCAATCCATCTTCGCCGCATACGATTCTGCTGCCGGCGAATTCCGTTCTTCCAAGAGAGGACCGTTTTCTTTTTGGCTGTCCCGGAAGAGGCCAGCTCGTTTCAGCGTGACACTTGGTGGAAACGGAAAGGCCACTGGTCTTATGTGGCGCAAGAATACGTCAAGCTGGCAGGATACCACCTACTCTACTGAAGCGGGAGGGCGTAGACCAAGACACTGGCCTGGACAGGACTGCCTTTCTCCAGCCACAACCTTCATGAAAAGGCCTTGCCATTGCATCCCCTCATGACAATGGCAAGGCGCTCAGAACAAACTAACTCGTACAGTCGTTACTAACAATCACGTAACCGACAATCAGGGTGTAACAACAAAGATGTCGTCGAATTGCATGTGCTGGTTGCTCACATCCAGAGCGACGGCGCCGCTGGTCAGGTTTGAGTCGGTGGCCTGGATGATGGTGAGACCATCGTAGATCACCGAAATGGACGATCCGCTGAAGCTCAACTTCAGGCTGTGGAACACATTGGGATCCATGTTGGCCACGGTAAATGATCCGAGCGCGGTCAGACCGGGCGAGTCAATGGACCATCCGCCAGTGCGATACAGGACGATGGTCTTGGAGCCCGGCAGGATCCACGCTTCGTAACCGGCGCCGGTGGCGGTGTTCACGCGCCCGCGCAGGCCGCCCGGATAGTTATTGATGGAGAACACGTTGAATCGCGCCTCCACGGTGTAGTCGGTCCAGGCGTTGCTGCCAGCATAGAGCTGGGTGTGGCCGCCGCCATTGTAGTCGGCAATGTCCGTGGCCGCCGTCCAGTTACCAAGCAGGCCGAGCGGAGAGATGGACCAATTGTTCAGGGACGCGAGGTTGAATGAATCCTGGAACAGAATCGAAGACGGATTCACGTAAGTGTATCCCCCCGCCATGGTTGTGCTGCCGGTGGCCGGGTTGGAGACAACCACGTCCGCGCTGCCAGCGGCGCCCGCTGGAACGGTGACGGTGATCATGCTGCCGTCCGCCAAGCCAGACAGAACGGAAGCAGCATGGCCCTGAATGGTTACGCTGGTATTTACGCTCAGACTGGCGCCGTAAATATCCATGCGGTCGCCGCCCGCGGTGCTGCCGTGAGTGGGGCTCACGCGCGTGATGGTGGGTGCGGTGATCGCAACGTTCACGCTGGACGTCGCGCTCAACCCGCTGTTTGACGCGGTGATGGTGGCGTTGCCGCTGGCCACGGCTGTTACCAGTCCAGTGGAACTCACCGTGGCTGCCGCGGTGTTGCTTGAGGTGTAAGTTGATCCCGGGCTGCTGGTGACGTTCTGCGTGGACCCGTCAGACATGTTGGCGGTGAGAGTGAGCTGTTGCGTGGCGCCGGCGGATGTCAAAGCAATACTGGTGGGCGATACGCTCACGCTGGTGGGGAATGGTCCGGAAGCGATGGTCCCGGTGACCAGCGCGTCTTCGAACTGAATGTGCTGGTTGGATACGTCAAAAGCCACCACGCCGGTCAGGTTGGTGGAATCCACGGCGCTCATAACCAGCGTCCCATCCCAGAAAACCTGAATGGTGCTTCCCTGGAAGCCGAGCCGCAGAGTATGGAACGACGTGGCGTCGTAGGTGAGTGAAGCTGAGGCCAAGGTGGTTAGACCAGACGAATCAATGTTCCATCCGCCGGTGCGGAACAGGCGGATGGCATTGGTTCCGGGATACAACCAGATGGCGTATCCAACTCCGTTCGCGGGGTTGATGCGTCCGCGGATGCCGCCGGGGAAATTCTGCAGGCTGAACAAGCGGACTTTGGCTTCAAAAACGTAATTGTTCCAGTTGGTGCTGCCGGAATACTGCTGGGTGTGGCCGATGCCGGAGAAGTCAAAGGCCCCGCCCACGCGCGTCCAGCCGCTGGCCAGCCCCAGAGGCGAAGCCGTCCAGGTGGCGCTGCTGTCTCCATTGAAGCTGTCCTGCAGCAGAATGGATGCCGGATCAAGATAGCTGTAAGCGCCAGCCGATGAAGCCGAACCAAACGAGCTGGTGACGGCTACGGTCGCGTTCGTGCCGATGGCTCCTGGCGGCACCGTTGCCGAGAGCCGGGTGCTGTCAATCAAAGTAATGTTGCCGGCCGTTACGCCACCAATGGTGACTTGAGTACCGGTGGTGAACGATGTTCCGTGAATGTTGATGATGTTGCCACCGGTGCTGGGACCGGACGACGGGCTGACCCGGCTGATCGCCGGCGGACCAATAAACGTAAAGCTTGACTTCAGCGTGCCTGAGCCGTTGGCCGTAGTCACGGTTACATCAACCGTGCCTTGCGCGCCCGCGGGAGTGTTGGCGATGAGAGTTGAACTGTTGACGAAGCTGACGGCGGTGGCGTTGGCCCCGCCGATGGTCACCGTTGATCCAGCCGTGAAACTCGCTCCGGAGATGGTGACGCTGGTCCCACCCGCGATGCTGCCGGCGTTAGGCGTGATGGCAACCACGGTGGGTGGAGCGGGAGGCGGCGCCAGTGTGGCGACCAGGCCGTTGGTGAAACCGGCTACGGTTTGCCACGCTCCTTCGTTATCACCGCTGAACACCAGAACCTGTGTGGGAACCAGAACGCCGTCTGGATCGGCGGCTTTTCCGGTGAAGGTGTAAGTAATGTTCGTCCCGTCAAAGCTGGCCTGCGTCAGCGTGGACTTGGTGCGCGCGTACATATACTGCGACATGTCCTGCATGAAAACCTGGCGGGCTTTCTGCTGGTTCAGCCACGCAGAAACGTCAGTGATGATTTGCTTGCGCGCCGTATCCTGGCAATTGGAGTAGGCGTCGTCATGGGTAAACACTTCCACCGGCGCCAGGCTGGTGAAAAGCCGCCATGTATACCATTCATATTTGCCGGTGCTGAACCCGGCGCCGTTGCCCACGCCGTCACACCAGCCGATGTCAGGATCAACGCCGGCAAGGTTGTGATCGAGCGCTCGTGAGCCCACCAGAAAGAAGTTCTGTGATGGCAGGCCCGCGCGGCTGCCGATGGTCAAATCGTCGGCGAACAAGAATGAGTACGATTCGTCGGACGCAAAATCATTGGCCGGCTTGGGCGGCAGCTGGTATTTCCAGTAGGGGAATACTTTGAGTCGCTCGGTCTGATAGCCGGCCTGCGTGGGGTCTGTGGTGTACACAAAACCCGGGAGGTCGGTGGTGCCGACGTAGCGGAACCCGAAGGTGTTCCAGAAATCGTAGCCCACGTTGTTGGAGATGTCATAGAAGTGGCCCAGGACCCACTTGGAGAGAGAAGGAATGGTGTCATTCCCTCCGTTGCCCTGCACCCACTGCTGGATTGCAGTGACGTTGGCCTGCCACTGGGAGTCCGTCAAGGGCCCAGGCGGCGTGTTGGGACCGCCGAAAAACAGATCGCCGTAAGTCTCGCTCTGGAACCCGTGGGGGCTGAGCTGAATCTTGCCCGCCTTCATGTCCTGGATGATGGCAGCGCGGCCGGGATCGCCCGGCGGCAAGAAGTTCAGATAGACAGAGCCGGTCACTTTCCAGGGGCCGCCGGTGCCGTCAGCAGCGACGTTGCCGGTGAGCGTGGGATTGTACATTTCCTTGATGCGCGTGGGCCAGTCAGTGTCCACGTTGTGGTCCATGCGCAGGGCCCAGAAGCGGGGATAGCCGCGAAGGGCAAACGGTTTGCGCGCGGCCCACACCAGGCTGCGCCAAAAAATATCGTCCACACCCATCATGAAGCCGAAACGGTCGGCCTGAAGATAATCCAGGGTACCGAAGTTCACGGCGCGTCCAGAACCGAAAGTGGTGGCCAGGACAAGAGGATCTGTGCCGATTTTGGCGATGACCGTTCCACCGGCGTTCTGCAGGACGGTTGCGGTAGCAGTTTGTTGCGCGCCGTTTTGATCAACATGAAAGCTGTAAACAAAGTCGCCGGCAAATTCCAGCGGGGACTTCCACTGCAATCCAGCGATGTAGTGGGGCGTCGCTCCGCCCGGCGCCAGAGCGGCAGGCACGGTGATGGAAGTGCTGGCGGCGCCCAGCGTGGAACCGGTGGCGCCAAAAATCGTCTGGATATGGGTGTTGGCGCCGATGGTTGAAGCTGAGTCCAAGTTAACGAAGCCGGTCCCGCCCTGCACGGCGGTAACGATGGCATTCTGCCAGGTGGCGGACAGTGAGAGCCCGCGGTGGCCTGCAATGATCAACTGGCGGCTGTTCAGATCAGCCAGAGGATTTGCCGAGGAGACATCAAACACCTGATAGGGCACCTGAAAATTCTGCAGGTAGCGTTCCGCGTAGCGCTGATATTCCCCGGGAGTGGTTTGGCTGGTGTTGTAAGCAGTTGTATTGGTGGAATTGACCAGCACAGCAACCGTCAGATTGCGGTTTTGGGCCACAGCGGGGGCGGCAACGGCAATCAGCAGGCACATCAAGATAGTCAGACAGATCATTCGCGAACGCATTTTATTTTCCTCCTCCGGGGTTGACCTCAACTGGCCGGCACGATACGAAACCTGGGTTGTCTTCATGCTTGCGATCCATCCTCCGGCTACCGCTCCAACCCACACTACTTCCTGGGGCTGTGTTGATGCTGTAGGTGCAAGCGAGATGCCGAACGCCGGGCTACGGAATCGCCGGTTGGGCAGGCAACCAGCACGCTGCTATCTTTTTGTCAATAAACGACTTGGAGATGGAAATGGCTGCTGTTGCACAACGCTATGGAGCACTGCCTTGCAGTACCTGAAAGCCACGGTGAAAGCGATTGCATATTCGAGTGGGCGATTTTCATATCCTGCCAACAAATTGCCAGACGCTGAACCAGCCAAGGCAGCGAACGACTGGCGCCTACGGCCACGAACGCAGGGATTTTCATTCGAATTCGCGTCGCGTGATTGGGATGGAGCGCGAATGCGAGTTGTTAGCGCACTCGACACCCTGAGTCCGGCACCTCCGAGGGTTCCTGATACCATGCTGGAGAGATTCCGCGATGCCCATGAACAAGATGCCAACTGAAAAACAAATCGCGATGAGCAGAGTCCTGGTCACTGGAGCAGCAGGCTTCATTGGTTTCCACGTCTGCCAGCGCCTTCTGCAGATGGGCCAACCGGTACTGGGAATTGATAATCTCAATTCCTTCTACAACGAAGGCCTGAAGGACGCCCGCGTAGCGATTCTTGGGCAGCACCAGAATTTTCAATTTGTGCGGGGCGACATCAGCGATCTGGGCTGGGTCCAGCAACTGTTCCGCCAGGATTTTGGTCCGGTAGTGCACCTGGCAGCGCAGGCGGGCGTGCGCTACTCTCTGGAAAATCCGCACCTCTATGTGCAGAGCAACGTTGTGGGATTCGTGAACCTGCTGGAGGAGGCCTACAAGAAGCATGTTCCGCATTTTGTTTTTGCTTCCTCGAGTTCGGTCTACGGGGCCAACAAGAAGATCCCTTTTTCCGAACGGGACAACGTTGACCATCCGGTGAGCCTGTATGCCGCCACCAAGAAGAGCGATGAACTGATCGCGCACGTTTACGCGCATCTTTACGGCTTGCCCCTGACCGGCCTGCGGTTTTTCACAGTGTACGGGCCGTGGGGCAGGCCGGACATGGCGCTGTTCAAGTTCTGCAAAGCCATCATCGAGGGCAAGCCGATTGACGTGTTCAATCACGGCAAGATGCTGCGCGATTTCACCTACGTTGACGACGTAGTAGAAGGCGTGGTCCGCACCATGGCCAAGCCGCCGGGGCCGGACGCGTCGCACACAGCGAACGACGAAGTTTCACCGCGTTATCGCATTTACAACATCGGCAACAACCAGCCGGTGGAGCTGACGCGGCTGATTGAGGTCCTGGAAGAGAAGATCGGCAAGAAGGCGGTGATCAACTCGCTGCCCATGCAGCCGGGAGACGTGCCCACCACGTATGCCGATATCGACGAGCTCTCGCGGGCCACCGGCTACCGCCCGCACACTCCGATTGAACTGGGCGTGGGCCGCTTTGTGGATTGGTACCGGCAATACTACAAAGTGTGAGCACGCAACGGGAGCGCACGCCAAGCAACGGCCCGCGACGTGGCGCTACTTGGCGGCGGCGGCGCGTTCTTCAGCCACCGCTTTCTCAAAATAACTCAGGGAAAGCTTTAGCCCTTCACGCAGGCTGACGACGGGCGACCAGCCAAGCAATTTTTTCGCTTTGCTGATGTCCGGGCAGCGCTGCTTGGGATCGTCTTGCGGCAGCGGAGCGAAAGTGATCTTGCTCTTTGATCCAGTCACCGCCAGCACCTCGGCGGCGCACTCCAGCATGGTGAATTCATCCGGGTTGCCGATGTTCACCGGCAAATGCTCTTCCGACCGGGACAATCGCAAAATGCCTTCAATTTCGTCGCTCACGTAGCAAAAGCTGCGGGTCTGGCGGCCGTCGCCGTAAACGGTAAGGTCCTCGCCGCGCAGGGCCTGCTTCATGAAGTTGGAGATGACCCGCCCATCGTTCAACTGCAGCCGTGGACCGTAGGTATTGAAGATGCGAACAATCCGCGTGTTCACCTGGTGATAGCGGTGATAGGCCATGGTCATGGCTTCAGCGAAGCGCTTGGCCTCGTCATAAACCGAACGCGGCCCGATGGGATTGACGTGACCCCAGTAAGTTTCCGTCTGCGGATGCTCCAAGGGATCGCCGTAACACTCGCTGGTGGAAGCCAGGAGAAAGCCGGCGCGATGCTTGCGCGCGACTTCCAGGGCATTCACAGTTCCGTAGCTGCCGGCTTTCAGGGTGGCGATGCCGTGCAGCATGTAATCCACCGGGCTGGCCGGCGAGGCGAAGTCGAATACAAAATCTACCGCACCAACGTCAAACGGCTCCGAGACATCTTGCTCAACGAATTCGAAACGCGGGTCATTCTTTAGTTGGGACAAATTGGAAGTGCGTCCGGTGAGAAGGTTGTCCACGCAGACCACGGACCAGCCGCCCGCGATCAGCGCGTCGCATAAGTGGGAGCCGAGGAACCCGGCGCCTCCGGTTACAAGTGCTCGCATTTTTCCTGTCAGCCCCAATCAGTGCGCCTCCGGCGCCATATTCGAGAATACACGATGGCTTGCTTGCACGAGCCAAATCGCGACTCGCGCCGCCCTCTGATCATTTTTAGCAGTTGCAGGGCCAGCCCAGGGACAGGCGTTGGCACATCTGCTGCAATCGTTTGCACATGTGTATCGGGTTTCCTCACTGTTGTGTTCTTTGGAGACAGTTACAATGGTTAAGCCTTTTATTTATAGTAGTTAAGCAAGGGCAATATTGGTAGTCAACGTGCATATCCTAAATCGGACTCCTGCGTTCAGCGGGAGAGAAGATTTGAAGTAGGAACCAGGATCGCAAACGGGCCTACGGAGGATGAAAGTGAACAGAATTGCAGTTGTTGGTTCCGGCTACGTCGGGTTGGTAGCGGCAGCGTGCTTCGCCGAGCTCGGTTATCAAGTGGTCTGCGTGGACAACGACCTGGAAAGAGTGGCTGCGCTGAACCGCGGGGAAGTCCCGATTCATGAGCAGTTCCTGCCCGAGTTACTGGAACGCCACCGCAACGTTGGCCTGAAGTTTTCCAGTTCGTTGGCGGAAGCAATCAAGTCATGTTCGGTCATTTTTATCGCTGTGGGAACGCCGCCCAAAGACAACGGCGAGGCTGACCTTTCTTACGTGGAGTCGGTGGCGCGGGAAATCGCCCACAATATTGATGGATATAAAGTCATCATCGAAAAAAGCACTGTCCCTGTTTATACCAGTGATTGGATCCGGCGGGTGATGCAGTTGACCACCGGAGCAGAATGCGAGTTTGACGTGGTGTCCAACCCGGAATTCCTGCGGGAAGGCACGGCGGTGACCGATTTCCTGTACCCCGACCGCATTGTGGTGGGCGCAGACACTCCGCGTGCAGCCGCCATTCTGTGTGACGTCTATTCGCCGCTGACCAGCGGCCGTTACTACGAATCGCTGAACAAAATACCGGAGCCGGACGGAGTCACCATTCCGCCGCCCATCATTGTGACCACGGCCAAGAGCGCGGAGCTGATTAAACATGCTTCCAATGCATTCCTGGCGATGAAGATCTCGTTTATCAATGCAGTGGCCAATATCTGCGAAGAGGTTGACGCCGACATTGAACAGGTGGCGCTGGGCGTGGGCAGCGATTCCCGCATCGGACCGCGCTTTCTGCGCGCCGGCATCGGCTACGGCGGGTCTTGCTTCCCCAAAGATGTAGCCGCTTTCTGCGCTGTGGCCCGGGAATGCGGATATGACTTCGGGCTTCTGAATGAAGTCATGCAGATCAACGAAGACCAGCGGCACCGCTTCATGAAGAAAATCCGCACGGCCCTGTGGACGCTCAAGGGCAAGAAGCTGGCGGTGCTGGGTCTGGCCTTCAAGGGCCGCACTGACGATATTCGCGAGTCTCCAGCCATCGCGCTGGTGGAAGATCTGCTGGCCGAAGGAGCACGCATTACCGCCTACGATCCGGCGGCCATGCCACGCTCGAAAGAAGTCTTCCAGGACCGGATCACCTTTGCCGAAGGGCCTTACCAGGCCGCCGCGGGCGCCGACGCCCTGTTGATCCTCACCGATTGGGACGAGTTCTCTGCCCTGGATTTGAAGCGTATTCGCCAGCAATTGACCTATCCCATTGTTCTGGATGGCCGCAACCTCTACTCCCTGGAGGAAATGGAGGCCCACGGGCTGTTGTACGTGAGCGTGGGAAGAAGGCCATCTACGCTGAAACAGATGGCGAAGGTCAGCTAAAACTGCGGACTGCCGCATCTGGCAGCTTAGACGAGCGCGTATTCATCGCTACCGCGAGGAACGTCTACCAGCTTGAGGGCATTGAAGGGAAAGTAATCAAATGTGCAGAGGTTTGCACTTCTGCACCTCGCTTATCCTTGATTATCTCTATCTATTTGATTCTAAACATGCTTACTAGCCAGCAGTTTGGCCCGGAAGTTGCACTTTCACCCTGACGAAAGCAACTTCTACCCCGCCCCCCTGCAGGGAGATGCCGTGGCGCCGGGTAACAGCAAGGCAGAGAAGAAATGTATTCAGCCTTTTATGGTTTAACGCAGGAACCGTTTCGGCTTACTCCCGATCCCCGGTTTCTTCATCTGGCAGAGCCCCATCGCAACACGTTGCGGGCCCTGCTGGAAGGTGTTTCGCTGCGCAAAGGCCTCCAGGTTTCCGTGGGTCCCATCGGCACCGGCAAGACGACGTTGCTCTACTGCCTGCAGCACATTCTCATGCATGAATCGTCGTCCAAGGTGCCGATCCGTTCGGCGTTCGTGGTGAACCCGACTCTTAGCCCGGACGAGCTTTTGGAATCACTGCTGGACGAACTGGAGATCAGCGCTGCTTCGGCAACCAAGCCGGCGCGACTGCGGGCCTTACATGAGCTGTTGCTCTCCTGCCAGCGCCAAAGCGGTGTGGTGCTGATCATCATTGATGAAGCCCATCTACTCTCGCCGGAACTGTTGGAAGAGGTGCGGTTGCTGCTGAACACCGACAACTATCCTGTGCCGGTCCTGCAAGTGATCCTCTGCGGGCAGCCGGAGCTGGTGCCGCTGCTGATGAAACCGCAATTCGCGGCGCTGCGCGGACGCGTGGCCGTGGTCTCCAAGCTGCGCACGCTGACGCTGCCGGAGACACGTGCCTATATCGCGGAACGCCTGCACGTGGCCGGACTTTCCAAAGAGAACCCGTTCACTCCGCCGGCGCTGGAAGACATCTATCGGCGGGCCCGGGGCACGCCGCGCCTGATCAACCTGCTGTGCGACCGTGCGCTGGCGGCCGGGTTCCGCCGGCAAGAGCGCAGGATTACGCCTGATCTGGTCATGGAAGCGGTGGATGATCTCACCCTTACCGATGACCTGCTGGAAGTTCCTGAAACTCCGCCACGCGCGGCGCCGGAACCTTCCGCAGCGACGGCCAAATAAGAACCGGGGCCTGGACCTTGTTGTGGGCCAGAAAGAGCGAAGAACGAAGAGATTATGAGCAGATTTTTCAACGAAACTCGCAAACCTGCCAACGTGGGAAGCAGCACGCCAGCCTATACCGCAGTAGACGTCCAGGACGCTGTGGACGCGATCAAGAAAGGCATTCACGTTACCAACGGCGCGGGCCCGGCGAACGGCAAAGATGTGGAGCCGCTGTTCGGCACGCTGCCGCTTTCGGATGAAATTGTCTCGCAGGTGGCTGCGGGCCGGCTGGAAAACTGCCGGAAGATTTCCTTGCGTCGCGACAATGAGAAATCATTCCTGGCGGCGCAATACAATCCCGCCATGCAACTGGCGGTGGAAGGCTACCGCATGCTGCGCACGCGCCTGGTGAAGCGGCAAACCGAGCTGGGAACGCGCTCCATGGTGATCAGCAGCGCCGAACAAGGCGAAGGCAAGACGCTCACGTCGCTGAATCTGGCGCTGTGCTATGCCAACATACAGAACTGGCCGGTCCTGCTCGTAGATACTGATCTGCGCACCCGCGGACTCTCGCGCTTGCTGGGGGACCCCGCATCGCCGGGCCTGGCCAAGATACTGGAGCATGGAATTGCGAACTCCTCGGCGATCCTGGCCACAGATTCGCCGAACCTGTTCTTCTTGCCCGCCGGCACGGCGGTCACGCCGGCGCCGGAGTTGTTCTCCCAGGACCGCTGGAAGGAATTCGTGGGCTGGTGCGCTGAGTCTTTCCGCTTGGTCATTATTGATGCGCCGCCGGTGCTGGGCCTGACCGATTTCGAAGTGATCTCCGCGCCGTGCGAAAGCGTGCTGCTGGTGGTCCGCTCGCGCAAGAGCAACCGCGAGGCCCTGGCCAAGATACGTCCGCAGCTGGACCCGCAGAAATTGGTGGGCGTGGTGCTGAACTGCTCCACCGACCCCAGCAACAAGCGATACAACCGTTACGGCTATGGCTATGGCGAGGGATACGGGGCCAAGGACACGGTGGAAACGCCGATCTAGCGATCGAACGACCTAGACACTCGGTTTGCAGCAGACAATCAGGACCCAGTCGCGCGCGAATGCGCGTGGAGTGATCGCCACAGCGGGAACGTTCCGGCGTCCATCCGGCGAACGTCGCGAAAAAGGACAATGCCCGAATAATTCCGTCCCCGCCGCCCGTCCGGGCGCATATCATACACGGGTACTCCTATTCTGATGTAAATGGCGCTGACACGCCGGGCACTCACTCGAACCAACGCAGAAACTCAAACCGTTTTTCAATCGCAGACATCGCGCGCCTTCGCCCGGGCGAGCGGAAACACGCAGCCCAGAATCCAACCGGCAACCTTCAACTGCAACGCACACAAGAAAGGAAGGAAATTCCATGCCATATATTGAAGTCGGCAAAGAAAACTCGGGCACCATTGATATCTACTATGAGGACCAGGGCAAAGGTAAGCCGGTGGTGCTGGTTCACGGCTGGCCGCTGAGCGGACGCTCCTGGGAAAAGCAGACAGCGGCGCTGCTGGATGCGGGTTATCGGGTGATCGCCTATGACCGCCGGGGATTCGGCTACTCGAGCAGGCCGGCTTCGGGCTACGACTATGACACTTTCGCCGAGGACCTGGACAAGCTGCTGGACAAGATCAACCTGCATGACGTAACGCTGGTCGGCTTTTCCATGGGCGGCGGCGAAGTGGCGCGCTTTCTCGGCAATTACGGAAGCGTGCGCGTAAGCAAAGCGGTTTTCATCGCGTCCATTCCGCCATTCCTGCTCAAGACGCCGGACAACCCTGAAGGCGTGGACGGCAGCGTGTTCGAGGGAATCAGGAAAGGGATCATCGCCGACCGTCCGGCGTTCCTCTCTCAGTTCCTGGCAAACTTCTACAACGTGGACGTGTTGGGCGGCAAGCGCATCAGCGACCAGGTGGTGCAGATGAGTTGGAACGTCGCCGCCGGCGCTTCCCCTATCGGCACCCTGGAATGCGTTTCCGCGTGGCTGACCGACTTCCGCAACGATCTCAAGCGCATCGAGATTCCAACGCTGGTCATTCACGGCGACTCAGACCGGATTCTGCCGCTCGCGGCCACGGGCAAACGCACCGCCGAACTGGTGAAAGGCAGCAAGCTGGTGGTGATCGAAGGCGGCCCGCACGGCCTGACGTGGACCCATGCGGATGAAGTGAACGCCGCGTTGCTGGAGTTCATCGGGCAAAAAGCCAGCAAGGGACAGGTGGCGTAAGCGGGTAACTGAGAATTAATGAACGAGAGGGGCCGCGGAGAGGCGGCCCCTGTTCTTGATCAGACTCAGCCGTCCCCTGCGGGGACTCGCCTTATTTCTCCCAGCTTTCCCGCCGTTGAAACGGCTCGTTTCGCCTTCGGCTCAGGCAGGCTTAAAAGCCTGCCCTACCAACCGTCCCCTGCGGGGACTAGACGGGCATGCCTTCCCCTTATGCGCAACGTATTCCTGGAGTTTGAGACGTAGCGGTGCTACGTCTCTACGCACAGATTTTCGTTTGATCCTCGTTCATCCGCGCTTGTACTCCAGATTATCCTTTTGTTTCAGTAGCCGGCGGGCATTCGCGGTTATGTGCGCGATAAGCGGGCAGTCGAGCAGCACCTTCGCAAAGAAACTTTCACTGTTGATTAGAGCTTTCTTGGAGGATATAGTTCTTCGTCTTTCTTAAAAGCTCCAAGGAACCACAATGAGTGCGACACAACCGCCGACAAATCAGAAAATGTCACCGGCGTCAGAACAGGCTACTTCGATGCCTAATACTCCTCAAACTCCGTCAGAGCCCAATGGGTTTAAGGACAAGGTGGACACGATAAACAAACTGGCTCAAATCTTTGCGCTAGCGATTGCGGGCATATGGGCGTGGAGCGTTTTCCAACAGACTGTGCGGCCCGGCCTTGAGGCTAAGTCTCCTGTTGACACGGAGCTCCATTGGGCAAGTATTCCGAACTCGAATGTTTGCCAAGTAAGGTTTGAAATTAAAATCACGAACGAAGGTCAAGTTCCTTTCGACATTAATGACGTCAGAGTCAACGGCTGGATAGTTGACTTAGAAGAGGAGAACCTACCGGAAGACAGCGCGTCCAGCCCCACTTTTTTTAATCCTGCAGTCTTGGCAATTGGGGGCAACAGACTTTGGGACGGAAAGTGTAACGACCTGCCGCCAAAAGATGCCAGAATTGCTCCGTTTGATACGGGGGACGACAACTCTATTCGCGATGATTTGATTGACCATTTCCCACCAGGAGCGAAAACCACCGCCTCCAGTACCTATTTTTTTAGGCGTCGGGAAAAGGCCATTGTTGTGCTGCGTGCCGATGTGAAGGGAGACCTCCTGCCCTTTAGCCTTGTGCCATTCAGACATAGACAGAAATGCTTCACAAACTATTCTTATGCTGTCGATCAAATCTGCGGCGGCAAGTGGGATGCAAACCTGAGGGAAAAGGGATCGAGCGACGAAGGCACGCCAAAAGTGAGGGCAAAACCACCCAGGCAGCAATAAGGGTTCCTACTTCCCGCCTTTGCCGGTCAGCACCACTTTCACCGTCTCCAGGATGATGGTGAGGTCGAACATGAACGACAGGTGCTTGATGTAGAAGAGGTCATATTCGAACTTGGTCTTGGCCTGTTCCAGGCTGGCGCCATACTGGTACTTCACCTGGGCCCAGCCGGTGAGTCCGGGACGCACGCTGTGGCGCTGGTTGAAGAACGGGATCTCGCGCTCCAGCAGTTCGCAGAAAAACGGGACCTCCGGACGCGGGCCGACCACGCTCATTTCGCCGCGCAGGATGTTGAAGAGCTGCGGCAGTTCGTCCAGGCGGAACTTGCGGATGAAATTGCCCACGCGGGTGATGCGGGGATCGCCGTCGGCGGTCCAACTGGGCGCGGCTTTCTCCGAGCCTTTGCGCATGGAGCGGAACTTGAAGACTTTGAAGCTGTGTCCGCCCAGGCCCACGCGGTCCTGCTTGAAGACTACCGGCCAGCCGTCTTCGATGGCGATGGCCAGCGCCACGGCTACCATGAGGGGAAACGTCAGCAAAATGGCCAGCAACGAAACCACAATGTCGGAGATGCGTTTGGCGGCGCGGACTATGCGCGACTTGCGGAAGCCATCGCCCATGATCAGCCAGCTGGGTTGGAGCTGCTCCAGCGAGATGCGTCCGGTGAGACGCTCGTAAAGCGACAGGCAATCTTCAATGGGCAGGCCTTGCAGCTTGAGCGTGGCCAGTTGGCGGAAGGGCATGACGCCGCGGCGCTCGCCCAGCGAGATGACGACGCGGTCCACGTCTTCGCGGGCAACAACTTCTTCCACGTCATTCACCGTGCCGAGAATGCCCGGGGTGACAAAGATCCGGCTTTCGCCGGTGGCGCGCTCGTCGAGAAACCCCACAACTTTGTATTGCAACTCGGGACGGCGCAGGATCTCAGCGGCCAGATTGATTCCGCTGCGTCCCGTGCCCAGGACCAGGATGCGTTCCAGCGGACGGGTGAAGACCTTGCTCTTGTCCAGGCTCAGTCGCCAAACCACCAGCAACGGCAGTGCGACGGCCGCAGCCAGCATGGCGATTCCGCGCTCCAGCCGGACGGCGGGAATCAGGTAATAGAGGAATGACAGCACCAGGAGCGCGATGCCCATGGCGGCAAAGGCCCGCACCAGCCGCAGGCCGCGCGTGCTGACCGCGCGGGTCTCATAGAGGTCGTTGTAGTAGAGCGAGAGCTGGCAGACCACGGTGACCAGGGCAAAGCGCAGCCAGTTCTCCGGCTGGGAAAGGTACTCGAGAGCGGTGCGCAGGTTGACGAACCGCAAGGCGGTGGCTGCGGCCAGGGCGAACATGATCAGGAAACTTTCACTGGCCGCCAGGATCAGGCTGCGCCGCGGCACGTGATGCGCGCCGATGCGCACCAGGGTGCTGCCGTAGCTGCGGTTGAGCAACTTGAATTTTTCCCGCACGTACGGAGCCGCAGTTGTTCCTTGATTCATTTCACCGCCCAGGTTGAGTCCAGTTTCAGCCACAGAGTTTCTCGTCTCTTGTCGTTTATCCTTCAAGCGCGCGCGCCAAGGCGTTGCTCACGTATTCGCTCTGCTCCGGCGTGAGTTCAGGGAACATGGGCAGCGAAAATACCTTTTTGCAGACCGCTTCGGTCACCGGAAGGTCGCCTTCGCGATAGCCCAGGGACGCGTAGATCGGCTGCAGGTGAATTGCATGCGGGTAATAGACCATGGTAGTGACGCCGGCTTCCGCCAGGCGTTTCTGCATCTGGTCACGCTGCGGAACCTGCACGGTGTACTGATGGAAAACGTGGTCGCCGAAGCCGTTGCGCTTGGGCGTGACGACACTGGGCAGCCCTTGCAGCAGCGCGTCATAGCGGCGGGCGGCTTCGCGGCGCTGAATGCTCCACTGGTCAAGATGGCGGAGTTTCACGCGCAGAATGGCGGCTTGCAGTTCGTCCAGACGGCTGTTCCAACCCTGTTCGTCACTGAGATATTTTTTGGTGCTGCCGTGCGCGCGCAGCGAAGCCAGATGCCGGGCAACTTCCTCAGAGTTGGTGACGACCATGCCGCCGTCGCCGTAACCACCCAGGTTCTTGCTGGGGAAGAAGCTGATGCAGCCTACGTCGCCCATGGAGGCGGTCTTGCGTCCTTTATAGGTGGCGCCGATGGCCTGCGCGGTATCTTCCACCACTTTCAGGTGATGGGCTTTGGCTAGGTCCAGGATGGGGTCCATGTCCGCCGACTGGCCGTAAAGATGGACGGGGACAATGGCTTTGGTCCTGCGGGTGATGCGCCGCTCCACGGCCTTGGGATCAAGATTGTAGGTGTCGGGATCAATATCGGCAAAGACCGGCTCGCCGCCCAGCAGGCTGACTGCATCGGCGGTGGCGATGAAAGTAAACGATGGAACAATGACTTCATCGCCGGGGCCCACGCCGCAAGCGCGCAGACCGAGGATGAGGGCGTCAGTCCCTGAGGCCACACCCACGGCATACTTGGCGCCGCAATACTCGGCAATCTCTTTTTCCAGGGCCTTTACTTCCGGGCCCAGGATGAAATGCTGGTTTTCAAGGACGCTGTTGATCGCAGCCTGGATTTCATCCTTAATGGTGGCGTATTGCGCCTTCAGGTCCAGGATGGGCACTGTCATCTGAGCAACTGCTGCCGTAGCCATGATTTATGAGAACCTTCCCCTCGATTAGTTTTGTATCCACCTCTCTGATAAGCATTCTGCTCTCCAAACATCATTGGGGGCCGATGTCCGGAACTGAGCTAAGTGCTGTGGTTTCAAGCGATACGGCAAGTTGGGGCAAGGCGCCGCATGACGATAGGTGAAAACACTTTCACTATGCGGGGAAGTCGCAGGAACTCACGGGGATGCGAGGAGGGCCAGATGGTCCCCAAAGCCGCAAACAGTTGCACATCGCGACGCTGTGGCCACTTGAGGGCCGTATGTCGCTGGCCCAGATGCCTCGTGATGGCAAGCTGTATACTATTGAAAGCACTGGGCTTCAGGATGGTTATCTGCGCATCTTTGAGGCCCCCGGCGCTGGCACCTAAAATGCACTCCTAAAGGCTGCTATGACTACTACTACTCATTCATCGTTACAGGGCACGTCGTTTCAAGGCAGTGCGGCGCTGCTTAAGAGCAAAGTCGAAAACCGCAGCGCGAAGATCGGGATCATTGGACAGGGCTACGTGGGTCTGCCGCTGGCGTTGTTGTTCAGCGAGCAGAAGTTCGCCATCACCGGGTTTGACGTGGACCAGGAAAAGGTCAAGACCCTGAACAGCGGCGGAAGCTACATCGTCCGCATTCCGGCCACGGAGATCCAGGCCGCGCAAGCCAACGGTTACAAAGCTACGGCCGATTTCGCCGGCATCGCGCAGATGGACGTTGTCATCATCGCCGTGCCCACGCCGCTCAATGACCATCATGAGCCGGACCTGAGCTACATCATCAAAACGGCGGAGAACATTGCTCCTTATATCCATGCCGGGCAGATGATCATCCTGGAAAGCACCACGTATCCCGGGACGACGGAAGAACTGCTGATCCCGATCCTGGAGAAGAATCCCAGCGGCCTGAAGGCTTGCCGCAACGGCCATGCGTCCGACAAAGAATTCTATGTGGCGTTCTCGCCGGAGCGCGAAGATCCGGGCAACGACACGGTAGCGCGCCGCGATATTCCGAAGGTTGTGGGCGGGTTCGGCGCCACAGCCACGGAGATTGCGTGCGGCGTGTACGGGACTATCTTCAACAAGACCGTGCCGGTGTCCAAACCGGCAGTGGCGGAGATGACCAAGCTGCTGGAAAACATCTATCGCTGCGTGAACATTGCGCTGGTGAACGAACTCAAGCTGCTGTGCATGCGCATGGACATCAACATCTGGGACGTGATCGCCGCGGCTTCCACCAAGCCGTTCGGCTTCCAGCCGTTCTATCCCGGGCCGGGCATCGGCGGGCACTGCATTCCGCTCGACCCGTTCTATCTCTCATGGAAAGCCAAGGAGTACGACTTCCGCACGCGCTTCATCGAACTGGCGGGCGAAATCAACCTGAGTATGCCCTACCACGTGGTGAGCACCACGCTGGAAGCCCTGAACAAGCAGAAGAAGACGCTCAACGGCTCCAAGGTGCTGGTGCTGGGCGTGTCATATAAAAAAGACATTGACGATCTGCGCGAATCACCTTCGCTCACCGTGATTGAGCTGCTGCAAAAAGAAGGTGCGGAAGTTTTCTACAACGATCCTTACTTCGAATATGTGGGACGCGGCCGCAAATACGATCTGCAGATGCACAACACGCCGCTCGATAACCTGGCGCAGTATGCCGCGGTGCTGATCGTGACCGACCACTCGGACTACGACTACGCGAAGATCGTCCGCGAAGCCAGCCTGGTGGTGGACACGCGCAACGCGACGAAAGGAATTGAGGCGGAGAACATCGTCCGCTGCTGATGTTCACAGCTGCTGATTTTTCAAGGTTTCGTTTTTCAAGGCCCCCAGCGAAACTGCCCAGGGCTCTGAAACAAAAGCCGGCCATCACTCGCGCAACCACACGAGGATGGCCGGCGTGGTGTTTACCACAATCGTGCTGCAGAAACTACTCGGATCTTTCTCTTCGAGCCAGGACGAGTTCGGCGGGGCGTCCCCGAAAAGTCAGGTCCCAACTGGTGATCGCTACCGGAAAGACCGCTCCGCGCTTGCTCCTGTGGCGCCATTGCGCTCCTGTGGTTGGGCCGGTGTTTCGCAGAACGCGGGTTCGCCGAAGTAACTCCGGTACATCTTCCGGCGGACGGATCTCGATGATCTTCATGGTCAGGAATTCGCTGCGGGAATAGCCATACTGCAGGACTGCAGCATCATTTACTTCAAGAAAGGCAAGGGTTTCCTTGTCGAAAACCCACATGGGATATACATTCCTGGCAAAGGGAATGCCCTCTATCTGGGCCTCACACACGCTGTCTATCTCCACGTTCATGCTGCTCCGTGAGCAAGTTTGCATTCTCGAGGGAAGAGGGAATTTTCCACCAATTATAGAAAAAGTGATGAAGGTTTGAGTCAAGGTAACTACTCAACCAAGATGACTAAGGTCATAGCGGGTTGCGATCCTAGCAGACCAAGAAAAGAGGAACAGGAATACCAAGTTGGGGCCGGTTCGAACAGTGTTCGGACTAACGCGGCTGCGCTTTCCACCTTTTCGCTCTGAAGCTGAAAATCGCTTCTTTGCAACAAGATGGGGCACCGCGCCCCTCACGCAACGCGTCCTTCCCATCGAATCTTATTGCTATCGCCCGTCCAGAAGACTAGGCTTAAAGAGTCTCTTCCGCATCTCTCTGTCGCGTTGCCGACCCCTCTTCACGCGATGGTCCCTGCGAAACCGATAGAAATTTGAAGGGTCCATTCGAATGAGCCCATCGAATACTTCTCTGCATTGGTGTGCGTGCTGCAAGCGTGCACACGGCAAGCCGGGCGCACGGGCGCCGGGCAGGACCAGGAAGGCGAGCCGTTTATGAACGCAATTATCAACTCTTCGATGTTGTATGCCGGTCTGTTCATCATGTTCGTGCTGGCCGCGCTGATGCTCTACAATCGGTCGCGCGGGCTCAGGCCACAGATCGCCAGCTACGGATCACAAAGAATGTGCCCGTCTTGCGGGCTGATTACATCCAAGTCAAAGAGCAGGTGCCTGGAGTGCGGCAAGCCGTTCGCCGGACCGGTGTAACGCGGACGCCAGCAATGCACTCTGGTTTTTGTTGGAGAACAGAGCTGTCGGTGATAACTCACCGTCGCGGCATGGTAAGGGACAGATTCTCGGGGTCCTTCGGAGCTCCCTCGGCTGCGCTCGGGATTTCGCCTGCGGGCTCAAACGATCAACCCATCACGTGCAAGAACGGCACGCGCTGGGGGCCCCGACCAACGCCCGCAAAACGGCTCAACTTCGACTTCGCGACGCCATGCTGCGCAGCGTCGCTATGCTCAGGACGACATACTTAAGTGCGTGGTTGAACCCTCGGAACCGCCCATCCATGAGTTCGAATGTACGCCGGTGATCTCCGCTTTCTTCTAACCGCCGCCACCGAATCCCTTTACCAGCAGCACCACTGCTGTTGAACCGCCTTTGCGGTCTTTGGAGATTTCCTGATAATCAGGCGATTCCGCCCACTCGCGAAACGCTGCTTCATCGGGGAACGAGAGCAGCACGACCTTCTCGCGGTCCCACGTGCCTTCAATGACTTGAGGATGCTCGTCGGCGGCGAGCACGCGTCCTTGGTAGCGGCTCATCACGCCCATGAAGCGCGACTGGTAGCGGTCGTAGACGGCGCGGTCAGTGATGGTCAACTGGGCGATGGCGTAGACGGGCATGTGCGCTCTCCTCATGGCGGCGTGAACTATCAAGATGGCGTGAACGGTGAAAAGAAGCAAGCCATGATCTCCTGCGACCACGGGCCGGTCTCCTGCGACCACGGGCCGGATAGAAAATGAGCGTAACATCGAAAGGCCGTGTGGGTCAGTTGGATAAGGGTTCATCGCTGGCGCGATGAACGTCTGCCTAAAGGCCCGCGATTCGCGAGCGAATCGCTAGACGCTGATACAGGCGAGTGGGTCAGTTTTCAATAAACTGACCCACTACCGATCCAACGATGGCATTACACTCATGCCATGAGCTCCCAAGAACCTGCCATCACTTTCCGCGAATTGCTGGCCTACACCGATTACCTGGCGCAGCGCTGGCTCAACTATTTTGAGCAAAACCCCAAGGCTTTGGATGTGGACGTGGGCGGGAAGACCGGGACGCTGCGCGATCTGGTGGCGCATGTGTTCCTGGTCGAGCAGTTTTTTGCGAACCGAGTGTTGGGTGATCCTACGCCGCCACCGAAGGAGAAGCCGCAAGCCCCGCCGCTGGAAATGCTGCGCGGCCTCCATCATGACGCCCAGCAGAAATTGGCGAAGTACATCGCATCGGCCACCGACGAAAGTCTGCGCCAGAAGCAGGCGTTTGGGCCGGTGTCGGCGTCAAACCGCAAGCTGTTGGCGCAGGCGATGTTGCACAGCGTCCACCACTGGGCGCAGGTGGCCATGGAAGTTCGCCAGGCCGGATTCCCCACGGAAAAGCCGCAGGACATCATCATCAGCCCGGTGATGGACTAAGGAGATCGCCGGGATCGCTCGAAATCGCGCGACATCGCCGCGATCGGAAAGAAAAACCGTAACAGCGTATCGGGGAGGCGAACCACAAAGCTCTTCGATGCCAGGAGCTTCGCATGCCTACTCGACCGCGCCAGGTGCGACCTGCAAGCGGCTGTGTTCTTGGGACGCGCTGAGTGGGCTGCCGCGTCCGCACAGCCAGTCATAAGACAGCCACAGACAAGCAGAGAAGACCGCGGCGAAGAACACCCATCCGGCGCCGAAGTGAAGACGGATGACCAGATCAGGCGAGAGCCGGTTGCCGAGGACCACCAGCAGCACGATCCGGACCAAGTTCGCAGAGAGCGCGATCGCCCAACCCGCCGCGTAGCCAACGAGAGCACGGCGGCGGTTGAGCCTTGTCCAGTCCACGATCAGCACCAGCGCAAACAGGATCTGAAACAGCTTGATGGCTTGCAGGCCGCTGCAGCCGAATAGAATCGTTACGTCCAGGCTGGGGCCAGCCAGAGTGGGCGTTGCGCCCGGCACGTATTGCAGGAAGGCGACGAACGGGCGCGAGAGAAAATACACCGCGTGTCCCAGCGCCTGGGAATACTGCGGCCATGCGGCCATGAAGGCGCGATGCGGGAAGAACGTGAGCAACGCCAGCAACGCCGCCAGACATTCAGCGCGATACGCGCGCACCGAGCGCAACCATGCAGGCCACGGCAGCAAGACCAGCGGAGGCAGCAGGACGGCATAGCGGGCCGCGGCAGAAACAAATCCCGGCTCATGTGCGGCAGACGAGCTGGGCAGGAACCATATCCCCAGGAAGACGGCGGCTTCGAGAAACAAGAAAAGAAAAACCCGCCAGCGGCTGATGATGGAAGCCGGCAGAAGAGCAGGCGCGTCTTCGACGGGTGCAACACCTACGGGCTCTGGGATAGGAGCACTGCGCAGCCGCTGGACAAGAAGCGTCAGCAGAAATGCGCAGGCCAGCAGAGGCGTTAGGTTGCTCAATCCGGGGACAATCAGGTAAGCGATGCTCAGCGCAGCCAGGGTAAGGGCCATCGCGAGCAGAAACGGCTCGGCCCGGAGCCGCGCCACGAGCGAAGCAGCCGGGCGCTCCCTCGAGTCCCGTGGAGCTCCCGGCCCCGAGGGTGGAGAGTACGGATGCATCAGAGCGTTCTTGTTCTCAGCCCAGGCAAATTACTGGCGACGACGACGCAGCAGGTACACGCCCGCGCCCGTCACCGAGGCGGCAACCAGCCCTATCGCGCCCATTTCCAGAGCATTGGTTCTGTGATGACTATCGTCGTCCGCCCACACCCTGGGCGTAGCCAGGCAAACCATAAATGCCAGTAGCAAGAGGAATCCAAACCTTTTCATGGTGGTGCTCCTGAGCTAGAACTAGGGGCAATTGAGCATCCAAACCCCGGAGTCACCGCACGGCTGTGACAATTGCAACTTAATGCAGCCTTTTCAGTCTGTTAAACGCGGCATTGGTTTAGTGATTAATAAAGGTTCCAGGTCCCGATGATGCAAGGTTTTGCATATGCCATGGAGCGCCTTTGCCAGCTTTTTGCCCAATTAGCGATCTCTCACTTTTGCATGCTCGAACCGCGTAGGTGGTCTTTTATCGCTTCACGACATTTGTCCGCACAGCCTCATTTCGCTTTGGTCTTCACTTTACGACCAACGTCAGCGTGGTGGACTTGCTTTGCGTTCCTGAAGTGCCAGTAACGATCAGGCTGAACGTCCCGGGAGGTGTGCCGCCTCCGCCGCCCGACGTAACCGTATTGCTGCTGCCGCCTCCACAACCCAGCATCAGGCACAAAGCAGCCAGCCCGAGAGAAGCCAGCGCGAGTCGCGGCCGGCGAATCCGCGTGAACTTCAACGCAAAGCCCAGACCCAGCAAGCCAATGCCGGCCAGCACAACGACGACCGTCGGCCACAAGTTCCGCGGAGCCGGCGGCAGCCAAACCGACGCGGTGCGTGCCGTAGACGTAATCGAAACCTGCGCTGTGGCGCTGCCGCCGTTGGGGTTCACCGAAGCCGGCGAGACTCCGCACGTGGCTCCGGCGGGCGCGCCGGTACAACTCAGCGCGACCGTCTGATTGAAGCCTCCGCTGGCGCCGATGGTCAGCGTCATGTTCGCGCCCTGTCCCGCGGTGATGGAGACGGAACCCGAGAGCAGAGTCAAAGCAAACGTCGAACCCGGAGGCGGAGTCGGTGTCGGCGTGGGAGTGGGTGTAGGCGTTGGAGTTGGCGTTGGCGGCGGAGGCGCAGTTCCGCTCACCGCGCCGTGCAAGTAATAAGTCACGCCGTAGTGGTTGCCGGACGCATCCACGCCGGATTCATCCATGTTCACCCAATCCACATGCGCGGTGTTTCCCGGCCACAACATGTCCCAGCGGACGGACGCGCTGCCATCGCGCGTGGGCGGACTGGTGGCCAGAATGGAGTACGCGCCCCACGCGCCCGCGGCGGACCGTATCTCCACGGAAGGTTGAATGGCCGTGAGGTCGTGGCCTTCCATGGCGTAAAGATTGTCGGCCACGTCAATGTAAACGCCGGGAGAGTGCCCGGCCACCGCCGCCGTGGGACTGATGTCGGTCCAAGTGTTGGCCGCGGTGCGTCGCGCCAGTTGATAGTGGAAGGTGAAATCGCCGTTGATGTACGCGACCACAATCCTTCCCGTGGAATCTATCGCCAGCGAAGGCGATTCGTCCGACTGGCTGTTGGAAGCGGTGGCGGTGATCGTCTCCGTGGCGCTCCACGTTCCGGCGGCCGAGCGGTTGCGGTAGAACATGCTGGAGGCAAAGTCATAGAACGCGACATGCAGCACGCCCGCGGTGTCGAACGCCATGGAAGGATGCTCCCACGCGCTGCTGCCGCCCACCACCAGCGGCGCTGACCACGCGCCGCTCGTCCGGTTGGTGTAATACACGGCTTCATTGGTGCCGCCGGTGATCACGTGCGGCAGGCCGGCGGCGTCCAGCGCCAGCCCGGTCTTTTCGTGGTAGCGATTCAGCGTGTTCTGCCCGTTCAGCGGGCCCACAACTTCCGGAGTCCCCCACAGGTCCGTGGTGGTATCAAACTTCACGTACTTGGTCTGCGACGCGCTGATGTCTTCATAAACGATCTGTATGAAGTGGTCAGCGCCGACAAGCTTGGCTTCCACCCCGCCGATTCTGGTTCCGTTGTTGGGACGATGCGCCGCGTCCATCTCGGTGAAGCTCGTCGACACGCCCGCGGGCGAACCTTTATATACGCGGACGGACGACAGCGCCGTGCCACCATCAAATCCGCTGGCGTTGGTGACCACGTAGACTACGTCGCCCGCCGTGCGGACGACCTGGCGGGTGGAGCTGTCCACGTAGCCCGGACCCACAGTGACGATGGGGCTCCATGTGGCTTGGGCGAGAAGCTGCGGAGCGAGACCGAGCGAAATACAACTGAGTGAGAGGACGACGGCTGAGACAAAACTCAAGCTCCGCGAACGCAACATGCTGTGAGTACTCCAACTGGACGTGAAAGATCCGTCAAAACCCGAGCGGCGTGGATTCATCATAGCTTGGGATGCTGTCAGGTTGTTGGAACGCGCTGAAAAAGTTTTGCGGTGTGCAAAGGGTTGCACATGCGTCGGGAGAGATAACCACGGAGGGCACAGAGGAGCACGGACGGCAGGGGTTCAGCGCGGAGGTTTCTTGATCCCGCGTTTCTTGAGCAGGCGGCGAGTCTGCAACAGCAGCTTGGCCTTTAGCAGCTCCTGCTCTGGATGTGGGAGTCCCAAGTCGGCAAAGACATTTCCGCTGCTCTTTTCTGATCGGATCTCCTTACATCTTGGGTTTCATATCAGATACGCCTTATCAATGAATTAAGTTTCCATGCGCCGCAGGCCTGCGCGCAGCGAAGCGGAGCGCAAGAAGAGAACTCTTCAGTTCAAGTTAGACTCATCTTTCCAAAACGTGCAACATCGCCGAGACTGCTGGCGATACCTTCTTCGAACGATCCCTTATTCCTTGCAACCGTTGCACTTGCGAAAATTCAATAGCCAAGTCTGCAACCGCTTTGGTCTCGCCAGGCTTTCGCACTGGTGCATTTAGCCATTCTGAAAACCAATGCGCGCCTTCCCTTGCACGACCGGGCCATTCCGTTGGATCGGCAGAACCGAAGAGCAGAAGAATCAGCGCGGTGACCGACCCGGCGCGCGTGTTCACAAATTCAGCTAGCGCCAGATTGTGGTGCAGACTCCCCTTTGTTGCCAACGTCTGCAGCATTTTGATTGCTGCCGGATCCGAGTTGGTGAGTACCAGCGCGGCCTCGAGCGAAGCTTGGTATCCGACCTGGAGGAAATTGTTATTTGTATTGCTGAATATTGACTCGATCGCCTCTATGACTGGTTGCCACAACAAATGCATGGAATGCGAGGACAGGATCGCAACCATTTGAGGAAAGTCTTTGGTTACTTGGATACTGCGCACCATCTCTCCCAATACATCAGTAATCTCATCAGGGTTTTGCGCTCTTATTCGTGGGGCAATGGTATAGAACTGATCACGTAGGACTGCTTTTCCTGCGATCAACAGATTTACATACGTGCGTCCCGATCCGCCTACAATTAATTCGGCATTCTCGGGTAGACGCGGCAGAAATTCGAGGATGGGTTTCATGTCCGAAACATACTTCCTGAGAGCCGAGTCAGAGTTATCAACAGCGCCCTCTGATGTGCGAGGAATAGTCCTACCTGCCGATTTCAGCAGATTTCCAATTTGGACTGTATCTTTTGATCTCTTGATAAGAACTGAAAGAGCGTTCCCAGTTTGGGCAGTCACAGGTGCCCACTTTTCCATTCGAGAAGCCGCGTCGGTCCACCATCGCCACGCAGTCTTGATGCCCTCGTCGTTTTCGTCGACTGTCACCGAGTTGAGCGCCAGCACAGCATTGGTAAGATTCTGAGTTTGCCCACTGTTGAGCCAAAGGGCTGAATTGCGGATGACAACATCCGACAAAATGCGGCTGAATCCTCTAATGCTGGCTAGTTGTGAAAGCTTCGTAACATCACCTGTGGTCAGGCTGCTTAACCAGTGGCCCTGACATGAACACATGGGCGGCATCGGCTATAGGCACGCTGAAGTGGATTGCCGCGAGGGCGTCGCGCCAGTCAGTCCCGACAATTTCCTCGGGACTCTCAGGAGGTGCGGCAGCGGCGGTGAGAACATTTGTGACATCGGCACCGTCGCTGGCGCTGGCAGCTATGACGTATTGGGCTTGTTGCACCAAGGGGATATCGTCGAACCATTGCCGGTGAATAGAGCCAACAGAATTGACGAAGTTGGTGATTTCTCTCGGAGTTGAGACTTCACCAATGTGTTCCAGACCGTACAACAGAATCACTTTCTGGAATTGCGGGTCGTTGTGGAATGGAAACGCTGCCCTGAGCTGTTTCAGAAGAAAGTCATCTCGTTTGAGTAGCACTAAAGGCGGCACAGCAAAAGAGATTTGAAATGTCTTTTTGACGAAGGCTTCAGCTGAACCGTCAGAGCTTGGCCAAAGTCGGCGGAGGGCATTTACATCAAAAGCCGCTAGAAGCCAGATACACCTAGCCCAGGGGTTGTCATCGAAATCAAACTCGAAAAATGTTCGCATCGTAGACCAAAGCTGGAGTGCCATGCCAGGATCTACGCGATCCAAGTTATCAATCGCTATCACAAGCCGGTTGGTCTTGCTGCTGCGTTTGTAGATGTCCACGATAGAAGCAAACCAGCGCTGAAACTCTACAGAAGAAGGATCTACGGATTCGACTGATTCTGATCGACTTGTAGTGACAGTTCGGTTAAGTAAAAGCGGAAATATATTTGCAAAAGTGGCCGTCGACCGTAAGATTGCGGACATGATGACCGCAAGAGCTGCCAACATGCATATCAATCCGATTGCCCAGTGCGATAAAAGCAACCTGAGGACTGAAATCAGGGGACCTCTATTCCGGTAGGCAATCACCCCGAGGATTGCAACGGCCGTACTTGTCAGCGGGACCAGGAACCGCCATGAGATTCGTACCTTTAGAGACAGCACAACCGAGCGAAGACCCGCCCCAAGAGTCAATAGCACTAATATGACTATCGGCAGCAGGGCTAGTAATAGGCCCAGGCTTAGGTAATCCCACGATACCTTCTGTATCCTAACCATCGCCGCGAACATCGCGAGCCCTGCCGGTACCATAAGCAATGAAAGACCCACGACTTTAGCTTCCATTGTCAGGACGGGAGTCGCCGTATCATCCTTCGTTTTCTTACGTAGCAGGAGATCTTTCTTAAGTTGCTCAACTTCTTGATCAGGTTTATCGGGCCATAAAAAGTCAATCAGCCGCTCCAGAAACGTTCGCCGTAAAGGATCCCCTTCGTGCGCCCAGGCGTCAAAGATAAAGACGTCAGCAACTTGGCTCAAATCCTGTCGAACCATACGCAGCACACTGGATTTGCCGCAACCCCAGGAGCCAGTAATAGCTACCGTTTTCCCAACTTTCTCAGACTTGATCAACTCCGCAATCGCGGAGGCAACGCGCTGGTGAGAACCGAACACGTCATGCGTAGTGGGGTCGTCCGGCAGTAGATGGGTGACACAACGATCTGTCATTGCTTGTTGGGCGGGTAGGACGCGCACCCACACGATGAGTATATCGAGAACAGCCGCTTTCACAATACGTATTCACCATGATCCGCTGTGCGCTCCGCTTCGCTGCGCGCGGGCCTGCGGCAGAGAGGGAGAGGTCTTTTCTTAGCTTTCCCGCCGTTGAAACGGCGGGCTACTACCAATCGTCCCCTTTTGGGGACTGGCACACCGCGTCGCCTTTGATCGCTGTTCTCTCGTCGATTCTCTAGACTATCGGGCGTCCTGGCGGGACTGGTGTTCGTCCCGCGGGTACGATGAGCCACTCTTCCACTGTGAACAGCCGAGGCGCGAAGATGGCCGTTTACAGTCAATGAAACAAAAAGCCGCAGCCGAGGGCGGCTGCGCTCCACGAGTTTCGGTGACCCGAAAGGGAGCTGCGCCAGACGAGTTTCGGTGACTCGAAAACGGTACATCGTCCTATTTCGCCATTGATTCATAGGCGAACAAATTATATAATAGTAGTTTTATCTAAAGTGCTACTGGCGGTGAGCGATTGATAGTCCCAGGTGGTGAGTCAACCATCAGCCAAGGGCAGAAACCATAAACCCGAAGGTTTACCGCAAAGGACGCTAAGTACGCAAAGAATCAGTTGGTTAAGAGGAGAATTTATCAGTTAGTTAACACTTGGGTGACCGTTGGGTCGAATGACGGAACTGTCTTTGTTTGCAACAAACGAGTATGGGGAGGGGTGGGGGTGGGATGACGATTTAGTTGTTAACGAGAGAGTTCATAGATCGCCGGAATCGCCGACATCGCGCGACATCGCCGGAATCGGAAGGGCAAAGACCTTACCGCTGATCCACGGCACCCACGGCAAGCCGGGGCGAGCGCCGGGACAGGTGAACGCTGATGGCACTGATCGGAAAAGACAGAACCTCACCGCCGAGGGCGGCGGCGCCACACGGGCGTGGCCAGCCACGGGGCGGCGGGATATCGCCGGAATCGGAAGGGCAAAAACCTTACCGCTGATCCACGGCACCCACGGCAAGCCGGGGCGAGCGCCGGGACAGGTGAACGCTGATGACACGGATCGGAGAAGATTGCCAAAATTGCCATGATTGCCAAAATCGCCGGGATTGGGAGAGACAAAGAAAAATGCAGGAGCGAAGTGCACCGATCACCAGTCGCTTTTGTGTATCCTAGTGGACAGTATTTCCTGGGGTGGATCGTTAGTGTCTGTGGCGGCGTCGGCGGACGGAGATGGCAGCAAAGCCGGTCCGAATGAATCGTAAACGGGCCCAAAACTGGCCGAAATACGCCGGAATAAGAGGAAACTCCCGGCCTGAGGCTTTCATCTTAAGTTGCAGGCTGTAAGATTAAGACAGTGACGGAGAGCGAATGACCAAGACCCTTGCCGTGGCCGCTTTTGTGGTCGCTGGTTTTATGGCAGTAAGTGTGACCGGGCTTGCGGCCCAGCCGCAGAGTGCCCGGCAGCAGCCGGTCGCAGCGGCCCAGCCTGCGCAGCCGGGATCGTCGCCACGCGGCGCGGCGTCGTCAACTCAGCCGCCATCATCTCAGCCGCCGTCAACTCAGCCGTCGTCGTCGCAAACAGCGTCTTCGCAACCGCCGTCTCAACCCGCGGGCTCCCTGGCAGCGACGTCGGCCAAGGCGCCGCCCAAGCTGGAAACGGTGATCGGCCAGATCCAAAAAGCCACGCTGTCCATGAACGCCAACATCGCCCGGCTGCGCATTGAAAAATGGCGCACCGACGCCGACCAGAAAGAGCAGCTGCAGAAGCTGGCCAGCTCTTTGCAGCGCAACGTCACCTACGCGGTGCCCGGCTTGATCAGTGACGTGCAGAACAGCCGGGGCAGCGTGTCGTCGGCGTTCAAGCTCTACCATGACGTGAACGTGGTGTACGAATACTTGAGTTCCCTGGCCGACGCCGCCGGCAGCCTGGGCCGCAAAGAAGAATATGACCCGCTGGCCGAAGACGCAGCGGCGCTGGACTCGGCGCGCGAAGGCCTCTCCAGCTACATTGAGCAGACGGCGCTGGTGCTGGAGACGCCGCCCAAGCCGTCGCCCAACGCGGTTTCCTCGGCCGAGGGCGAGTCCGCCGGCGGAGGCCGCAAGATCATCGTAGAGGAAGTCTCGGGCAAGCCCGCAAAACCAACAAAGAAAAAGACTTCCACGTCGCCTGCCAAGCCCGCGGCGACCCCCGCTCCGGGCAAGCATGGGGCAGCTTCGGGCAAGGCAAACCCGCCTTCGGCTACGGGCAAGCCCAGCGCGGCTTCGGCGTCAGGCAAGCCGAGTCCGGCGTCAGCTTCACTTAAGGCAAGCCCGCCTGCGGCGGGGGCCAAAACGGCATCAGCCAAACCGGCATCAACCAAGACAGCTTCAGTCAAGCCGGCTTCAACCAAAACAACGGCGGCTACGGCTTCGGCGGCGGTTCCCACGCCGGCGCCCAAATAGCGTACCCAGGTATCCGAACAATGCCGCTTTCCGGGAACCTTTGCCTCAAATTGGGGTCTATCTCTTACAGGATTGCCCTATCTCCAGAAGGTTAAGTTACTGGGGTTACGGCGGTTACTTTGCGAAAGTGTTGTAGCGGTACCCTAATCCTGTTAACGTTGGGGTGACGCCATGAGGAAAATGGCGGGAGCAGCAACATCAGTGGGTGATCTGGCCAGTGCGATTGCCGTGCGAACGGCAGAAGCTTCTATTGTCGCGGAACTCAAAGCGGGTTCCGAGGAGGCATACAACTGGCTGGTCAACCACTATCACCAGCCCATCTACAGCCTGGTGTATCGCATCCTCACTGACCCGGCGGACGCCGCGGACACCACGCAAGAAGTTTTCCTGAAAGTTTTTCGCGGCATCCGTCATTTCAACGGTGCCTGCAGCCTGAAGACCTGGCTGTACCGCATCGCCATTCATGAGGCGTCCAACAAGCGGCGCTGGTGGTTCCGTCACAAGAGCAAGGAAACCTCCATGGAATCGCGCGTGGACGACGAAGGCAACTCCTTCGGCCTGGGCGACGTGCTGGCCGATCCCGGCGAATCTCCGTTGGAACACCTGGCCCATCGTGAAATCCAGTTGCGCGTGGAGCAGGAATTGAAGCAGGTGCCGGAGCCGTATCGCACCACGCTGGTGCTGCGCGATATCGAAGGCCTGGCCTACGAAGAGATTGCTGAAGTACTGCAGATTTCCCTGGGAACCGTAAAGTCGCGTCTGATTCGCGGGCGCGACGCGCTGAAGAAGCGTTTGGAACCTTTTGTTCGCGAACTGGGCGCAGAACACGCTGGCAGCGGCCGCGCGCGGGAGAAACAATCCTCCGCCGGTTTCACAGTCCAGCCGGAAGTGGAGATGTAACTATGAAATGCGCAGAAACACGCCCCCGGTTCTCCCCCTACCTGGATGGCGCCATGAGCGGCGCGGAGATGCAAGAGCTGTCGGGACACATGCGCGAGTGCGCCGGGTGTTCGCAGGAATTCGCCAAGCTGGAGCAGACGCGGTCTCTGGTTTCCTCTCTCGGCCCCAAGCAGGCGCCGGCGGACCTGGCGCGCAGGATCAAGATCGCTGCGGCCAGCGAACGCTCGCGCCGCAACAGCAGCCCATGGGGCGGATACTGGGTCCACGTGGAAAACCTGTTCAGCGCCTTTATGTTTCCCGCAACCGCCGGTATTTTTACGGCCATCATCTTCTTTGCCATGCTGTTTGGCGCATTGGTGCCGTCGCAAGTCGCTGCGGAAACTGACGTCCCAACCTTGCTGTACACTCCGCCGCGACTGGAGATGTCAGACGCGGAAAACCAGTTGGTCCTGGATACTCCGCTGGTGGTGGAAACTTATGTGGACGCCTACGGCCGGGTGGAGAACTTCCGCATCCTCTCCGGGCGCGACGATGAGCAAATGCACCAGCAGTTGAACCGGGCGCTGTTGTTCACCGTCTTCGCACCCGCGCAGTCCTTCGGACGTCCGGTGGCCGGCAGGGTCATCATCTCCTTCTCGCATATCAACGTGAAGGGATAGCGATACCCGCGCCTCGCCGCGAAAAATTGCCGACGCTCTGCCGCAGCGACCGGGGCCGCATGATTGGAAGTCGCCGAATTGACCCCAAGCCTTGTCCGGCCTAAACTTGAATTTTCCCGCACATCTGGAGGGGAGTCCTGAAGGCAAATCGTCCACGGCTGATCGCTTGTCTGATGGTCCTGGCCACTGCGGCGGCGTGTTCGGCGCAGACGACCAAAGCCCAACTCGAAGTGAGCGAGACCTTCTTCACCGTGGCCACGGCGCTCAATGCCTGCGCCTATGACGCTGGTCTGGACAATTCCCTGCCCTTGCGCCGCACGGTGCGCGCGGAGGTGCAAGCCGCGCTGGAGAAATCGCCGGAAGCCGCGCGCGCGCGCGACGCCATCTGCTTCTTCCAGCGCGAGCATCAGGCCGGCAACACGCAAAGTGACGTCACGCAGTACATCTCGCTGGCGCTGAACTTGAGCGGGCCGCCAACGTTCATCACCACCATCCCGGAAGCCGACCTTTCCCCCGACGCGGCACATGTTCTCGGCGTAATTCCATTGCTCAAGAAGTTTTATGCGGCGGCCGGCATTCACGACCTGTGGACCAAGCACGAAGCCGAGTACAAAGCGCTGGTGGAGCAGTTGCATGCTCCCGTCGCCGACGTGCTGACGCAGGCTGATTCTTACCTCAAGCTGCCTTTCGCCAACTATCCCGGACAGCGGTTTGTGGTTTACCTGGAGCCTATGCTGGCGCCCTCGCATGTGGATTCGCGCAATTACGGCAGCAATTACTACGTGGTGATCTCCCTGGCCAAAGACAGCCCGGTGCGGCTGGCGGAAATCCGCCACACCTATCTTCATTTTGTGCTGGAGCCCATGGCCCTGCGGCACGGGCTGGCGATGAAGCGCATTGAGCCGCTGCTGCAAGCGGTGGAAGGCGCGCCCATGGGCGTTTCCTTCAAAGAAGATGTGTCGTTGTTCGTGACCGAATGCCTGATCCGGGCGATTGAGACGCGCACGGTGATTCCCCGGTCCAACGAGCGAGGTCGCAATGAGACGGTGCAGCGGTCGGTGGAAGAGGGCTTTGTGCTGACCCGCTATTTTTATGATGCGCTCGCCGATTTTGAAAAAGGCTCCACCGGCATGAAAGACGCTTATGGCGGCATGCTCAGCCAAATGGACGTGCCGCAGGAGAGGAAGCGCGCGCGTGATGTGGTGTTCGCGTCGCGGGCCACGCCTGAGGTGATCAGCGCGACCCGCGTGATTTCCCAATCCAAGCTGCTGGACGACGCGGAGCAGAGACTCGCCTCCGGTGATGTGGAAGGCGCCAGGAAGCTGGCGGAGCAGGTCCTGCGCAACAATCGCGGCGGCGAGGAGCCGGCCCGCGCAACCTTCATCCTGGCCCGCGTGGCCACCCGCGCCGGCAACATGGAAGAAGCGCGCCTGGCCTTCGAACAGACGGTGCAGTCGGCGCACGATCCCCGCACCCTGGCCTGGAGCCATATCTACCTGGGCCGGATCTATGACTTCCAGGACAACCGGCCGGTGGCTGTGGAACACTATCGCGCTGCTCTGAACGCGGGCGATCCCGCCGCCGATACCAAGTCCGCCGCCGAAAAGGGCCTCAACGCGCCCTACGCCCCGGAGCGCAAGCCACCTCGCTGAGCGCAGCAACGTTGGCACGAGCCAGAAGCCGAAAGGAACTACGTATTGATGATTCGATTGCCATTCATTATTCTTCTTGGAGTTGCCCTCGCGGCGTTCGCGCCGGCGCAGCCGCCGTCCACGTCCTTCAGCAGCCAGACGCAACCCGCGGGCCGGAAGCCGCCGGAGGCCAAGACCCAGGCCGAATTCAAGGACTACAACGCCGCCTACGCCGTCACGGGCGGGGCGGCCATGGAAAAAACCGCCGCGGACTTTGCCGCCAAGTATCCTGCCAGCGAACTCCGCCCTTATCTCTACTCCAAGGCCATGCACGAATACCAGACGGAGAACAACGCGGCGAAGACGGTGGCCATGGGAGAACAAGTTCTGGCCCTGGATCCCAACGATCCCGTAGCGCTGGCGCTGACCGCCACCGTGTTGTCGGACAACTTGAGTGACGCCGATCCTGACCGCCCGAAGAAAATCGCCGAAATCAGGAAAAACGCCGCCCATGCCTTGGAGACCATTGACACCGGGTTGGCTACGCCCGCCAATTCGAGTCCCGAGCAGATCGCGGCGTACAAGAACACCTTGCGGTCCATGGCGCATGCGGCGCTGGGCATTACCGCCTTGAAGACCGGCGACGATGCGGGAGCGGAAAAGGAACTCAAAGCGGCCACCGAGCTGAACAAGAACCAGCCTGACCCGTATCTCTGGTATCACCTGGCGCTGTCCCAGGACCACCAGAAGAAATTCGCGGACGCGCTGGCATCGGTCAAAGAAGCTCAGCGCTATGCCAAGCCGGAAGAGGAGCTGGGCAAGCTGGCCCAGGGCGAGCGCGAGCGGCTGGAACTGCTGCTGAAGCCGGTCATCGACGACCGTGTCAAATAACTCGCAGTCTCCCAGGTAAATGCAGTATTTTGTATGTAGCAGATGTGCATGCATCATCTGCAGACATACCTGCCGGACCACATCTTTAGTCCAGTAAGCTTGAGGTAAGTAAGCCCTAGCAAGAGATTCGTTCGCCAATGAAGACCATAACGTCCATCGTCGCTGTTTTGTTGGCTGTCACCGCGGGCGCAGCCTGGGGTCAGGGGACCGGTCCTGCAAACCCGGCGCGTCAGGTCCACGCCCGCAGCCAGCAAGAAGCCGATGACTACAACGCCGCCTTCGCCGCCCGGGGCGGAGCCGCCATGGAAAAGGCCGCTGACGACTTTGCCGGCGTCTATCCCGGCAGTGAGCTGCTGCCTTCGCTTTATACCGCCGCCATGCGCGCTTACCAGGCGGAAGAAAATCCCGCGCGGGTGCTGCTGATGGGCCAAAAAGCCCTGGCGCTGGATCCCGACAACACCGCGGCCCTGGTGATCACCGCTTATGTGGTCGCCGACAATTTCAACCCGGCCGACCATGATCGTTCGCGCAAAGTGGACGAGATCAAGAAGAACGCCAACCGCGCCCTGCAGACCATGGACAGCGCGTACGTGCCTCCGGCGGCAGCCAACCGGGACCAGATCGCCGCCTATAAAGCGGCGTTGCGTTCCATGGCTTATTCCGCTTTGGGAATCATGAAACTGAAGACCGGCGACGACGCCGGCGCGGAGAAAGACTTGAAGGCCGCGGCTGAACTCAATCGCGTCCAGCCCGACCCTTATATCTGGTACCATCTGGCGCTGGCCCAGGACCATCGCAAACAGTACTCGGCCGCCCTGCACTCCGTGGAGCAGGCACTGCAACTGGCCAGCACCAACCCCGAGTTGCAGCGTCTGGCGGAAGCGGAGCATGAAAAGCTCCTGGGCTTGACCAGCAAACCGGGCCGCGCACCCGCTAGCGCCGGAACTTCGCCGCAGTAGTCACACCGCATGGAAATGAATTCGGATTTGCAAGACTTGGAAACCGTGCTGGGACATCACTTCCGCCGTCCTGAACTGCTGGAGCGCGCCCTTACCCACAGCTCGCACGCGCACGAAGAGTCCAAGGCCGCCGGCGCCGAAACCGAGACCCAGGACAACGAGCAATTTGAATTTCTCGGCGACGCCGTGCTGGGTCTGGTGGCCAGCCAGCTCCTGTTTGAGCGCTTTCCTTCTTTCCATGAAGGCCAGCTCTCCAAGCTCAAGGCCCATCTGGTCAGCGCCGGGCACCTGGTGAGCGTGGCCACACGCCTGGACCTGGGACGGTATCTGCGGCTGGGCAAGGGCGAAGAGCGCAGCGGGGGACGCAGCAAGTCCACCTTGCTTTCGGACGCGCTGGAAGCGGTCATCGCCGCCATGTACCTGGACGCCGGCATGGACAAAACCCGGGAGTTCATCATCGGACAGATTCTGGGACCGGAACTGGAACTCATCAGCACGGAAAGCGAGAGCGAGTTCATCCTGGCCGACCACAAGTCCGCCCTGCAGGAGCTGTTGCAATCCAGCGGGCGCCTGCAGCCGGTTTACGCCACGGTGAAGGAAGAGGGTCCGGACCACCGCAAGATGTTCACCGTGGAAGCGCGCATCTTCCATCTGGGCCACAGCAAGCCGGAATTTGTCTTTCGCGCCATGGGAGCGACCAAGAAAAAAGCGGAACAACTGGCCGCCAAACAGGCCCTGGAACATCTAAAAGGGCAGACCCAGAGCATATGACCCAGCTACCAGAAGCGCCGAAGGAACCCGTGGCCCTGGCCGCCCCGGACGCCACGCAGCCTCACCATGATGCTGACGTTGACCATGTCCAGCCCGCCGGGAGTGTGCCTGCCACACAGCCGCCTACGGAGACTGAGGCTGCTTCGCTGCCGGTGGTTGCGCCGAGTGCCCCCGCCGCTCGTCCCTCGCCAGCCGATGGCGCCGCGGGTCTCAAGTTTGCCACTTCCGTCCTGGTGATTGTGGTGTTCATGATCACCTTTGTGGTGCAGGCCTTCCGCGTGCCGTCGGAGTCCATGGAAAACACGCTTTTGGTGGGCGACTTCCTGCTGGCCGACAAAGTGCACTTTGCCAGCGACGGCGGCTGGTGGGGCCGATTGCTTCCATATCGCCCGGTCCATCGCGGCGATATTGTGGTGTTCCGCTATCCCGTGGACCCCACGCAGTATTTCGTCAAACGCGTGGTCGGGCTGCCCGGCGACCACGTCCGCATGCAGAACAAAGCGGTCTACGTCAACGGCCAGCTCCTGCACGAAAGCTACGCGATTCACAGCTTGCCCGGTTACGACGTCTATCGTGACAGTTTCCCCGCGCCCCGGCGCTTTACCAGTGAGGTGGACCGCCGCTGGCGGATGAATTTGGATCGCTACGTCAACAGCGGTGAGTTGGTCGTCCCGCCGGACCAGTATTTTGTGATGGGTGACAATCGCGACCGCAGCCTGGACAGCCGCTACTGGGGCTTTGTCCCCCGCGCCGCCATCATGGGCCGCCCCCTGCTGATCTACCTTTCCGTGGATGGCCCTCCGGAGCCCGAAGGCGCCTCGGCCAATGATAGACTTCTGCACTCAGGGCAAATGCTGGCCCACTTTCTGGAACTGGCCCGCTGGGACCGCATGTTCCGTCTGGTGCGCTGACCCGCGTTCGGCAGACACCGCTGATTCAGGCATAGACGACTGACTAAATAGACGGTTGACACGAAAACGACTGACAAAAAATGGCTGACTCAAAAAAGACAGGCAAAGAGAAGAACGCCAGCGCGCCCCCGCCGGAGCCGCGCAAGGAGACCCTGCCGGAGTCCATCGCCAGCATTGCTTCCGTGCTGGTGTCCGGCCTGTTCATCATCACTTTTGTGTTCCAGGCGTTTGAGATTCCTTCCGGCTCCATGGAAGACACCCTGCTGATTGGCGACCACGTTTTCGTGGACCGGCTGGGTCCCACGGCCAAAGCCGCTTACACCGGCCCCTTGATGGCCTACCGCGAAATCCACCGCGGCGACATCATCGTCTTCCTCCATCCCAGTCATGAGGAACCGGGGACGTATTTGGTGAAACGCATCATGGGCCTGCCCGGTGACCGCATCCACCTGGAGGCCGGGAAGCTGTTTATCAACGGCGTGCCGCAAAACGAGCCGTATCTGAACCCCAAGGCCGGTTTCGTGCCCTACGTGGATAACTTCCCCGCGGTCTCTCCCGACGAGATCGGGGGCGTGACCCTGGACTGGCGGCTGGAGCTGCCCACCCAAATCCAGAAGGGTGAACTGGTAGTCCCAAAGGACCACTACTTTGGAATGGGGGACCATCGCGATAACAGCCGAGATAGCCGGTTCTGGGGCTTCATTCCAAGAGAAAATATTATCGGCAGACCGTTGTTCATTTACTGGTCCTTCAAGACGCCTCCGGACCAGGTGAACAAGACGGAATTGAAGGACCGCGTGGCGTTCATGCTGCACATCGTCATTCATTTTTTTGACGAGACGCGCTGGAGCCGCATGTTTCATCGGGTAGGCTAAGAACCGGACCCAAGATTTTTCCAAGGAAAGCGGCCAGGAACCATTCTTGTTGACAGAAACCGAGCAGGAAGCGAAAACCGAAGAGACCGGGAAGCAGGAAGAGCACCGGGAGACCGTGCCTGAGGCCGTTGCCGGCTTTGCCTCAGTGTTTGTGGTCGGGCTGTTCATCATCACCTTTGTCATCCAGCATTTTGAAATTCCTTCCGGCTCCATGAAGAACACCCTGTTGATCGGTGACCACGTTTTTGTGGACCGGCTTACGCCCACCGGGAACCACGGCTTGCCCGCCCCGCTGCTGCCCTATCGCCCATTGCGGCGCAAGGAGATTGCGGTTTTTGTTCATCCCGCCGAACCGGGGGTCTACCTAGTCAAACGCATCATCGGCGTTCCCGGAGACCGCATCCATCTGCGCGACGGCAAAGTGTATCTGAACGGAGCGCTGCAGGCGGAGCCTTACGTGATTCGCGACGGTTCACAGGACTTCTACCGCGACAATTTCCCGTCGGTGAGTCCTCTCAGCTACGTTGGGGTAACCGATACCGGCAGACGCACTCTGGGGCCCAATATTGCCGCGGATGACGTGGTGGTCCCGCGCAATTATTACTTTGCCATGGGCGACAACCGCGACAACAGCAATGACAGCCGCTATTGGGGCCTGGTTCCGGCCGAAAACGTTGTCGGCCGACCATTGTTCATTGCCTGGTCGCTCGACCAGACGGAATCGGACTTTGAAGCCAAGCCCATGGGCGAGCGCGTTGCCGCGTTCCTGAACACCGCTTTTCACTTCTTTGGCAAAACGCGCTGGAACCGCGTCCTACGGTTGGTGCCTTAATGGAGAGGTCCACGCGCACCAAGATCGTCATCGCCGCAGTGGTCGTGCTGGCGCTGGGGATCTTTCTGCCACCGAACATCAACGGAGTCCGCTTCAAAGACAGCCTGGCCCAGACCTTGACCGGGGCCATGGGCCGCGAAGTCAAAATCGGCCAGGTCAAGTTTCGCGCGCTGCCTCGTCCCGGTTTCGATCTCTACAACTTCCAGGTGATGGACGACCCCGCCTTCAGCGCGGAACCCCTGCTGCTGTGCGGAAAAGTTACCGCCGACTTGCGTTTGACGTCGCTGTGGCAGGGCCGGCTGGAAATCGCCAACCTCAAGCTGACTGACGATAGCGCGCCCCCCAGCCTCAACCTGGTCTATGCCAACGGCCACTGGAACCTGGAGTCGCTGCTGCTGCGCGTCGGCCAGGTGCCCAGCGCGCCTACCTCATACCGCCGCGCCGAACAGCGCGCCCGCTTCCCTTACATTGAAGCCAGCGGCGGCCGCATCAATTTGAAGATTGGCCCGGAGAAAAAGCCTTACGCCCTGACCAACACCGACTTCGCTTTCTGGCTGGCTTCTGAAGACGTATGGCACGCGCGCCTGGACGGCCATCCCGTGCGCGCGGACATGAACCTGAACGATACCGGCACGGTCAAGCTGGAAGGCGATCTGCGACGCTCCCGTGACGTAGGCGACATGCCGGTCAACATGGAACTCTCGTGGGAAAAGGCCCAGCTCGGCCAGTTCACCAGCCTGGTTTCCGGCCACGACATGGGCTGGCGCGGCGGTCTCAACGGAACCGCGCAGCTCAAAGGCACGCCCTCCAACCTGCATGTAACCGCGTCCGCTGATTTGAGCGGATTCCACCGCTATGACATCAACCGCAACCAGATGCCGCAGTTGCGCACCCGCTGCCTGGGAGACATGCTCCACGGCATTCTGGACATGAAGTGTGACACGCCGCTGGAACCCGGCGGGCTGGTGTTCAACTTCAAGTGGTCCACGGCCACGCCGCGCAACTACGACATGTCCATGACCGCTACGCGCGTGCCCATGTCGTTTGTCGCCACGGTTGCGCGGCACGCCCGCGGCACGCTGCCCAACGATCTCACCGCCACGGGCGATCTCAACGCGGCCTTCGGCTTCCATTCCCGTGACGGTGTGCGTGATTGGCACGGCACCGGCATGACTTCAGGCTTCCTGCTGCAGTCGTCGCTGGCGGAAAAGCCGTTCCCGGTCAGTCCCATTCGCTTCCACGCCGGCATTGCGGAGTCGCCATCAGTGCTGCTGACCAGAAAAGTAAAGCAGGGCGCCGTGGCCGCGCAAAGTTCCCTGCCGCAGCCCGATTCCTTCACCATTGACTCTTTCTCCGTCCAACTGGGCCCGTCCACCACGCTGGAAGTTCAGGGCAATATGGACTCCAACGGCTATTGGATCGGCGCCAAAGGAATGGTCCCACTGGAACGGCTGTTGCTGCTGGGCAAGGTGGGCGGCTTCCCCTCGGACGTCACCAACACCACCGCGTCGGCGATTGTTGACTTGAACATCAGCGGCCCCTGGGCCAACTTTGCTCCGCCCAAGCTGCGCGGCACCGCCCATCTGCAGAACGTGGCGTCATGGATCACCGGCGTCAAAGACCGCCTGCTCATCTCTGAAGCGGACGCCCAGATCACAGACACCGAACTCGCGCTGAAGAACATCAACGCTAAGTTTGAGCACTCGCCCGTAGCTTTTACCGGGACCATCAGCAGTCCCTGGGGATGCCAGGGCGCGCCGCCCTGCCCCCTGCAGTTTGATCTGCATGCGGAGACGCTTTCGCTCGCCGACGCCGGCCAGCTCCTGGACGCCGGCGAAAAAGGCTGGAACTTGCCGTTCTTCTCTTCTGACCCCACCGGCAAGCTCCCGGCTTTCCGCGCCAACGGCACATTGTCCTTCGCCCAGTTCACCGTGGCTGAGCTTCCGCTGGAGAAATTCACCGCCAAAGTGGATGTCAGCGAGAAAGCCCTGGTGATCAACCATATCTCCGCCGGGCTGGCCGGCGGCAGCGTGGAGGGCGACTGGCGGCTGGACTGGAGCAGCAACCTGCCCCGCTACACCGCCACAGGGACGATGAGCGGCGTGGCTCTCGATCGCTTGAACAATGACCGCACAACTAGCGATCACGCAACAGGCGACCGCGCAAACGCTGACCACTCACCCAACGGCGACGCCTCCAACGTGGCCCTGGCCACTTCCTGGGTCACCGGCCGGGCTGACGTTAAGTACTCCTTTCATTTTGAAGGCACAGCGTCCAAAGATTTGCTCTCCAGCGCCGCTGGACGGCTGGAATATTCAATCACCAACGGAACTTCGAAAGCCCTGCTGCTGGAATCCGCGAAACCTCTGAAGTTTCAAAGCTTGCAGGGAGCTGTGGAACTGGAAAAACAGACTTTGAAGGTCCTACCAAGCAAATTCCGGGCGGAAAACCGCATCTATGAAGTGAGCGGGACCGTTTCCCTAGCGGACCAGCAGGCCAAACTGAGAGTCACCAGCAACACGGCGCGCTGGGACATCACCGGCGCGCTGGATCAGCCGAACATCGCGGGACAGCCCACGCCGGCCCGTGCAGCCCGCTCGCGATAGAAGATCAGCGCTACCACGACAAGAAAAATGAAAACCATCCGCCGCATGCTCAACGTTCTGTTGCTGATCAGCATTGCATTTCTGATCAGCCGTCGTGAGGCATTCTTTGCGGTACCATCGGCCGCCAACCCTCAACCGGAAGGAACCCGGCGCGTCTCCACGGCAACCGGCTCTGCGCATCGCCTGGCGGAGAGCCTGCAGAGCAAGCTCGACCGCATACAGGAAAACGGCGCCAAGCCCCACCCACTGCAAACCCCCACCATCATGACCGAAGAAGAAATCAACGACTATCTGGCGTCCGACTACGTGGAATTGCCCAAAGGCATTGAGAAGGTCACCTTCCAGGGACGCTCCGGCCTGGTCACGGCTTTCCTGAAAGTTGATTTTGACAAGGTCCGTGAAGGCCAGCGGTCATCGAACCCGCTGCTGGCGATGTTCAGCGGCACGCACAATGTTGTGGTGGAGTCAGACGCTGCAGGCAGCGGCGGCCAGGGCAAAACCCACGTCCGCACCGTCACCCTGGACGGCGTGGAAGTCCCGCGCATGGCCCTGCAATTTTTTGCCGACAGGTACATCACGTCCAAGCATCCCGATCTGGGACTGGACTCGCAATTTCAATTGCCGGACAGGATTGACGCCGCGACGGTGGGCTACCACAAATTGACGGTCACGCAGAGATAAGTTCAGAACTTAAGAGCTGGCTTGGACTTCGCGCGTGTGCCTCTACTTGTCTTCTTCGATTTTCTGGATATGGATGGTGTGGGTCTTGGCATCCAGGATGCCAGTGACTTTTGCTTTGGCGCCGGCAAATTTTTCGGGCAGGGTCTGGTCGTCAAGCCGGTAGACATCCTTCTTGGCCACCAGCACGTATTTCCCGCCCATTTCCTTCACGCAGCGGAGAGTGCAGCTCTTGTCATCGCCGGCGCCTTACACGCCTTTTTTGATCATCCAGTCATGGGAGCGGCTGTCAGAATGGACGTTAAAAGCACACTGGCTGTCAGAGATGGCGCCGCTCACGGTGATGGAGTCGCCGCCCGCCGCAACCGCTCTCTCTTGTTAGCGTCGCCGGCAACATGCTCCGCGGGCCGAGGGCGGCAGCGCGTCGTTCACCGCGGAAACCTCTTGAGGAACCACCAGCACTTTCATGCGCATGCCTTCGTGGTCGCCGCTGCAGATCACCGTGCACAAAACTTCGTACTCGCCCGCTTCTGCCGGCGCGGTCAGGGAATACTCGTGCATGCCGGCCGTCAGTTCAAAGTCCCAGCCGGGAACGCGGGCGCGGTCTTTCATGCGCAGCATGGTAAAGCCGTGCACCACTCCGTCACGGTTCCAGGTGCGTCCCTTGCGGGCGTCAATGCGCAGGACGATCTGTTCGCCCGCCTTGACGGTGAGCTGCGCTTTGCTCTGGCCGCCCACTTTGAAGTGGCTGTCTTTGTCCGCCAGTACGTCAATCACGCGGGGCTGGGCCAGGGCCGCAAACGGAATCGTTAGAGATCCAAGTGTTACTACGCCGGCCAGGGCGAGCGAGGAGAACCGAGTTCTGTTTTTCTTCATGTCTTTCATGGCTATTTCGTCATGTAGGCGAGGATCAGTCGCCGGTCTTGATCTGTAATGTTGGCGCGCACGCGCATGTGGCGGACGATGGTGGCCATCATGCGTGGCGGAAACTTGGGCGGCGCGGCGTGGCAGCGCGCGCAGTTGGCGCGATAGCGCTTTTCGCCTTCCAGCCGCATGGCATCATTGTTGTGCGCCGCCGGCGCCGAGGCTACCGGCGCCGTCGTATCTTTGCTCTTGCTGTCTTCCGTCCGGGCCGCGCCCGACAGAGCCAGAAACAGCGCCATGGTCATGAATGCTGCTGAAACCGCTGATGTCCACTTCACATGGCACCTCCGCCGGGCCACATCGGCGTGACAAAGCGATACGTCATGCCGATGGTCCAGAGATTGGCATTTTTGCCCAGGATGAACTGCCGGCCATAACTGGCGGAAGCTCGCACGTCAGAACTGAAGTAGTAGTTCATGCCAAAGTCGGCGACCTTGGTGTCCAGGCCGAGCGCGCCCAGCTTCTTGATAGTCGCCGCGGGAAGGTTTGCGGCGGCGAAGAATTGCTGTCCCCGGGCCACCAACTCGACCCGCTTCATGTTGGGAATCTGGCTGAGGCGGTACACCGATTCAATCCAGTAGCCGCTGCCCTTGGTCCCTGACTGCCGCACGTACTCCGAGCGCAGGCTCAGAGGGACCCGGCTCGGCTGCCAGATAAAATGCACGCCCGCCGAGTGCGGCCGGTCAGCCTGCAGGACCTGCTGGAACGATGCTCCAAATTCCAACCTTTGGTTCGGCAGGAAAAACCCGATGCGCCCGCCCGACGACCGGTCCGTTGCCAGGATGTGGTTGGTGTTGTTACTGGAAAAATAAAAAGCGTAGTTGAAATTGACCTTGTCCGTGCCGACAGGGATGCCGCCGCGCAACATGCCGCCCAGACTGGCGCCGCTGGTCACCGGGGAAATCACCGGCGTTCCCTGCAGGGCCCTGATCCAGTTGGGCGCGAGCCGCTCACCGTAAATTCCAAAGGGCGTGGTGAAGCGTCCCGCCGTCATGGTGACGTACTTGGTGATGTAGTGCATCTGCGCGTAGGCCACGCCGTAGGTAACTGTGCCATTGAAATCGCCCAGCGCGTTCTTCGCGTAGGTATCGGACAGGGCGCCCTTAGCTTCAATGAGAAAATTCTCGCCGATGGGTATCAGCAGCAGTGGACTCAAGCTGGGTGCGTCCTGTACCTGTCCGGCGGTGACGCGCGTGAAGTATGCGCCGGAGCCGGTCAGCACGGGCACGGCCTTGAAGCCGTGCGGCTGTTCAAGCGCCTGATCTTGGCTTGGATTTGGGTTTAGGGCAGGGTTTGACCCTTCGTCCTGGCCGAACATCCCAATGGCGAGCAACAGGAAGAGACCGGGAAGGAAGGCAAACTTTGCCCTCTTGCATGCAAAGCTAGTCATACACTTTCTTTCTAGGCACTAAAACTTTCTAGGCACTAAAAACTGACCTTTTTCCTTATTCCCGGAGCATTGGTGGAGTTATATCGGCAAAGGGCCATTGCCTCAAGAGTACTGAGGTAACCCACAGATGAATTAGGGGATTACCGGCAATTTCGCTTGCCCTGCCCTAAGGCAACCTTAGTCCTGGTGGCCTGCAAGGCTGCTGCCGTTTACAGGAATTGGCCCGCGGTCCGCAGGCTAACGGTCGCCAAACCCCGTCGGCGCGATCAATCCGGCCGTCGCCTCTGAAAGAAAATATTCTTCAACGAACTCCGAAGGCATTAGGATTTTGGCGGGTTCTTTCGTTTATTACTTGTAGAAAGTGAGGAATACCTGCAAATGCCCAGCTTTCGGTTTGGCAAGCACCCACCGAAGAGCGACTATCGTACGTTGCGCTTCAAGACCTATCTAACGCCTGCACTTCCGCCCCCACCGGCTTCGTATAACGTGCTAACCGGCATCTACCAGAACCTGAAGACCACTGACCCCGCCAAGCTGTTCCCCATGGATGCCAATGACACGCTGGGAGACTGCACCATCGCGGCCCTGGCCCACGCCATGACCATTTACCACGGCCTGCTCGGCAAGCACTCCATCATGTCCAGGGCGGCTGTGGTCAAACTCTACCAGCACCTGACGGGCGGCCCGGATACCGGCCTGAACGAGCTTGACGTGCTGAACTATTGGCGGCAGAACAAGGTCTCAGGCGATGAGATCCTGGCCTACGCCAGCATCAAAACTAAGGACCACACCAGCGTTCAGCAGGCCATCAAGCTCTTCGGCGGTGTCTACGTCGGGTTCCAGGTCCAGGAGAACTGCGTTGAGGAATTCAACGCCCACCAACCGTGGACGCCCGGCCCGTTGACCAATGACGGCCACGCGGTCTTCGCCGTGGGCTACGATCAAAACAACCTTACCGTCCTGACCTGGGGCAACACCCAGCTGGCCACCTGGGATTGGTGGGATGAATGCGTTGACGAAGCCTATGCCATTCTTCCGCCGGAAGCCAAAGACCCGAAGTTTGCTCCCGGCTACAACCTGGCTCAATTGCAAACCGACCTCAACGCCGTGGCCAACGGTTAATATCCGGCCCGTTGCTGAGCGGCAGCCTGTTGCCTTGTTCAGCTGCGGCTACTTAACTCAAGGGGAGGCCTTCATGGCCTCCCTTAAACACCATCATCCGGCAAGAGATTCAATCTGCTTCACATCGTCCGGCGAAAGCGGCACGGCCTTGCTGGCCAGGTCTTGCTTCATGTGCTCCGCGTTGGTGGTCCCAGTAAGCGGCAGCATCCCCACGGCACGCGCGAAGGCAAAGACAATTTGCGCCGGGGTTGCGTTGGCTCGCGCCGCCAGGCTCGTAACCAGAGGATGGCCCAGCACTTCGGCATTGGCCGTAAGCAAGGAAAAGCCCTGGTAAGTGATGTTGCGATGGCGGCAGAATTCGCGGACTTTGCGTTCCCAGCCGAAACGCGCGTAACAGCGGTTCTGCACAAAGGCCGGCGCTTCGTGGTGCGCGTCCGCCATCTGCTGCAGATGCCGCAGGGACACGTTGCTTACGCCCAGCAGGCGCGCGCGCCCGGCGTCGCGCTCTTCCTTCATGGCCTCCCAGACTTCCACATCGGCCTCCGTCCATCCCTGGCCGGACAGAGGGCCGTGAAGCACCAAGCTGTCCACGTAGTCGGTCCCCAAATGTCCAAGCGAACTGGCCATGGACTGCGCCACCTGTACGGCGAACGGCGCCGCAGGATCGTAGGGCAACCGGTGGTCCTGCCCAGGCTGGTAAGTGAACTTGGTCTGCAAAAAAATATCCGCGCGCGTGACTACGCCGGCGCGGTAGGCAGCAGCCAAGCCTTCGCCGACTCCTTGTTCAAAGTAATGCCGGCGCTGGTTGGCGGTGTCTATACCGCGAAACCCCGCGCGCAGCGCCATCTCGACCAGTCCGGCGGTGCGGTCTTCTTTCCAGGCGGTGCCATAAAGAAAATCTGGAACCGGCCGAGGTAGCGTGGTTGGCATGGCGCTATTCTGACATAGGCGTTCACGCCAGCCGGTTTCTACACAAAAATTGCCTCCCTTCGCGGCCAGCCGGAATCCAATTCTCACGCAGCGGATCGGGGCGAAAATACCGCCGTTCCGCGCGCCGTTATATCATTACTTTCAGTGCTTAACCCAACAGCAAGGGGCTCCACCATGCCGCGTTTCGAGTACCGCAACCTGCAACCGCTGCCCGCAGCGGAGAAGGCGTTTCTGGACTGGATCCAGAAGCTCGATGAGCAGTTCACCAACCGTGACATCGAGCATCGCTGTACCGTCGTGCGCAACACCCTGCATGAAATCTATCTGGGGCGGCCGTACGCCGCGCCCGGCCCTGACGCGCCGCTGGCCGAGCAGGCGCTGGTGCATAACTTTGATCCCCGCAACGCCACGCTGGAACCGGAATACTACGGTGACGTGGACGCCGCCAAGTACGCTGAGCGCAAGCCGCTGATCTGGTTCTGGATGATGTTTGACCAGTCGCCCCTGGGCCTGAACCACTGGCTGGGGTTCCGCGTGCGTGCCATGCTGGCCAAGCACATCTTCAAGCACATCGGCAACAACGTGAAGATATTCCATCGCGTGGAGTTTTCTTACGGCTACAACCTCACGGTGGAAGATAATTGCGTGATCCACAAATACACGCTACTGGACGACCGCGGCGAAATCGTGATTCGCCAGGGTTCCTCCATCTCCGACTACGCCAACGTCTATTCCCATGACCATGATTTGAATGACGGCATGATCGTGACCAACCGCAAGACGGAGATCGGCCCCAAGGCGCGCATCACCTACCACGCCACGGTGATGAGCGGCGTCCACGTGCATGAGCACGGCCTGCTGGGCTCCATGGGCGTGGCCACCAAGGACATTGAGCCGTTTACCATCGCGGTGGGCATCCCCGCCAAGCCGGTCAAGGTGAAGTCGATTGCTCCGCAGCCGGCGGGGGCGGGCAAGGAATCCAAGTGAGCGACGCGTGGTAACATCAAAACTCAAGCAAGTGGCACCTAGCAGCTAGCTTTTGGCTTTTGGCTTTTGGCTTTTGGCTTTTGGCTTTTGGCTTTTGGCTAGTTGCCAGATGCCAGGTGCCAGCTGCTATCCTCAGACTTCAATTTCCATGTCCACCGAACCCACCGACCCCCGTCCCCGCGTGCTGAGCGGCATGCGCCCCACCGGCAAGCTCCATCTGGGCAACTACGTGGGCGCGCTGCAGAATTGGGTGAAGCTGCAACACACGCACAAGTGTTTCTTCTTTGTCGCTGACTGGCACGCGCTGACCACCGACTATGACGACACCTCGCGCGTCGCCGACCACACGCTGGAAGTGATACTGGACTGGCTGGGCGCGGGACTCGACCCCCAACAGTGCACCATGTTTGTCCAGTCGCACATCAAGCAGCATGCGGAGTTGCACGTGCTCTTCTCCATGGTCACGCCGCTGGGCTGGCTAGAGCGCGTCCCCAGCTTCAAGGACCAGCAACAGAACCTGCCCAACAAAGACCTGAGCACCTACGGCTTTCTCGGATACCCGCTGCTCCAGGCCGCCGACATCTTGATCTATCAGGCGGACTTTGTCCCCGTGGGCGAAGACCAGGTTGCGCATGTGGAACTCACGCGCGAGGTGGCCCGGCGCTTCAACCATGTTTTTTCTCGCGGCCACGCAGAAGATGCCTCTTCTGTCGCCCGCGCAGCGCATGCCGCGCCTTTGATCCGCGCGGCCAATACCGCGCCTTTGATCAAAGAACCGCAAGTCCTGCTCACCAAAACACCGAAGCTGCTGGGCATGGACGGCCGCAAGATGTCCAAGTCTTACGGCAATTCCATCTTGCTGAGCGAAGAACCCGAGCAGCTGGCCGAAAAGATCAAAAACAGCGTCACCGACCGGCCCAAGCTCACCGACAAAGGCAGCCCTGACCGCTGCCCCGTGGGCAATCTGCACCAGATCTTCAGCGACGCCGACCGCTTGGCCTTCATCACCCGCGGCTGCACCCAGGCAACCATCAAGTGCGTGGAATGCAAAGCCCTGGCGGTGGAAAGCACGGAGGCGCACTTGAAGCCCATTCGCGAGCGGCGCAAGCAGTTTGCGGCGCAGCCTGATCTGTTGCGCAAGATTGTCGCGGAAGGCGACCAGCAAGCCTACAACGCAGCCGAAGAAACCATGCGCGCAGTGCGTGACGCGGTTGGGCTGTTCAGCCTGGGGTCGCTGGAGCAACACATTCCTAAAGCAGAGTCCAAGGAGCGGATTCGCGTGCCGGAATCCATCCACGCGGCACAGACCCATGACGAACGCTGGGAACTTCGTACAGCCGAATGGCTGGCAAGAGTCTCAAAACTCCACCCTTTGAGAAAAGACAAACCCAAAACCTTCATCACCACCAAAGGCCGCAAAGTCGGCGTACACACCGCAGGTGAAAGCGACGGCAGGTGGACGTTCGAGGTGGAAGACCGCTCGCTGAACGTGCTGGCCTTGCTGGCCCAGGACGCTGACCGCTATCTGCACGACTATATCCTGCCTCCCAAACTTGTGCAGGAACATTGGAAGCAATTCCCCCGCGACGACGGCAAAGTGGTCATCGAGCTGACGAAGTCCGCCGGCGGCGTGCTGCTATCCACCAGCCAGGGCGACGTCGCCATTCAACAGTACGAAGGGGACTTGAGTTCGCTGCAATAGCCGCCGCAGTGCAAGCAGAAAAAAGCCACGTAATCCACAGGCCGGACGTTCGTCTGGGCGCGGAAAGCATTTAGAATTGAGTAACCAGATTTTGTAATTGAGTAATTTGGTAATCGGGTAATTTGTTTCGCCGAAATCCCGAGGAACCTACGCGATTGTCGTGTTCCGGCAATTACCAAATTACGAAATTACCCAATTACCAAATGGCAGAATCTACCCAATCCGCCCGTCCCCAGACCAGCGAGTTCCCTTTCGCCGTCACCGTGGGCCAGATTTACGATGGGCCGCTGGACCTGTTGCTGGACCTGATCCGCAAGCAGGACATTGATATCTACGATATCCCCATCGCCAAGATCACGGCCCAGTACCTGGGATACGTGGAGAACCTGAAGCACCTGGACGTGGACGTGGCCGCTGAGTTCATCTACATGGCGTCGCTGCTGATTCACATCAAGAGCAAGATGCTGCTGCCGCGCGACCCCGAACTGGCGGAAGGCCAACTGGAAGACCCGCGCGACGAACTGGTGTCCCGGCTGCTGGAGCATGAGAAGTTCAAGAATGCCGCGCAGATGCTGATGCAGAAGCAGCAAATTGAAGACGCCGTGGTGAGCAACCCGTCGCTCAAGGAATTCCGCGACGCGGAAGGCACCGAACCGGAACTCGCGGCCGACGTGGTGGACTTGGTGCGCACGTTCCAGGAGATTCTGGAACGCGCCCGCAACCGCCCGGTCCTGAGCGTGGACGAAGATACCGTCACCGTTGGCCAGATGATCGAATACTTTCGCCGCCGCCTGCTGATGGAAGATCGGCCCATCCGCTTGAAGCGACTGCTGCAGCACATCTCGTCGCGAAATGCGCTCATCTCATCGTTTCTGGCGCTGCTGGAACTGGTGCGGCTACAGGCGGTGCTGCTGCGGCAGGAGCGGACGTTCGGCGACATCCTGCTGAAAAAGCATCCCCTGTTTGACACCATCATGGGAGAAGGCGTCGCGGTGAGAGATGATTGGAGGTAGGGCAAATAGCAAATAGCAATTAGCAACTGGCAATTAGCCAGGCCATTTCAAAGAGAACAGAGGATAGTGGTGGCCAAAGGCGCACAAGCTAATTGCCAATTGCTAATTACTAAGTGCTGATTTCCCATGTCCATCAAAGCCCAACTCGAAGCACTGATCTACGCAGCGGAAGAGCCCATCACGCTGGACCAGATGGTCGCCCTGTTGCGCGACGACCTGCTGGCGCTGAAGACCGCGCCCGCGCCGGAGTATTCGCCCATGGAGCCTCATCCTGCACAGGCGGACGACCATCTGGGCGCCGTCGAAGAGGAAGATGCTGCGGCTACTTTCGAAGAGCACTCCGCAGGAAAAGACCAGCCGAGCCAAACTAAGCCGGGTCAAAGCAAGCCGGGCAAAGACAAAAAAGAAAGAACTGAGAAAGCCGAGCTGCGCGCCCTGCTCAAGCCGTACCTGGAAGAGTTGATCGCCAGCTACCAGGCAGAAGACCGCGGGATTGAAGTGCGCGAGGTAGCCGGCGGATATCGCATGTCCACCAAGCCGGAGCATCATGATGTGGTGCGGGCGTTTTCCAAGAGCTTGAAGCCGCCGATCCGCTTGTCATTGCAGGCGCTGGAGACCCTGGCGGTGATCGCCTACAAGCAGCCGGTGACGGTGCCGGAGATCGGCGACATTCGCGGCGTGGACGCCAGCGGCGTCATCGGCACGCTGCTGGAGCGCAAGCTGATCACCACCGCCGGCCGCAAGGCCGTGGTCGGCCGCCCCATGCTGTACAAAACCAGCAAGGATTTTCTTTTGCGCTTTGGCCTCAAAGACCTGAGCGAGTTGCCCAGCCTGGAAGAGTTTGAAAAGCTGGCTGCCGGAGAGCTGCAGGACGAAATGTTCGCGCGCGATGCAGCCATCGCCGACGCTACCGGCATGCCTGACTCCGGCGTGGAACAAATGGCGGAGGACCGGGCCGAGGTCCCGCAGAACGTGACCGAACCCACGGTTTCTTCCGACCCACGCCACACCGAGACCGATGAACAAGTCGCCGGCGAGGTGGCATCAGAAAGTACCGGAGGCTGAGTGCCCGCTGAGCGATTGCAGAAAATCATTGCCGCGGCGGGGATCGCCTCGCGCCGCCACGCCGAAGAGTTGATCACCCAGGGACGCGTCACCGTGAACGGGCAGGTGGTCACTGCGCTCGGCAGCAAGGCTGACCTGGCAACCGACCACATCAAAGTTGACGGCAAATTGCTCCACGGCGCGGAACGCCATGTCTATCTTCTGCTGAACAAACCCAAGGGCTACGTGACCACCGTCTCTGATCCTGAGGGCCGCCCCACGGTGATGGACCTGGTGAAGCAAGCGGGAGCGCGCATATATCCCGTCGGCCGGCTGGACTACCTGAGCGAAGGCCTGCTGCTGATGACCAATGACGGAGCGCTGGCGAACCATCTCATGAGCGCCGCGTCGCACGTGGCGAAAACCTATCTGGTCAAGGTCTCCGGCCAGCCCAAAGCGGACGACGTTGAAAAACTGCGGCGCGGCCTCAAGCTGAGCCCTAAGCCCGGCTACCGCTCCATGCACGCGGAGCGCACCGCGCCGGCCCATGTGCAACTGACCCGGGAAGGCAACAACCCGTGGTATGAAGTCACGCTGATTGAAGGCAAAAACCGCCAGATTCGCCGGATGTTTGAAGAAATTGGCCACCACGTGGAAAAGATCAAACGCATACGCTACGGCGCGCTCACCTTGGACGTGGAGCCCGGCGCGTATCGCGAACTCACGCTGCGCGAGATCGCCACGCTGCGCCGGCCCGGCGAAAAGCAGTTACCCAAAGAACCGCAGCGCCTGGAACGGAAGCAGCGCTGGCTGCCTCCGGGCAGCGGGCAGCGCAAGAGCACTGGCCGTCGGCAAAGCACTGGGCCACGTCAGAGCGCTGGACGTCGCCAAGACACTGGCGCGCGTCCGAGCATTGGAACGCATCAAGGCACGGGCGTTCGTCCGAGCACCGGGCCTCGTCAAGGCATCGGCCCTGGTCCGAGCACTGGGCCTCGGCAAAGCGCGGACGTTCGGCAAGGCGCTGGACTTCGCCCAAGCAAAGGACCTCAGCAAAGCACGGGACTTCGCCCAAACATCGGACCTCGGCAAAACGCGGGATCTCGTCCGGCCTTTGGAACTCGTCAAGGACCTCATCAACGCCCAGGCTCTCGCCAAGGCAGTGGGCCGCGGCCAGGCAGTGGGCCGCGACAGGGTACGGGACCTCGGCAAAGCAGCGGTCCGCGGCAAGGCACCGGTCCGCGGCAGGGCGCCGGACCGCGCCAGGGTGCGGGCCCTCGACAGAATGCTGGGCCTCGCCAGAATGCCGGGCGTCGTCCCGGCGCCGGCCCGGGCCCCAGTTCCGGGCCTGGCCACGCAGGCAAACATCCGCGAAAGTCGCGCTAACTTCCACCTGGGATAGCTAAGCCCGTAGCATTCGTGATACAAAACTCTGTAACACTTCTCATGGAATGAAGAAGACAGTTCTCGATCTCGTCTCGCCTCACATACGTTCCCTCACCGGTTACGTGCCGGGCAAAGCGCTTCGCCAGGCGCAGCGCGAGTCGGGCGTGGCCATGATCAAGCTGGCCTCCAATGAAAATCCTTTTGGACCTTCGCCGCTGGCGATTGCCGCCATCCGCGAAGCCGCGCCGCTGGTCAACCTCTATCCTGATAATGACGCAACGGACTTGCGCATGGAGCTGGCGCGCCGCCATCAACTGGCGCAGGAGCAGATATTCCTGGCTGATGGCTCGCTCGGCCTGCTGGACATTCTGGCGCGCACGCTGCTGGCGCCGGGGCTGAACTGCATTACCAGCGAGCGGTCATTCATCAGCTACCCGATTGTGACCCGCGCCGCCGGCGCTGAGCTGATCACCACTCCCTTGCGCCATGACGCTTACGATCTGGATGCCATCGCCGCGGCCATCAACGACCAGACGCGCGTGGTCATCCTGGCCAACCCCAACAATCCCACAGGGACGATGTTTGACGCGGACGCCACGGAAAACTTCCTGCGCCGCATGCCCGACCACGTGCTGGTCGTCATGGACGAAGCGTATTACGACTTTGCCAGCTACTTCGCCGCACAGCGCGGCATCACCTACACGCGATCGCTGGATTACGTCCGCGCCGGGCGCGCCAACGTTCTAGTTTTGCGAACGTTCTCCAAAGCCCACGGACTGGCCGGGCTTCGCTTGGGATACGGTTGCGGCAATCCGGAACTGCTGCAATACTTCGCACGCGTGCGCAGTTCGTTTTCTGTTTCCGTGGTGGCCGAGGCCGCCGGGCTGGCCGCCATTCGCGATGAAGCCCACATCCGCAAGACGGTGGAAAACAACGCCGAGGGCGCCGCATGGCTCATGCCGTACTTTGCCGAACTGGGGCTGCGCGCCGTCCCCACCAGCGCCAACTTCATCTATTTTGAAATTGATGAGGACGCCAACGCCTTCGCCAAACGCATGCAGGCCGAAGGCGTGATCGTGCGTTCACTGGTGCCATGGGGCATCCGCAACGGCATCCGCGTCACCGTAGGTACGCCGGAACAGAATGAAGTGTTCGTGAAGACGCTGAAGAGAGTCGTGCGACAAGCCGTCGCGAAATAAGAACTCAAACCACAAAGGACACGAAGGAGCACGAAGGTCTCTGGTTCGCCTATTTCTTTGTGAACCTTTGTGTCCTTTGTGGTTAACTGGTTTTCCATGGCCGCCACATCCACCTGGACCACCGCAACCTCGCTCGGACGGCACAACAAGCTGGCCGGAGCCGGCATGGTGCTGGTGGCGCTGTTTGTGGTGCTGGCGATCTTTGGTCCGTGGATCGCCCCGCAGGACCCCAGCAACATTGATCTGCCGTCGCGTCTGCAACCACCGAACGCGGCGCACTGGTTCGGCACCGACGAACTGGGCCGCGACATCTTCTCCCGCGTAATCTACGGCGCGCGCATCTCCATGCTCGTCGGCAGCAGCGTGGTGGCAGGATCGCTCCTGCTGGGGCTGATCATCGGTTCCATCGCCGGATACTACGGCGGATTTGCCGACAAGTTTTTCAACGTCGTGCTGATGAATGCCTTTCTCTCTTTTCCAGGAATTCTTTTGGCCATCGCCTTTGTAGCGTTCCTGGGGCCGGGCATCTTCAACCTGATTCTGGCTTTGTGTATCGGCGGATGGGTGGGCTACGCGCGCCTGGTCCGCGGCCAAGTGCTGGCGATGAAAGAACGCGAGTTCGTGGAAGCCGCGCGGGCGCTGGGCGCCAGCGACTGGCGCATCGTCACCCGCCATATCCTGCCCAACGTGATCCAGCCGGTGATTGTGCAGGCGGCCATCGGCATGGCCGGCGCGGTGCTGGCGGAAGCGACGATGAGTTTTCTCGGCCTGGGCGTTCCCCCACCCACGGCAAGTTGGGGCTCCATGTTGAATGACGGCCGCGCGCACCTGTTCGACGCGCCGCACCTGGTGCTCTTCCCTGCCGCCGCCGTGATGCTGGCTGTGCTGTCGTTTAACTTCATCGGCGACGCCCTGCGCGACTACATGGACCCAAGATCGAGGATTGAAGCGGGGCTGTAGCAGCAATTGGCAATTAGTCATTGGCAATTGGCCTAAATCTCACCACGGAGGCACGGAGACACGGAGGAAACCTATCTGGTGGGTTGTCTGTAGCGAGCAAAGTGCATCTTTTGCGGCGCTGCGAGCGCCTTCAGGCGCGACATAATGGTAGCCCAGGCCGTCAGGCCTGGGTAAGCGTTCTCAACGAAAGCAGAGCCCCTTTAGGCGGCACACTTGAAACTCACAAGTTCTCCTCATGCTCATCGGCGTTATCTCTGACACGCACGGGCTCCTGCGGCCGGAAGCCGTGGAGCTTCTGCGCGGATCGGAGCACATCATTCACGCAGGCGACATCGGCGATCCGGCAATTGTTCCTGCGCTAGAGAAAATTGCGCCGGTCACGGCCATCCGCGGCAACGTGGATACGCAACCCTGGGCGCGGCGCTTTGCCGAGACGGAAGTCGTCGAACTGGGCGGAGTGGTGATCTACATCCTGCATGACGTCAACTCGCTCGACCTGAATCCGAAAGCCGCCGGCTTCGCTGCGGTGATCAGCGGCCACTCCCACCAGCCCAAGCAGGAAGTCAAAGACAGCGTGCTGTATTTCAATCCGGGCAGCGCGGGGCCGCGAAGGTTCAAGCTGGAGGTGAGTGTGGGGAGGATGGAGATTGTGAGTGGCTCGCTTACCGCCGAAGTTATCCTGATTGCTTAAGACCACGCCGTCATCCCGAACCCCGTGGATGAGGGCGCGCCGTCGTCAGCGCCCGAATAGGGGTGAGGGACCTTGTGTTGAAGTCAGGTCAATTTGGAGCCTCAATCGCAAGGTCCCTCGTCGCTACTCGGGATGACGCATCATTTATGCATATAGGGATCCCTCCCCTTCGGCTACGCTCAGGGTTTCGGGCCAGTGGCCCTCAAGCAAGAACGCTCGGGATAAAGAAAAAGCTACTGCCTGATCCTCGGGTTCGCCAACGAATAAAAGAAATCGGTCATGAAGTTCACCGCCAGGTAAGTCAGGCCGATCATCAGGATGCAGCCTTGCACCAGGTAGTAATCGCGGTTGCCGATGGCCGTGATGGTCAGCCGTCCGATGCCGGGCCAGGAGAAGATGGTTTCGGTAACGATTGCTCCTGCGAGTAATGCCCCAAACTGCAAGCCCACCACCGTCAGCACCGGCACCAGCGCGTTGCGCAGCGCGTGTTTGTAGACCACGGCGCGCTCGGAAAGGCCCTTGGCGCGTGCAGTGCGGATGTAATCCTGGCTCAGCTCTTCAAGCATCGCGGTGCGGACCATGCGCGTGAGGATCGCCGCCAGCGACGCGCCCATGGTCACCGCCGGAAGAACGAGATGCGCCAGCGTGCCGGAGCCGGAGACCGGCAGCCAGCCCAGTTGAATCGAGAAAAATAAAATCAAAATTGGCCCCAGCGCGAAATTGGGGAAGGACAGGCCCAGCAGGCTGACGAAGCTGAGCGCGCGGTCGTCCCAGCGGTTGCGGCGCCGCGCCGAACGCACGCCGGCAGGAATGGAAATCAGCAGAGCAACCAGCATCGCGGCCACGGTCAACTGCAGCGTCTGCGGATAGCGTTGCGCCACCATGCGCGCCACCGGCTGGTCAAAGCGCAGGGAGCGTCCCAGGTCGCCGTGCAGCACGCCCTTCCAGTAATTGAGGTATTGCTGTCCCACGGGGACGTCCAGCCCGTAGGCATGGCGAGCGGCCTGCATGTCCGCGGCGGACGCGCCCTCGCCCAGCATCTGCTGGATGGGATCGCCGGGCACCAAGTGGATCAGCAGGAACACGACGGAGACCACCAGCCACAGCACGGGGATGGTGTACAGCAGCCGGGTTGCGATGTAGCGGAGCATGGTGGCCGGGAAACATGTTATCGCATGAGTCTCCCGTCAACGAACCGGTGCAGTCGTACAGCGGCCGATTGTGTGTTGTCGGGGCGGCCTGGAGCCGCCCTGGCAGCAACAACACTTTTAGCCGACGGCCACCTCCTGCGGAAGCTTGGCTCCCAGAATCTCATGCTTCTCGATGGAAGGCGGCACGGCCAACAGCTCCGGGGCGATGGCAAAGAGTGCCTTGGCAATGGGCCCGTTGAGGTGGGCTTGCCTTCCTGATTCATCGGCAAACGCATCGAATACGCCGAAGGTGGATGGGCCCAGGCGCAGCGCGAACCACAGCGGAGTGGTCGCTTCCTGATTTGCCATTTGAAGACCTTGGTTCAGGAAGGCGGCAACCTCTTTTTCCTTTCCGGGTTTCGCTTCAAGGCGTACAAACAATCCAATCTTAATCATTTTCAATTCTCCTTAGCCGAAATGTCGGCCTGGTGCGAGACTACGTACCGGGGCGTTTTTATGCTAGAGGCAAGAATGCCATCTTTGATATCATTATTGCCATGCGAATCAACGTGCTTGTACTCGATGGCGTCTTTGATTTGGGCCTCTCGGCGGTACTCGACGCATTCCAGACCGCAAACGAATTGATTGAGGTCGCCGGTCTTGCTGTGCCACGATTTGATCTGAAAATTGTGGGGGTGCGCAAGGCCATTAAAACATCGCAAGGCCTCAGCGTTCCCGTTAGCGCCATTGACGCGCGGACGCCTGACTGCGTCGTGGTCCCCGCGATTGGATTCAAGATGCCCGGTCCCTTGGAAAATGCGCTTGCCCGGCCGGACATCCGGGCTGCCGGCGCTGCGCTGCAACGGTGGTCCCGCCGCGGCGCAACCATGACGGCCGCATGCATCGGGACCTTTGTCATGGCGGAGTCCGGTCTGCTCGATCATCAGCGCGCGACCACAACCTGGTGGCTGGCGCCGCTGTTTCGCAAGCGATACCCGAACGTGTTGCTGGAGGAATCGAACATGATCGTAAAATCAGACCGCTTTGTGACTGCCGGGGCGGCGCTGAGCCATATGGATCTTGCTCTATGGCTGATTCGGGGAGTGAGTCCGCAGCTGGCTTCTCTCACCGCGAAATATCTCATCGTCGATTCCCGCCCGTCGCAGTCCGCTTATTCACTGACCGATCACCTGGTCCACGCAGATCCCTTGGTCCAACGCTTCGAAGCTTGGGCCCGCGCCAGATTGAGCAAGGGGTTTTCGCTGGATGACGCGGCCAAAGCCACTGGATCCAGCAAGCGAACACTCGCGCGCCACATGCAGAGCGTGCTGGGAAAGTCGCCGCTCTCTTATTTCCAGAGCTTGCGGGTGGAGCATGCGGTGCATCTCTTGAAGACGGGCAGCGCGACCGTGGACGAAGTTGCCGCTCGCGTGGGATACGCAGACGGCGCAACTCTGCGAGCGCTGCTGCGCCGGCGGCTTCAAGTTGGCATTAAGGAAATCAGGAGAACCGGGTGAGAGATCGCCGTGATCGCGCGTGATCGCCGACATCGCGCGACATCGGAAACGTAGCGGAACGCTTGGGCTAACTCTTTTCGTACCTCCACCGTTGGTGGATGTGTTGCTGCGACTTAAATACTTGCCCCGCGTTCACGAGAACATAGGGATCCCTCGCTCCGCTCGGGATGTAAAATAAGAGCATCAGCTTGCCGATTCCAACTGGTGCGCGCTCTCAATCTTCACGTGTCCGATGCGGCGGCCTTCCATCTGCAAGATGGTAAAACGGCGTCCGGCGAACTCCAGGGTCTCGCCGCCTTTGGGGATGCGGCCCAGCTGGGCCATGACAAAGCCGGCCAGGGTCTCAAAGCCCTGGTCGCGCGGCAAAACGATGTCGTATTGCACTTCCAGGTCGCGGATTTTCGACGAGCCCTCCAGCACCACCGCCCCGGACGCCAAAGACACCGCGGGACGCTGGGCCACGTCGAATTCGTCTTCCAGCTCGCCCACCAGTTGTTCCAGCACGTCTTCCACGCTGACCAGGCCGGTCGTGGAGCCGAACTCGTCCACCACAATTGCCAGATGGCGTTTGCGCGATTGAAATTCTTCCAGCAGGTCGGCCACCGTCTTGGCTTCGGGAACAAACAGGACTTCGCGCATGATGTTGCGGACTTTCAATCCTGACGGCTTCTGGCTGAAGGTCAAGCCGGCGGCCAGGCGCATAAGCATGAAGCGGGAAAGGTCTTTGGAGTACAGCAGCCCAATAATGTTTTCCGTGCCTTTCTCCGGATCAAACACGGGCACGCGGGAATGCTGTTCTTCCACCACTTTGGTCATGGCCTCTTCCAGGGGCATGTCCGCGGGAAGGGAAAAAATATTGTGGCGAGGCACCATGACTTCGCGCACCGCCAGGCTGCCCAGATCCAGCGCGTGGTGGATCATCTCTTCTTCGCTTTCCGGCAGCAGTCCCAAACGCCGGCTGGCGGTGACGATCAGCTTGAGCTCGTCGGCCGAGTGGGCGCCGCCATCGCGACGCAGCCGCGATCCAAATCCGCGCAGCACCAGATTGGCGGACTTGTTCATCAGCACCAGGAAGGGGCGCGCCGCGGTGATGAAGACTTCCATGGGACCGGCTACGGCCAGCGCCATACGCTCGGCGCGTTCCAGGGCCAGCGATTTGGGCACCAGTTCGCCCAGAATGACCAGAAAGTAGGTGATGACGGCAAAGGCCAGGGCCGCGGCGATGCCATGAGCGTAATACTTGGCGTAAGGCACGGCGCCCAGCCAGGGTTGGATGATGGCGGCCAAGGTGCCCTCGCCGGCCCAGCCCAGTCCAAGACTGCACAGCGTAACGCCAAACTGCACGGCGGGGAGGAACTCGTCCAGATGTTGCTGGATTTTCTGCACAGCGCGGGCGCCCAGGCGGCGCATCTCAATCAGTTGATGGATGCGGGTATCGCGGACGCTGAGCATGGCGAACTCAGCCGCGACAAAGAAGGCGTTGGCTGCCACCAGCAGGACCACCAGTATGATCCTCAGCAGCACCAGGGTGACCATAGAAGTAAAATCATACACTGCCGGGCCGTGCTCCTGGACGCCCGGAAGTCCAGTGTTTTCTTCAGCATCTGCTGTCCTTTTGGTTGTCCGGACGTCTAACGGGTGTTCTAAGGCCAATTTTGTCGGCCTTTCCTGGAACCAGTCTCCTTTACCCGGCGTATTCACTATCTGAGAGCCAACCGATCAGGGGGTTTTTCTGTGGCAAACGGCAATGGCAAGAAAAAGAGCAGGCGTCGTCTTTATATCTGCGGTGGCATCGGCATCATTGTTCTGGGCACATTCATCTTCGTCGCCGCCAGCCGCGGCGGCACCAAGATTGACGCATCCAAGCTGGCGAAAGTGGAAAAGGGCGACCTGGCCAAGAACGTAGTGGCCACCGGCAAGATTGAGCCCATCACCAAGGTTGAGCTCAAATCCAAGGCCAGCGGGATTGTAGAAAAGCTCCTGGTGGAGTATGGCGAGCCGGTCAAAAAAGGCCAGGTGCTGGCGGAGCTTGATAAGCAGCAGATTCTGGCGCAGGTAAACCAAATCAAAGCCTCGCTGGAAGCCGCGGAAGCCGCCGCGCACGCTGCTGAAGCCGACCTGGACCGCGCCAAGGTGGACGCGGAAGGCCCTGACGTTCCCACGCTCAAGCGTGCCTACGAACGCGCACAGACCATGGCTAAAGACGGCGTAGTTTCCCCTTCCGCCCTGGATGACGCTCAGAGGAACTACGAACTGGCGGTGAACAAGCAGCATCTAGGCAAAGCCAACGTGATTTCCGCCGCGGCCAAGGTGCGGCAGATGCAGGCGCAGGTGGCGCAATCCCGGGCGCAGTTGGCGGAGAAGGAAGAAGAGTATCGAAACTCCACCATCGTCTCGCCCATTGACGGCGTGGTCCTCTCGCGTGACGTGGAAGTGGGTAGCGCGGTCAGTTCGATTCTGGTCCTGGGCTCTTCCGCCACGCTGGTGATGACTCTGGGCGACACGCGCGAAGTTTACGTGAAGGGCAAAGTGGATGAGAGCGACATCGGCAAGGTATTTCTCAACCAGCCGGCGCGGATCAAAGTGGAGTCCTACAAAGACCGCACGTTCTCCGGCAAAGTCACCAAGATCTCACCCATGGGCGTGGAAAAAGACAACGTAACCACGTTTGAAGTGCGCGTCTCCATTGACAACTCCAAGGGCGAACTGAAATCGCAGATGACGGCCAACGCGGAGATCATTCTGGAAGAGCACAAAGGCGTGCTGATGGTCCCGGAGGCCGCGCTCATCTATGACAAAGACCGCAAAGCGTCCGTGGAAGTGCCGGACCCAGCCAAGAAAGATGGCAGGAAAAAAGTGGACGTCGCGGTGGGCATCTCCAACGGCTCCAAGACAGAACTGCTCTCCGGGTTGAAAGAAGGAGCGCAGGTGATCCTGCAGTAAGATCTCAAAACAGGCTTGCACGGAGGGAATATGAAGACGACGAAAATCAGCTTTGCCCCTTACTTGGTCCTGGCGCTTCTGGGTCTGGCGATGAGCGCCATTCCCGCCCACGCGGCCGCGACCGGCCACTTTGAGCGCACGCTGCAGGTTTCCGGCGAAGTGACCCTGGAGGTCACCACCGGATCGGGCAACATCACCGTGCGAACCGGCAACGGCAGCACGGTGGAGGTCAGGGCCAAACTCCACGGCAGCAACTCCAGTTCCTGGCTCTTCGGCGGCGGCAATATTGAAGACAAGATCCGCAAGATTGAACAGAACCCTCCGGTGGAGCAGCAGGGGAGCATCATCCACATTGGGCGGATCGAGGACCACGAACTGACGCGCAACGTCTCCATTGATTACGAACTCACCGTGCCGGCCCAGACCAAGCTGACTTCGCGCACCGGATCAGGCGATCAGTGGATCAGCGGTGTGCAGCTTTCGCTCACGGCAAAAACCGGCTCCGGAAACATCACGGTGGACAACGTCGGCAGCAGCGCGCGCATTGAGTCCGGTTCCGGAGACTTGAAGATCAACTCCATCAAGGGAGCTCTTTCCGCCCAGACCGGCAGCGGCAACATTCGCGCGGAAGGCGTGGCCGGGGAAATTGTGGCCAACTCCGGTAGCGGCAACATTGAAATGCACCAGGTCTCGGCGGGCGACGTGCGGGCGGCAGCGGGCTCAGGCAACATCAAGCTGTACGGCTTGAAAGGCGGCCTGCGCGCCGACACCGGCAGCGGTGACATCCATGCCGAAGGCGAACCCACCCATGACTGGCGGCTGGGCGCGGGTTCGGGCAATATCAAATTGCACGTTCCTTCCCAGGCCAACTTTAACCTGGACGCCAGGACGACTTCGGGCACGCTGGACATCAAGCGGCCGGTCACCATGCAAGGCCAGCTCTCGCGCAAACACATTCAGGGCAAAGTAGGAAATGGCGGCGTCTTGCTGGACCTGCATACCGGCTCCGGCGACATTGAGCTTAACTAGCTCGGTTTGTATCGCTCTACGACCTGCTTGGGGCATAATGGCTTAAGACTTGCTGGCTATGGCTGCCATAAGACAATCCATAGTTACTGATAAGCGGAGCCTATGGGTGATATAGAAAAAACATTTCTTTGAAAGTCTAATCTTCTCCCAATCACTCTCTAATTACCGTAGTGCATTCTTTTTCTCGTATTGGTAGAGGCTTTCGGGCCCCCTGGCACAGCGAGGTCCTTCCGGGACTCGTGACGCCAGAACGAGAACTTCTGCTTCCGGCAATCAGGCAACGTGTGCTGATTGAAAAGAAGTGCATGGCAGTTGAAAGACCTGTAAGAACGCACGACTGACATCGCAAGCGTTTTCGGGCCACCTCAGCTCCGTCGCCGCTTTTCACAACACAACATACCCCGTGCTCTCAAGCGCTTCTGGCGCTGGCGCGTTGGTGTGCCTTCCCGCACCGCAGGCTTTGCGGAGCGCAGGAGAAGTGTGCCTTGTGCGCCGCTGTAATGCTGGACGTTTTGCACAAGGGAAAGGATGGGTGAACAGTGAATTTGCCCTCAGAAACAACTCTTACCGAGCGCGACCTCACGGCGAGTCTGGCCCCGGAGCGCCAAAAGGCATGGGCGGGACCACTGGGCGTTGCCTGGATCGCGGCCTTCTTGAGCACGGCCGCACACATTCTTTCTCCTTCGGCAGTGCGCGCCTTCTTTGCTAACCTGGCCCTGAAAGACCGTCTTTTGTCGCGCCTGGGCTGGGCGCTTGTCCTGGCCGTACCGGTTTTCGCCGCAGCCGGATTGCTGGGCACGCAGGCGGCGTTCAGCGTGAACTCGTTGAGCGTGAGCCCGTGGATCAAGCCCATCAAGTTTTCCATCTCCTTTGCGACTTTTGTCTGGACGGCCAGCCTGTTTCTGATGGCCTTGCGGATTCCTGCATGGCAGCGGCGGCTGGCCCGTCAGGTGATGGCCGCCAGCGTGGTCGCGGAAATGCTCTGCTTGGCCGCGCAGGCCTGGCGCAACACAGCGCCCGGCGCCGGCGACTTCACTGACACCCTGATCAGCCAGGGCACCACCGCCATGGTGAGCATCAACACCTTGATTACCATGTGGCTGTTGTGGCTGTTCTGCAGCAAGCGTGAGCGCATCAAGCTGGTGGACCACGCGCAGATCATCGCCATCCGGCTGAGCATCGCCATCTTTTTGGTGGGCAACGCAGTGGGCGGATACATGCTTGCGCGCGGCTCGCATACCGTAGGCGCGGCCGACGGCGGCCCGGGACTTCCCTTTGTGAACTGGAGCACGATCGGCGGCGATTTGCGCATCGCCCACTTCATCGCCATCCACGCCATTCAGATTGTTCCCTTGTTCGCCTGGATCTTGTGGAAGATGGCGCCGCGGCCGGCCGTGGATCAACGCCGCATTGCCGTCTATGTGATCGCCGCGCTGGTTTTTCTGGCGGTCGGCGGGACGTTCCTGCAGGCGGCCCTGGCCCAGCCGTTTGTGACTTTGGGTGCGCTCGGCCGATAGCGCGATCAGGCATTCTCTCCAGCGGCAGGTCACGGGGCCTGCCGCATTTTTGCGCACAAAACGAGTGGCCCAAGACAACATGCACGCCGCGGTCCGCTCACGAGCAGGTTCTCTCGTGAATCCTGCGGGACGCCGGCGTGCAATGTTTAAAACTGTGCCCAGCCTAGGGGCGTGGGACCTGAACTGCGCTGACGGTGAAAACCACATCTTTGCACCTGAATTTGCCGTCTGGCAGTTCGGTGCAGTTTCTGGGGTCGTAGGAAACTTTGCTGACGCTCTTGGGGGCAAAGCGCAGCGGCTTTTGCGCGGCGCACCCGGTCAATATCAAAAGGCCCATGGCGAAGGCCATGTGGAGGCCGGTTCTGCGGAGCGTGGCAAGGAAACTGATTCGCGACGCTTTCATACTCACTCCTTGCGGCGGAGGCGCGTTTCCTACCCGGAATTGGGCTCGGCCGCGGGTACTGTCTTACTCCTGGTACTGTCTGACTTAAAGATTGCTCCGGGAAATTAAAGAACGATTGGGGCGAAATTAGCTTTTCAAATAAGCATGGCGGGCCCATGCTGCACGTGAACAACGGCGCACGCAGGCGTCGATATTGCACGCGATGCGGAGCCTAGGTGGACTCTTAGCTGGGCTCATGGCGCAATTGACCTGCGTTTCCGCAAATGATATAAAAGCTGGTTCCACTGGACGCGGCTGGAGGTCTGTCTGCCTTGCGGCGCGCCGGTGGACTCCGACGCGGCCAAACCTCAAACCACGGTTCTTGATGTGGAAGCGCGTTTCCGGAAATGCCAGATTAGGCGTTTTAGTAAATTCAAAACCCCAACTTCTGACTCTATTTTGGAGGAATCATATGCACAGCTGGCTCTGTACGGGCCTGATGGAGCGTGTAATCTCCGCTCGCCGGATTCTCGCGCTGATGGCTTTGCTCTCATTGGTGGCGATCGCGCTGCCCCTTTCCACGTCCGCACAGGCACAGCCTGCGGCGGCACCGACCCAACCTGCGGCCACGGCGTCGTCCCAACCCGCAGCTGCCACACCCGCGGCCGCTCCGCAGCAGGCGCCGGCTTCAGAAGCAGGCGGCGAAGCCAACCTGAAGCTGCCGGACCTGAGCCAAGTCTCGTTTCTGAACGGCATCAGCGGTTCCAAACTGCTGACCCTCGGACTGATCTTCTGCGCGCTCGGCCTGCTGTTCGGCCTGGTGATTTACGTGCAACTCAAGAACCTGCCGGTGCACCGCTCCATGCGGGAGATTTCCGAACTGATCTATGAAACTTGCAAAACCTATCTGATCACGCAAGGCAAGTTCATTTTGATCCTGGAAGCGTTCATCGCGGTGGTCATCGTGCTGTACTTCGGCGTCCTGCATCACGAGTACGGCGCTAAAAAGGTGATCATCATTCTGTTCTTCAGCCTGGTGGGCATCGCCGGAAGTTACGGCGTGGCGTGGTTCGGTATCCGGGTCAACACCTTTGCCAACTCGCGTACCGCGTTCGCCAGCCTGCGGGGCAAGCCGTACGCGATTTACGCCATTCCTCTGAAGGCCGGCATGAGCATCGGCATGTTGCTGATCAGCGTGGAACTGCTGATCATGCTGTGCATCCTGCTGTTTATTCCGGGCGACTATTCCGGCCCGTGCTTCATCGGCTTTGCCATCGGCGAATCGCTGGGCGCGGCCGCGCTGCGTATTGCCGGCGGCATCTTCACCAAGATTGCCGACATCGGCTCTGACTTGATGAAGATCGTCTTCAAGATCAAGGAAGACGATGCCCGCAACCCCGGCGTGATCGCCGACTGCACCGGTGACAATGCCGGCGACTCCGTCGGACCGAGCGCTGACGGCTTTGAGACCTACGGCGTGACCGGCGTGGCCCTGATCGCCTTTATTCTGGCCGCCGTTCATGATCCCGTCGTACAGGTGCAATTGCTGGTCTGGATTTTCGTGATGCGCATCATGATGCTGGTCTCCAGCGCGGGCTCGTACTTTCTCAATGAAGCCATTGCCAAGGCCCGCTACCACGCCTCCGACGACATGAACTTTGAAGCGCCGTTGACTTCGCTGGTTTGGATCACCTCGATCGTGTCCATCATCCTGACCTTCATCGTTTCCAAGTTGATGATCCCCACGCTGGGCGGCGACGCCTCGCTGTGGTGGAAGCTGGCCGCGATCATCTCCTGCGGCACGCTGGCCGGGGCCATCATTCCCGAGCTGGTCAAAGTCTTCACCTTGATGAGTTCCAGCCACGTGAAGGAAATCGTGACGTCTTCAGAAGAGGGCGGCGCATCCCTCAACATTCTTTCCGGCCTGGTGGCCGGCAACTTCTCCTCCTACTGGCTGGGCATGAGCATGGTGCTCCTGATGTCGGTGGCTTTCTACTTCAGCACCATGGGCTTGGGCGCTGCCATGCTGGCTCCGGCCGTGTTCTCCTTCGGCCTGGTCGCGTTCGGGTTCCTGGGGATGGGGCCGGTGACCATCGCCGTGGACTCCTACGGCCCGGTCACCGACAACGCGCAATCCGTCTACGAGCTCTCGCTGATTGAGCACGTGCCCAACATTGCGGCGGAGGTCAAGAAGGACTTTGGCTTTGACGTGAAGTTTGAACGCGCCAAAGACCTGCTGGAAGAAAATGACGGCGCCGGCAACACCTTCAAGGCGACCGCCAAGCCGGTGCTGATCGGCACCGCCGTGGTGGGCGCCACCACCATGATTTTCTCCATCATGATGAACCTGACCAACGGATTGAGAGAGCACACGGAGAATCTCTCGCTCTTGCACGCTCCGTTTGTTCTCGGCCTGATTACCGGCGGCGCCATCATCTACTGGTTCACCGGCGCTTCCATCCAGGCGGTGACCACCGGCGCTTACCGCGCGGTGGAGTTCATCAAACGCAACATCAAGCTGGAAGGCGCGGAGAAGGCCTCCGTTGCCGACTCCAAGAAAGTCGTGGAAATCTGCACCCAGTACGCGCAGAAGGGTATGTTCAACATCTTCTTGACGGTCTTCTTCGCCACGCTGGCCTTCGCCTTCGCTGAACCCTATTTCTTCATCGGCTATCTGATCTCGATCGCCATCTTCGGCTTGTACCAGGCCATCTTCATGGCCAACGCCGGCGGCGCATGGGACAACGCCAAGAAAGTGGTGGAAGTGGTGCTGAAGCAGAAGGGCACGCCACTGCACGATGCCACCGTGGTCGGCGATACGGTGGGCGATCCCTTCAAGGACACTTCATCGGTGGCCATGAATCCGATCATCAAGTTCACCACCCTTTTTGGACTGCTTGCGGTATCGCTGGCGGTGAAGCTGACCGGCGAAAGCGGCGCCATGACCACCAACGTCCTGGCCGTGGTTTTCTTCCTGGTGTCTGTGTTCTTTGTGTGGCGTTCGTTCTACGGAATGCGGATTGGCGCACTCAAAGATTAGCCGGCACGCATCAGAGACTCTTGCCAGGCGGGCTTTGCGGCCCGCCTGTCTTTTCGTCGAGTGAAAGAACACCTCTGAAACAAGGAGGAAAGGAGGAAACGGAGGTAGTAAAGTCGGGGTTCAATTAAAGGAAAGTTTCGATTGGACGAACGGCCTACGATTGAATTTCTCCTCCGCGTCCTCCGATCCTCTGTGTTTCAAAGTTTTTTTCGAATGACGCCCGAAATTCGCGCCTAGCGCGGCGGCGTAGGAAACGTCCTGGGGACTGGCTCCACGCGCACCGGAGGGCCAACGGCTTCCTTCATTTTTTCTTTGACGCGCTTGGCCAGTTTCTCCACCTCATCGGCTTTGCGCACCACGTCGAGTGACAGCGTGTTCTCATTGCTTTTGTCCACGGCTTCCTTCAGCTCGGTGGCCAGGTGGAAGAGCTTGTCGGTGTCACTCTTGATCTCTTGTTGGCGCTTCTTGTTGGCTTCGCGGGCGTTTTTGTCAATCATCTCCTGCTCCGCCTGAGAGCGTTCACGCTCTCGAAACTGCGGAGCAGCCGCAGGAACCGTGCGGTAGGCTGCGACGACCAGGAACAGGCAGAACGCGAATAGGAGTGCGGTTTTTCTTGGCACGTCGAACCTCGCTGAAGCATGTGATTCTAGAACCGATTATAAACATTTTGTCTCGGCTATAATCCGACGGACAGAGCGGCAAAACGTCATCGCACGCTCCTTAAAGGAGTCCGTACTATGAATGATATACACGCTGAAACTCTGTCCAAACCGACACTTCTTGCCGCCGAACCCCAGCTCTTTGTCGCCGACGTTGGAACCTCGTGTGAGTTTTATACAAAAAAGCTGGGGTTTGCGGTGGCCTTCATTTATGGTGAGCCGCCATTTTATGGACAAGTTTTCCGGGATGGAGCCAGATTGAATCTCCGATCTCTACCCGAACCCGCAATCAATCCGGAGCTTCGGGACAGAGAACATCTGCTCTCAGCATCCATCACACTCGATGATGCAAAGCCGCTCTTCCTTGAGTTTCAGGCGGCAGGCGTGGTATTTCATCAGGGACTCAAGACAGAACCGTGGGGCGCTCGCACATTCATCGTTTGCGATCCCGACGGTAATCTGATCCTTTTTTCAGGGCGAGGGCGGTAGTCACATACTGTCAGCTGAACGACCTTTGCTATCCGAAACGAGCAATGGAGGAGCCATGGAACTTGGACTGAAAGGCCGGGGCGTGATTGTGGCCGCCTCCAGCCAGGGGATTGGCCGGGCCACAGCAGAAGCCTTTGCCCGCGAAGGCGCGCAAGTTGCCATGTGCGCGCGCACGGAAAAAACTCTCCAGGAAGCCGCCAGCCAGATTCGCAAAGATACCAGCGCGGAAATTTACGCCGAACCGCTGGATGTGACCGACGCCGACCAGGTCCAGCGTTTTGTCGAGCAGGCAGCAAAGCGCTTTGGACGCATTGATGTATGCGTGACCAATGCGGGCGGCCCTCCGGCCAAAAATTTTCTGTCTATCTCCAGCGACGAGTGGCGCCATGCCGTGGACATGAACTTTATGAGCGTGGTCCATATGGCCAAAGCGGTGATTCCTTACATGCAGCGCCATCGCTGGGGACGGATCATCACCATCACGTCGGTCACCGTGAAACAGCCCGTCGCTGAGTTGATCATGTCCAACGCCGTCCGCGCCGCCGTGGTGGGACTGGTGAAGAGCCTGTCCAACGAGTTTGGCAAAGACGGCATCCTGGTGAACAACGTGGCGCCGGGCTACACGGCCACGGAACGCCTGCAGGAACTGGCCGGCGTCCGCGCGCTGGCAGCCGGAGTCGCCCCGCAACAGATCTACGAACAGTGGGCCGCGGACGCACCGGTGAAACGCCTGGGCGAACCCAAGGAGATCGCTGAAGCCATCGTCTGGCTGGCTTCGGAGCGGGCTTCTTACATCACCGGGCAGACTCTGTTGGCCGATGGCGGGCTCTATCGCGGGCTATAGGCGGTGAGAAGGCGCGGTCCTATCAGCTGGAGAAAGAAAAAATCCGGCGCGCGATTGGCACGCCGGTGAAGTATCAAGGGGAAAACGCCTTTCTTTCACTCCAGCGGAACACTACTTCTTGGCCGTTTTTTTCAGTCCCGGCGGGTCCTGGACGCAGAAACCGGTGGTCCCGCTGGGTATCCAGCAGAAGCAGGTCCCAGAGCAATGCACCGTCGCGCTGCATGTCCCCCTGCAAACCCCAAAGGCTTTGGGGGAAGTTGTCAGTTGCCTTGCGGAGGCCGCCCCCGCGAACAAAACGGTGGCCGCTAGGGTTGCGAAAAGCAATTGGTTGGTAATCTTTCTCATCATCGAGTCGGGCTCCTTTCATTTCACTTCCAGAACGGGCTGCTGTGCGAATGCAGATTTGTCTCCGCGGGCGAGCCGCTTGATCTCCGCCAGCGACGAGTCACTGAGGACTCCTGACCAGACTTTCTCCACCTTTCCGGTGCGATCAACAAGGATGGTTTGCGGAGTCATCGAAAAATGGTAGTTCAGGGTCGCCTGGGGATCGATTCGCAGCAAGACGGGAACATCGGCAAGCTGGTGCTGAGAGAGAAAAGCCGCGGTTGATGTGGCGGTGAGGTCCACGCCCACCGTCCGGACCGTATCGCGATCCAGCGCCGGCATGAGTTGCCACCACTTCGGCCAATTCTCTCCACAGAACGGACAGGTAGGCGAAAAGACCAACAGCAGCACTTTGCGCGAGTCTTCTCCGTAAGCCACCTGCAGCGGTTTACCCGTCACGTCATAGCCCTGCAGGTCGGGCACATGGCTGCCCGGCTGGGCCTCCATGGCGGGTGGTGGCGCGGAAAGCTGGGCCTTGAGCTGCCGGTTCTGGCGGATCAGGGCAACATTCATCGCCAGCAGCAGGACGCAAGCGGCACTCACCGCAATGTTCCATTTCATGACTTTCCTCGGGCACCCCCAGGCGCAGAAGGACAGCGACTCCGGTGCTTCGGCGAATTCTAGCAAAGGGCTTTCGTCAAGCAGCACCTGCAGTGCAACTTTAAAAGGCAAGCCGTTCCATTTTGGGCTTTGTTTTTATGCGGTTGTGCGAGTCCCATATCGCCCGTAACTTCTAGATTACACAAGTATTACAAACGGATTGCCGCCTTCCTGTTAGGGTTGAAATACAGGCGCAGATTCCCCCCAAGGCTTGAATCAGGAGCAAACGGACAAATGGAAACCTTGAAGCACGACAGAACATTTCATGAACCCATCAATTGGCTGACGGCCTTTTTCATGGTGGCGTTCCATATCGGAGCCATTGCCGCGCTCTTCATGTTTACCTGGCCTGCGTTTTTTGTGGGCATGGCGCTGCTGTTCGTGGCCGGCGGCCCGGGGATCGGCATGGGTTACCACCGGCTGCTCACGCATCGCGGCTACAAAACTCCTAAGTGGGTGGAATACTTCCTGACTGTTTGCGCCACGCTGGCGCTGGAAGGCGGACCGTTCTTCTGGGTGGCGGTACATCGCGTACACCACCAGAACACTGACGTGGAAGGCGACCCGCATTCTCCGCGCGATGGCGGCTTCTGGTCGCACATGGGCTGGATCATTACCGGGCGCGTGCTGGCCAACCAGTCAGACGCACTGCTGCCTTACGTCCCCGATCTTCGCAAATCCAAATTTCACACCTGGATCAGCAAATGGCATTGGGTACCGATCACGGTTTCCGGCATCATCCTGTTCGCGATTGGCGGCTGGCCGTTCCTGATGTGGGGTGTTTTCTTCCGCACCGTCGTCGGCCTGCATTTCACCTGGCTGGTGAATTCCGCAACCCACATGTGGGGCAAGCAGCGCTTCATCACCGATGATACTTCCAAGAACAGCTTCTGGGTGGCCCTGCTGACCCACGGCGAAGGCTGGCACAACAATCATCACGCGCACCCGCAGTCGGCCCGCCACGGCCTGGCCTGGTATGAGATTGACTTCAACTGGTACGGCATCAGCACCCTGAAAATGCTGGGCCTGGCCTGGGACGTGAAAGCCATGTCCCTGGCGGAGCTGGAAAAGAAAGAAGCCGAAAAACGCCCGGCCATTCCCGCGGCCACCGTGGGAGCCTACGCCGGCGGCGACGATTAACAAATCGGTATTTAGTACTTAGCAATTGGTACTTGGCACGCTGGACTCCCGATATTGTTCCCGGTTTCCGGTCCGCCAGGTACCATTTCCATTTTAGCGCCCCACTTGCGCACTTCTTATTCCCCGTCTGTCTCCACTACAATCTTGCTATCCATGCGGATTACCAGCCGTACCAAGGCGATAGCATTCTTCATTACTCTGGGCTGTTGCCTGGTGGGGCTGACGATTTACCTCAACGTCAGCTGGATCGTGCTCAACTGGCGGGAAGTGGTGCCGCTGGTGCTGGGAATTATTTTTTTTGGCGTGATCATTGCCGGCATGGTGCTGAACACCATTTTCCTGGTGCGGGAAATCCGCCGCAATGAACAACAGGACAGCTTTCTTAACGCCGTGACCCACGAGCTGAAGACGCCCATCACATCCATCCGCTTGTACCTGCAGACACTGGAACGCCGCCCCATTGATGACCAGCAGCGCCACGACTTCTACCGCCTGATGCTCGAAGACACCGACCGCTTGATGGGCACGGTGGAGCAGGTGTTGCGCGCCAGCGAAGTCCGGCAAAGCAAGAAACGCAAGAACTGGCAGGAAGTGAATTTTTCCGCCATCGTGCGGGAAAGCGTGGAGCTGGCGCGGCTGCGCCACGGACTCACTCCCGAAGCCCTGCACTTTTCCACCGAGCCACCGGGCCACATCACGCTGATGGGCAATCCGGAAGAGCTGCGCACAGCGGTGGCCAACCTGCTGGAAAATGCCGTGAAATACACCGGGCCGCAGCGGGAAATTGTGGTTGACCTGCTGACGCCCAACGTGGACACCGTCCTCTTCCGCGTGCGCGACAACGGCGCGGGCATTCCCCGTCCCGAACTCAAGCGGATCTTCAAGCGCTTTTACCGCGTGCAGACGCAGGCCACCGACCATGTCAAAGGCACCGGACTGGGGCTGTTCATGGTGCGCGCCATCGCGCGCAAGCACGGCGGTGACGCGGTCGCCGAAAGCGAAGGCGAGGGCCACGGCAGCACCTTTACCGTCCGCCTGCCCAGGGTGTACCGGATATGAGCGCGGCGCACATCCTGGTGGTGGAAGACGAAGCGCACATTGCGCAAGGACTGCGCTTCAACCTGGAAGCCGAAGGCTATTCTGCCGAAGTCTCGAAGAATGGCGAAGACGCCATCAAGCTTCTCCAGCAGGAAGGCAAGCATTTTGATCTGGTGGTTCTGGACGTGATGCTTCCCGGCAAAGACGGCTTCACCGTGGCCCACGAACTGCGCCAGGCCAACAACTACGTCCCGGTGCTCATGCTTACGGCGCGTGGACGCCCGGAAGACGTGCTGAAAGGCTTCGAGAGCGGCGCTGACGACTATCTGGCCAAGCCCTTCAACCTGGGCATTCTCATTGCCCGCATCAAGGGCCTGCTGCGCCGCAAGGAATGGCTGCAGACCGCGCAGCCGCCGGCCTCAGCCACCGATCAGCCGGCAACCTTCGCCTTCGACGGGCAGACCGTGGATTTCCAAAAGCTGCAACTGCGCAAAGGTGACCAGATATTCCAACTCACGCTGATGGAGAGCGACCTGCTGCGCTATCTCATCCGCAACAGCGGACGCCCGGTATCGCGCAAAGAGATTCTGGAGGAAGTCTGGGGCCTGAAGGAAGACACTGACACGCGGGCCATTGACAATTTCATTGTCCGGCTGCGGCGCTACATTGAAGAGGTCCCCGCCAAGCCCAAACATCTGCTTACCGTGCGCGGCCTGGGCTACCAGTTCGTGCCCGAACCGGGACGCTAGAACCGCACCACGAGTCCGCCCATAACCGTAAACGTCTGCCGCGCCTGGCTCACTTGCTGAACCACGCCGAAGGGCAAGGGGACGATGCGGCTGGTCTCGCCGGTACGGACAAAGTCGCGGAACTCCGTACGCAAGGCAAAGAGCCGCGTCATCTTCACATCCACGCCGCCGCCAAAATCGTATACGCCCTTGAAATTCCTGGTGGACAGCCCGCTGTTCACAGCCAGCGCTGTACTGAGATTGGTGAACCCGTCTTGTATCAAAGTTGCGCGTTCCACGCCCGCGCCGGCAACGGCGTAGGGCGAGATTGCTTTGTTGAAAAAACGGAAACGGAATCCGGGAGTGAAAAAATATGCTGAATCTGTGGTTGACTGCGGAAATATGGTGTTGCCGACATCAAATTGGGCAAAGGAGTCTACCGTTTGCGAAGGCACGTGTGTGAACGGAAGTTCAAAGTACACGGCGACCGGGCCGGCATGGGCCAGTCGCCATCCGAAATTCGCCTGCCATACGGAAGCGAAAGGCGAAGTTGCCACTTCTTTGACGTTGAGCCCGTTGCTTAAGGGAGCTTGGGCGCCGGCGTTCTCGGGAGCTTTGGCCGCTCCGCCCATCACGGAGAAGTCCATACGCGGCGCATCCCCGCCGGTCTGGCATGTGGCGATGGGAAGAGCGGCAAACAGAGTTGCGAGAAAAATAGCGAATAATAGTGCGAACCGATTGGCTTTCACAATTTCCATCCTCTTTGACAAGACAGCATCTATAAGACGGCTTCTAGTGCCTGAACGTTTCCCCTGCAACACTCTTGCGGGTTAAGTATTGTTGAGATACACCAAGCTCTGCGCCGGACTGCCGAGCCAAATATTGCTCTAGCGCGCGAGCGGCCAGACCGTTCACACTTTGCCGCGGAAATCTGATCGGAAAAAATGAAAACCCGGACGGATGAAGTCCGGGTCGCCATTTTTCGGTTGCACTCGGCCCACTTCCGGAAGGCGCGAGCGAATCAAAACTCTATTTTGAAAGAGGTAAGAAAAGAGAGGCGGACAGAGCCCTCGACTGCTCTGCCCACCTCCAGGAAGGCGCGTGGAGAATAGCTTCGCCATCGCGCTTATGACCTGAGGGCAAGTCAGGTGTAGATCAATATCTATAAGGTCGCAGAAGCTTACTGCTGGTGTGAGGGGTTGCGGGCTGCCGGGCCGGGTAGACTCGGCAGCCCTGTTTGGTGAACCAGTATCCTATTGCCGGATCTTGGTCAAGGCGAACAGGCCGCTATCGCCGTTCAGGTTGGACCTGACATCCAGCGGCGCTGTCGGACACGGCGTTTGATAACCCGCCGCGTTGCCGCAGGCTGGTCGCGGAGCTCCAACCACATCAAGGGTGTAGACGCCTGCCGCCAGGGTGAACGTGTTGCCGACTCCGCCTGCTGCGGGATCGGGATTATAAATGGTCCCCGTAGTGGTGAGGTACGGTTGCAGTTTCAACACCACATTCGCGCTGTTGACTGACGAGGTTGCTGTCAGAATCAGCCGCTGTTTGCCGGTACGGTATTCCGCAGCCGTCACGGTGATCAGGTCGGGCAGCGGGTTGATGGTGACCGTGGTGGTTACCGGCGCTGAAGTTAGCGGAGCCGTGTTCCTCGCCGTGATGGTCAGTGTGACCACCGTGGGGGCAACCTGGCCAATCGGCAGCACTGGAGCGTTAAAGCTGACAGTCGCCGTGGTGGCGCTGGTTGGCGTCACCGTGAGGCCGAGCAGCGTTCCCGCCGGGGCCTGAGTCACGGTGAAGGTAAGCGGCGTAAGCGCCGGAACGTTGGGATCAGAACCGCTCAGCAGAACGGTCTGATTGATCGCGCCCGAGAACACCGTCTTCGGCGCCACAGCGTTGGCCGTGGGAGCCAGAGCGGCGTTCACCGTAACCGTTGAGCTGGCGGTAGAGGTGCCGCAGCTGTTGGAGGCGGTCAGGGACACGTTCACCAGGGTCTGCGCAAGCACCACAGGAGCGGTGAAGGTTGCCGCGGCGCTATTCAGCGGAGCAATGCTGCCCGAGGCAGGCGGCGCCCAGCTAAACGTGATCGGCGTTGTCCCGGAAGCGCTGCCGGCCAGTGAGACCGAGCCGCCGGAGTTGACGGAGTAAGGACCACCGGCATTAGCAACTGGCGCCACACAACCCGCAACCACCGGATTGATGGTGACAGTGGTGGAAACCGGCGCCGAGGCGACACCTGCGGCGTTGGTCGCGGTTACCGTAACTGTGATGTTGGTAACGGTAAGCACACCGGATGGCGCGGTGTAATTCACTGCTGCCGCGCTGGAACCAGTTGGGGAAATGGAAAGACCGGTGAGAGCGGGTGCGCCACTCTGCGACACCGTCCAGGTGAGGGGCAGAGACGCTGGGTTATTGGAATCCGTGCCGCTAACCGCGAAGCTGCCAGACGAACCGGAATCCACAGCTTGAGGTGCGATGGCGTTGACGGTGGGCGCTAACGCTGCGCTGACCGCTACGGTGCTGGTGGCCGTGCTGGCTCCGCAGCTATTGGTCACGGTGAGCGTCAAGTTGACGGAAGTTGCCACGGCAACCGCAGGCGCCGTGAAGTTGGGCGATTGCAGCGTCGGATCGGACAGAGTGCCCGCCGATGCAGTCCAGGCCCAAGTAAAGGGACCCGTCCCCGCTGACGTGCCGATTAGCCCCACGGTTCCGCTCGAGGCAACTGCGTAGGGACCGCCGGCGTTCGCCGCTGGAGGCGCGCAGGCCGGAATCGGAGTGATGTTGCTGGGCCAGGGATCGAGCTGCCCCGCAATGGTTCCCGTGGACGAGCTGTACCCGCCCTGCGCCAGGAAGGGGATGGTATTGAAGTTGTTCTCCGGAATCGGGGCGCCAGGAACGTTCTCCGGGAAGATGTACTCCAGGATGGGAGCGTGATACTGCCCGGCGATGATCCCGTTCGCGAAGGTGGTAACTTGTCCAGGCACCCAGGCGCCTTCAATCACCGCTCGTACTTCGCGCGGCGGCGGCAGGAAGCTGCCGGCAGCGTTCATCACGCAAGTCTTGTCGGGTTTGGCTGGAACGCTCCCGAAGGGATCGCATGGCGGACGGAAGCGCCAGCGGCCTTTGACAGCTCCGAGTGGCGGCCCCGGATCCACGCCGATCGTGCCAAAGTCGCGGTCGCTGGGCGTGCCGGTGATGGGAGCGTAATCAATGCCGTAAAGGTGGATCTTACGCTGCAAGGCAGGATTGGGGTTCACGTCCGTGGTCATGCCCTCAAAGCGCGTGCGGATCACGGCCTCGCCGGCGCCAACAACCGTCAGCCCGCCGGTGCCGATGAGTGCGACTTCAGTGGCCACGTACGACGGGTTCGAGTTCGGCCATGTATAGATGGCGACGTTGCTGCTGATGGTGTGGGCCGAGATGTAAGTGTTAGCAATGCCCGGCCACGGACCAGCCGTGGGGCCAGCGGTAACGCCGGGATCGGCGACCAATGTTCCAGCAAAGGTAACCCAGTCGCCAACTTGCATCGGCGCCTGGATGGTTGCATCGGGAGGCACTCCGGCAAGGGCGACTGGATCATTCATTTGAATGACTGTAGCGAAGCCAACCGCCGGCGCGACCGCGATGGGTCTCTGTGCCAGCGGGCACAAGCCGTCGTCGGGGTTGCCAGGGATTGACGGGTCCGCCAGGACGCGCGGGAGACACATGGGGAAGCCGGTGGCGGCGGCGATGGTCGGGTTGGCGTCGTCCACCGAGAAGCGCGCGTCGGGTGACATTACACGGCCAAATCGGCCAACTGGATCGTTGATTTGTACGCGAGCGCCGGTCGCGCAATTACCGATGACTCCGCCCACACGCATTTCGCCGGTGGCGTGGTTAATGCAGTTGATAAACCCGTTGCCGGAATTCAGGCTGTGCTGGGAAATGAAAATCAGCCCGGCGATATAGACATCCGGGCCTCCGGGGCCGCCAAGCACGCGATTGCCCACTACCTGCGCCTCATACGTGGTAAGCGGCGCGGGAAGATCAGACAGGGCCATGCCTGTCTGGGTGGGGCCGTAAGGCGCGGGCGCCAAAGCAAAAAGCTCCTGCCAGGTCAGGGCGTTTGCGGGCAGGATGACAATGGTCTCCGACGGCACGGTGATCAGGTGGCCGTTGACGGTGATGTTGCCGCCCTGGTGCGCGCCAGCGCCGGCGCCGGTGCCGGGCCCGCCTAGCGTGGCCGACTGGATAAAGCCGGTGACATCAAACTGTGAAGAAGCTGGAATCGGCAACTGGGCCCAGGCGGTGGCGGCCATGGCGATCAAGCTGAGCAGCACGATGCTCAAAAGCCGCTTCGTTGCGCTTCCCCGTTTGGGAAGGTTGGTTGTTGCGAAATTCTGAAGATCGCGGTGGGCGCTTTGCAAGCTGCCAGCGAGTTTCGTTTTGTCCGTCATCATAAAGGGTCAGCCGTCCTTTGCCTTCAAATTCGAATTGGAGCGCGAGTCTGCAAGTGTCCGAGCCAACAGGCGAGCCACGGCAAATGCCTGATCGGCCCTTGTCTCGACACAACGGCGCACGCACGCTCCGCTCCTTGAGTCGGTCGTAGGAGCACGCCGTTCTTGCAACAATCTTTTTTATTTTTCGGCTGTGGTTGCTGGTTCCTGTCCCGGTACAGGCCCCCCCGGAAGTTCTGGCATGGTGAGGAGGTGCGGACTGAAGAAACGTCCGCGGTCTGCGTCAGTGAAACAGCGCCGGGCTAGCTGCCAACGCGAACAGTCATCGCGCTGCCCCGGACCTGGGCCCCTGGCAAGCGGACGAATCGGGCGTACGCCGGCCATTTGTTGCTTCAGAGTGAAGGAGCTTGATTTCAGCTCACACACCCTGTGTGAGATCTTGCTTCTGCTTATCTAGTGGTTACCAAAGTATCGGATGATAGTGCGCGTCTCATTAATTTCCCTAATCACAGACTTTCGCCTGGCGATTCTGTGCCGAAGACAAATGCGTGTTTCCCCGTTGAATATGCGGCCGATTGCAACGCGACGCCTCGACCATGAGCAGGCTGGCAGGCGAAGATCGTAAGCGTGTATCGTAATCAGGGCTAAGGACTCTTAATGCTTTGCGAGCATCTCAGAACGCTGGAAGAAGCCATGGTCGCCGCGGGGATGCGCGAAACCTGGCGCGGACAGGCCTGGTCCAACAACTGCCGGGAGTGGGTGTATTTCGACTGCTTCATTGATACGGAAGCGGTTCGGAGGAATTTATCGCTCGCGCCGTGCGTGATTGATCATGCTCATCGCGGCACCCACGACGGCCAAGAGCGCGGCTTGGAGTGCTCGGCATGCCATGATGGAATCATGGGAGCGTATGAGAAACGAGCGGGGATGGCGGTGTTTGCGGGGTGAAGGAAGATGTTTTGCAGCGGATTTCGCAGATGGGCGCGGATCGGTACGAACCTGAGCAGCGTTGGTCGCGATAGGTATCCCTCCCCTTCGGCTTCGCTCAGGGTTTCGGGCCTGCGGCCCTCAAGCAAGAACGCTCGGGATGAAAAACAAACGCACGGGCCGGAGTGCCCGTGCCATACGATCCCGGTGAACATGCGGCCGATGTTTATGGCGTCTTGCCTTTGATCCTTAGCCCCGCGCGTTCTTCCAGCAACATGATGGTGGCGGCGTAGTCCAGGTCGTCGTGGCCATCCTTGCTCGCTTCTTCGTAGATCTCGTCAATCTTGGTGAGGCCTGGCAGATCCACGCCGTGCTCCTTGGCGGCGTCCATCATCAGGTGCATGTCTTTGTGCATGAGCTTGAGCGGGAAGTTGGGCGAGTAGTCCTGATTGAGGATGAACGGCTTTTTGTATTCGGCCACACCGGAGCGGATCATGGAAGCCTCAATCAGCTGGAACATCTTCTCCTGGGGCACGCCCAGCTTTTTGGCCAGGGTAAGGCTTTCACACAGGCCTTCATAAATAAACACGATGTTCATATTCTGGGCCAGTTTGGCGGAGAGGCCCTTGCCGTTGTCGCCCATGTGGATGACCTGTTTGCCCATGGCGCGCAGCAGAGGCTCAACCCGTTCGATGTTGTGGGGGGCACCGCCGATCATGAAGATCAGTTGCCCGCTCTCCGCGGCGATCTTGGACCCGGTCACCGGTGCGTCCAGAAAGTCGCAGCCCAGTTCCTGCAGGCTTTCCATGATGTTCAAGCTGGCTGTGGGCGAGATGGTGCTGGAGTCAACCACAATGGTCCCGCTGGTAAGGCCGGAACTGGCGCCGCCCGGCCCGAACAGGACGGTTTGCACCGCCTTGGTGTCTGACACGCAGATCCAGACGGCTTCTTTGCCGCTGACGGCTTCGGCCGGTGTGGCGGCGGTGGCGGCCCCAGAGATTTCCTTGGGCGTGCGGTTCCAGACGGTCACTTCATGTCCGGCTTTGACCAGATTGGCGGCCATGTGCCGCCCCATAATTCCCAGACCTAAGAAGGCTACTCGCATATCCTTGGCATTAAAAACAGTTAAACGGGTGGCGTCAAGTGGGAAGCAGCCAGCACTCAGCCTTCAGCAATCAGCCATTCGCGGTGTTACAATTTTTGGTTTGCTCAAGTCTTTGAAAAGGATTCCTTGTTATGTCTCAAGCGACCCTGCAAAATGCGTCTGCCGCTCCGTCCCCTTTGGTGGCCCTGACGGAAGATGAAGTCCTGTTTCGCGAAAACGTGCGCCAATTTGCCGACGAAAATATCCGTCCCAAAGTCCGCGAGATGGACGAAAAGGGCGTCTTCGACCAGGGACTGATTGACCAGTTTTTCCAGCTGGGTTTGATGGGCATTGAAATCCCTGAACAGTACGGCGGCGCCGGCGGCAGCTTCTTTGAAGCCATTCTGGCGGTGGAAGAAGTTTCCAAAGTGGACCCTTCCGCCGGCGTGATTGTGGACGTACAGAACACGCTGGTCAACAACGCGCTGCTGCACTGGACCACGGACGACCAGAAGAAGCGCTACCTGCCCCGCCAGGCCAGCAACACCGTGGGCGCGTACGCGCTGAGCGAAGCCAGCTCGGGATCAGACGCCTTCGCCATGCAGACGCGCGCGGAGAAGAAAGGCAGCGACTACCTCCTCAACGGCCAGAAGCTGTGGATCACCAACGGCAAAGAGGCTGACACCTTCATCCTGTTCGCGACCCTGGATCCGGCGGCGGGCTACAAAGGAATTACCGCGTTCATCGTGGAAAAAAGCTTCCCCGGCTTCAGCGTGGGCAAGAAAGAAGACAAGCTGGGCATACGGGCGTCAAGCACGTGCGAGCTCATTCTGGAAGATTGCAAAGTCCCGGGCAACAACGTGCTGGGCGATGCCGGCAAAGGCTACAAGATCGCGATTGAGACGCTGAATGAAGGACGCATCGGCATTGGCGCGCAGATGCTGGGACTGGCCCGCGGCGCCTGGGAAAGCGCCCTGAAGTATTCGCAAGAGCGCAAGCAATTTGGAAAGTCCATCTCTGATTTCCAGGGGATACAGTTCCAACTGGCGCAGATGGCCACCGAGATTGAGGCCGTGCGCATGATGGTGTACAACGCCGCGCGCATGAAAGATGCAGGCATGAACTTTGTGAAAGAAGCCGCCATGACCAAGCTGTTTGCGTCGCAGGTGGCCGAGCGCGTGTCGTCCCTGGCGGTGGAGATCTACGGCGGCTACGGATTCACCAAAGACTACCCGGTCGAAAAGTTCTTCCGCGACTCCAAGATCGGCAAGATTTACGAAGGCACCTCCAACATGCAGTTGCAGACTATTGCCAAGTTGGTGCTGGGAGGAAAGTAGCCCATCCGACGATGTGAGCCAAGTAGCTTTTGAATCAATGCGTTACATGGGGTTACCGATCTGTTAACAGCCGCGGATTGTTTCCCCTCATTCACCTGGTTTAAACTAACCGCCAAACCCGACTCTCACCGCCAGGAGACAAAAGTCAGGAGTTGATCGTGGCACAGGACTCCCAAAGGGAGTTGCAGGACCTTATCACCGTTCATGGCTTCTATGTTGGGCTTTTGGAAAAAGGCCTGGGACATGGTGTGCCCGTCCCTGCCCTGGTGCAACAGGCAGCGCAAAAGGCGGACAATCCCGCTCAGGCCATTGAGCAGGTGAAGAACTGGCTAGACGTTCTCGATCTGGCTACCACGCCTCCCTTGGTGCGCGACGCGCTGAAGGCGCTTCCTGGATTTGATGTCGCGCATGCGCTGCTGCGCTATTTCGTGAACAAGACCTCTCTCCGTTCCGGTGATCGCGACAAGACCGATTGCATCATTACGTTTCTGTTCCGTAATCCGCCGCCGGCGGCCGCGGGCGGCCCGTCGGCATGGCAGCGCCCGGAGGTGGACGCTTCCTACTTTTTCATCTCGCAAGCAGCTCTGGCTTTTGAAGGCGACCTCTATCGCGCCCTGGCTGAGGTGGAATACGGTTCCATGCCCCAGGAACACGTGCAGTTGCTGCAGGAGTTTGAATACCTGTACCAGGAACTGGAAGAATTCCGGCATTTTGACCAGATTATGGACTCGGGGATCGTGCAGCGGGTGCGCGAACTGAAACAGTCGCTGGGTAAGTCGTTTTATCATCCCGACTCCATGGCCAACCTGGCCGTGTGGAATGACGTGTTCGGACGCAAGTTCGATGAACTGTTCCACGATGCGGCCAAGCAGATCAAGACGTTTGCCGAGAACGTGCAAAAGGAAGGCGGTAGCATCCTCTCTCGGCTGGAAGGCGACATCACGGTCAAGCAGCTGACCGAACTGGAGGCCGGAGACATTCTGGCGGAAGACTACCAATACGCGCAGGACGACTTCCGCAAAGTATCCAGGTTCAAAAAAGCGGTGGACAACAAGCGTCCGGTCCGAACGGCGCCTCCGCCGCAGCCCCGCGCACCGGCCGAGCCCCCGCCGATGCCTTCGGCCCGGCCCGCAATTCCTGTGGCTCCCCACTCGCCGCCGCCGGCGAGCAGCGTCACTCCGCCATCACGGATGTCTTCGGGGTCGCCGCACACCGTGCAGGCTGAGGTGCTGGCGGTGCCGCCGTCACAGGCCGTACAAAACGCCGTGCAGGAAGGCAAAATCCACAGCGCGCGCGAGTCCATCAAAGAACACGTTCGCCAGTCGGACGCCAAGCTGGCCCACATTGTTCCGGTGAAGAAGAGCAAGATCACGCTTTCCTCCGCGGAAGTGGAAGCCTTCCGCGCGGACCACACGGGCGAAAAGAGCTTCCGCTCTGACTACGCCAACCTCATGATGACGATTGTGGCTTATCTTTCGCGGATGATCGTAGAGGTGGACGAGTACAACCAGAAAGCCGGATCAGCCTACTTGTGGAAGCCCCATGCTGATGCTCTGGGATATTTGCTGACGACGCTACAGCGCTTGAACATGGAAGCGGGCCAGTTAACGGCCGTGGCCCGGGCCCGCGGCTTGCAAGACAAGGCGGCATCACTGCAGGCGTCGCTGGAGAAGCTGCAGGATTACGCGAAAACCGTTTCGCAGACGCTGCAAGCGGCCGACCAGAATCCCGCCAGCTAGATGGGCTTCAAGCTTGCGTGTACGGCTGATCAGCTCGAGCTAGGCGGTCGTCGGTTTTCCGCTCTCAATCTGTCTGAGATACAGCAAGAGGCCGGCCACCACAATGGCGATGGCGATCAGCGAGAGCCCCAGTCCCATCCGCCGGAAGTTCCTCTCTTTGAGAGCTTCCTGGCCCGCGCGGTAATCCTTTTCCGCACCTGCCAAACCCGGCTTGATGTCTGCCTCCACGCGTTCCACACGGAAACTATGGATGGACACGCGCGCCTTGGTAAGCGCGTCCTTGGTTTGCACCAGGTCACCCTTGGCGTCAGTGACTTCCATTCCCGATTGTTCGGCCTGACTCAGAATCTGGTCTGCCTGGTCAACCGATTGCGCCAGGTGCGTTAGATCGCTCTTGATTTTGCCCGCAGCTTCAAACCCCGCGTCGCCCTGCACATGACATTGTGTGCACACCGCCTCATCGCCGGTCCCGATAAACGCATCGGTGGGATGCTGGATGTTGTGGTTGCTGTGGCAAGTCACGCAGCCGGGCAGGCCAGCTGAGGTAAAGGGCTGCTTGTGGGGGCTCTCATCAAAAAGCTGCGCCTGGAACACGTGGCAGGTGGAACAGACGTTGACCACGGAAGAGGCGCCCGGCGGCGTTGCACCGTGATTGCCGTGACAAGTGGCGCAGTTGGGCGCGCTCAGATCGCCGCGCACCGTCAATGCCTCATAGTGGACGCTCTTGCTGTAATCGGCAAACTGGCTGGTGGGGATCTTGTAGTCCTTCATGCGCGCCGCGTCCGAGTGGCAGCGCGAGCAGGTCTTGGCCACGTTTGCGGCATTCACCGTTGACCGCGAGTCGCTGGGCGGCCGCAGATCATGCACGCTGTGGCAATCCGTGCAAACGGCAACGTTGGTATCGCCCGCGGCCAGGCGTTTGCCGTGCACGCTGGTATGGTATTGGCTCAGTTGGTCAGTGCGCAGGCCGGGTTTGTACTTGCGCATGAAGTCCGGGTTGGAATGGCAGCTTCCGCACAGCTCCGGAATCTGCTTGCGGCTAATGTGGCCCTTGAATCCGGCTTTGCGGCTCATGGCTTTCTCGGCATCGTCGCTGGTAGCGTCGCCGCCGTGGCATGAGGCGCAGGTGAGGCCCTTTTGCGCGTGGATGTCCTGGCTGAACTTCTCTTCCGTCACGCCCAGGTTGTCAGGCAAGATCGAGTGGCAGTCCAGACACTGGTCTTTGGCCGGCGCGTTGGCCTGCGCGCGGGCCAAGCCCACGGACACTAGCAGGACTCCCGCCAGCAGCAGCCAGGAAGAGCGGAGAACAGCTCTCGTCTTATTTTGCAATATAGCCATAAATGGTCATACCTATGATGTAAGCCAGAGCAAATATGCCGATGCCGCTGATCCATTTGCGGGAGCGCGCCGACCTCTCCAAGAACGGAAGCAGGATCCAAATCGCGCCAGCTGCCCCGAACGCCAGAACACCCAGCACCTCTCCGTCAATGAACCACACTTTCGACGGAATCATCTTCAGGGTCTGGAACATGAAGAGGAAATACCATTCCGGCTTGATGCCCGCGGGCGCTGAGATGAACGGGTCCGCCTTCACCCCCAGGTTCCAGGGGAAGACCGCCGCCAGTGCCCCCAGCACGCCCAGCGCGATGTACCAGGCGATGGCTTCACGCAGGGCAAAGTTGGGAAAGAACTTCATCTCGCGACGCGCGTTGGGATTGGCGATCCATTCCGCGTCCACCTTGGGCGGCACGCTGATGCCCAGACGCTGCACCAGAAGCAGGTGGAGCATGACGAGAAGCGTCGCAATGCCCGGCAGGACGGCGACGTGAAATCCAAAGAAACGGGTCAGCGTTGCGCCGGTGACTTCATCGCCGCCGCGCAGGAAAATCATCAGCGGCTTCCCGATGAGCGGCACCTGGCCGGTAATCTCCGTTCCTACTTTTGTGGCGAAGAAAGCCAGCGTGTTCCAGGGCAGCAGGTAACCACTGAAGCCGAAGCCCAGAACCAGGAACAGCAGGACCATGCCGGTGAGCCAGGTAAGCTCTCTGGGTCTGCGGTACGCCTTGAGAAAGAAGACGCTGAACATGTGGGCGAACGCGGTAAAGACCATCAGGTTGGCCGACCATGAATGGATCGAGCGAATCAGCCAGCCGAATTTCACCTGGGTCATGATGTACTGGACGCTCTCAAAAGCTTCATTGGGTCCGGGGCGGTAATACAGCAACAACAGGATCCCGGTCAGCACCTGGACCACAAACAGAAAGAGCGTGATGCCCCCCAGAAAATACCAGTAGGATAACCGGTGGAGCGGGACCGTTTTCTTGCGGAACGGCGCCAGCAGGTCGTCCCAATTGAAGCGGTCATCCAGCCATTTGCGCACTACAGTTGCAGGGCTCATCTCAGGCTTCCCGCCGCCGTCTCACAAAGACCTCCTCACCGCGGACCTGGACTTCAAACGACTCCAGGGGACGCGGCGGGGGACCGGAGACATTGCGGCCATTCAAGTCATAAGTTCCGTTGTGGCAGGCGCACCAGGGTCCGCGCAGGTCAGCCCGGTACTGCACGATGCAGGAAAGATGGGTACAGGTGGCGGACATGGCGCGGTATTCTCCATCCGCCGTAAGGACCAGCAGCCCAGGACGGCTGCCGAAATGAAAGATCTTTCCGCTGTTCGGCTTCAACTCTCCCACCCGCGCGGCCACCACCGAGTCGCTGCCCACGTCAATGGTGCGGGGTGGAATCAGGTAGCGCAGGACAGGATAGATGAAAGCCGCGGCGGTCGCCATGAACCCGCTCCCCAGCACCACCTCCACAAAGCGTCTGCGCTGGACTGGCGCGTCTCCCGGAACAGCGGGTTGGTTGCCCTGATCGCTCATAACACTTGCGGCCCCCCGTGAATGAGATTGATTTCTGGCCCGGCTGTGCGGTTGTGCAAGCTTGAAGCCCTGGAACTGCTCCAGGTGTTGCAGCACGGTGGCGCCGAACCCTGACATACTAAAGGCCGGGACCCACGTTGGCTACTCAAAAATCGCGGACCACAAATCCAGTTCGTGGTCCGCCGGTCTACTCTCAAAAGAAAAAGTGCCTTGCCGATTTTTCCAACCTTACTTCAAGGTACGGATGAATTTGATCAGCCCCTTGATTTGATCATCAGTGAGCTTCTTGTCGTAAGCCGGCATTTTGTTCTTGCCCTTCTTGGCTACTTCAAAAAGCTCCTCGTCGCTCTGTTTTTGGACCTCGGGCGATTGCAGGTTCTTCACGCCCAGTTTGTTGCCGGCAGCGCTGCCCGCGCCGTCAGGACCATGGCAGATCTGGCATTTCGATTTGTATAGCGCCGCGGCGTCCTGGGCTTGCTCCGGGACCGCCAGGGCCATCACCAACGCAAATGCCATCGTGCCAATCAATGCTTTCATTACGCTTCCTCCAGTGCGATTCAGTTTAACTTACATGGTGTAACGCAAAGACACGGTAAACATATTGCCACGGAAATCGCGCGGTAACGTGGGTCCAGGATCGGACTTTTCATTGTAGCCGTAATAGTTCCACCCGGACTTCAAGGTCAAGGCCTTGTTCACCTCAAAGGCCACGGAAGCCGTGGGCAGGTGGTAGTTGGACGCCAATGGTCCGGTGGGCGCAATGGGGTTCAAGATCAAGGTATTGCCAGAGGTACTGGTCACGGCGTATCCCACACCCGCGGTGAAGCGTCTGACGGGCTTGAAAAGGAAGGAAGCGGAAGCGAAGTGTGAAACGTCAGTATAGGTTGAAATGCCGGACAGGAACGGCGTTCCGCAGGCGACCAGGCCGGGCACGTTGAAGTTGGACGCAGCCACAAAGCAAATGTTGGTCTGCGAGTAGATGTCGTTGTAGTCGTAAGACAGGTCCACTGACCACCAGGTACCTGGAGGAGCGAACGCGCCGCTGAAGCCAAAGCTGCGGTTGTGACCCAGGCCGCCGATGTCACCGGTGGTGTTGCGGGTTTCCAGAATGCGGACGGCCGCACCCAGGCTCATCCAATCCTTCGGCTTGTAGCTGGCCCGGAAGCGGTAGTCCTGCGAATGACGCGGCGTTACCCGGAAGAAGGTATTGTCTCCGTAGAACAACTCGGCGTCCGCACTGATGCGGAGCTTGTCCGTGGGACGCGCGGAGAAGCCGATCAGTCCTGTATGGCCGTTGATCTGGGTAAAGTCTGCACCGACATCGGCAGCTTGGGCTATGGCCGTGCAGGTGCCGTCAGGATTCAGCGGATGTGACGCCGCCGGAGAGCAGGCGCCGCGATTGGCGAGCGCCGCGGTCGGGCCGGGGAAGAATGTGGAGATCGTGACATCATCAACCCGCTGGGTGATCTCCCGCCGCTCAAAGCGATAGCCGACGTGCGCCGAGATCCGCTTGGTGAAGTCGAATTCCAGAAGGAACGTGTTGCCTGTCCGCTTCTGGCCAAGGAAGTCATTGCGGAGGTCCACAATAACGTCGGCCGCCGAGCCGCTCACGTGCTGCGGGCAGGTGGCCGCCGTAAACGGCGGCGGGCAGGTGGCCGGGGTGAACAGATTGGGCGCGGTCAGCATATTCACCGCAAAAACGTTGAAGGTGGCCAGGTTCCACAACCCGGGGATGCGGAACGCGTCATAACGGAAGGCATCCACGATCCGGAGCTTGTCGGTCACCCGGATGGTGGTGGCCAGATCGCCGGCCACAGAAATGCGATGAGTCAAAGCCGAGCCGGTCAGCGCAAGCCCGCGGAAGCGATTGCTCTTCTGTCCATTAAACAATTCGTTGGTGGAAGGCGTGCTGGCTTCCGCGTCAGAATAGTTCAGCCTTCCGGAGAAATCGAAGCGCCGGAAATAATTGCTTTGAAAACTGAACTGCTCGGTGGGGAAGGAGTTGCGGTTCCGGCCGTCGCGGTTGTAGCTGAGGAACGCGTTGCAGGTTGGAGTGACAAAGCCGCCTGTAAAAATGGGCGCGGCGCAAGGCTGGTTGGAAGCTGAATTAAATGGAAGTCCAATACTCACAGGAACGCCATTGGACAGACTGAAACTCGGCACGCCGAAAAGGCCCATGGTGGCGGGAGAGGCCAGAAACCCGGTGGTGTCCCCTTTGTAATACGTATAGAACTGGTCGTAATTGAAGTTGGTGCGGGGAATCACGCGCAGTGAGACACCGAAGTTGTAGTTGTCCGTGGTATTCAGGGTCGGTTGCTGAATCAAACCCTCGGTTCCCTGATGGTCGGTGGAGAAGCTGGTGCCTTCGTTCACCACCCGGGACCAACCCAGCTTGAACCTGACGTTGCCGACGGGAAAAAGATTGAGATTGGCGTCGCTCATCCTGCGGGTAAGCAGGAACTCATGCGGCGAATGCAGGATCGGAACGTTCGGAACAGACGTTGCCGGGTTGAGCGGATTGGCAAGCAAATCGTAATCGAAAATGTTCTGGTCGCGCCGGAACCCGCCACTGAAGCTGTAAAGCTTGCCCTTCTGCGCGCGGACGCGGCTGACGTTGTTAGGATCGCCACCGTAGCCGAAGTTGCTGAAGGTAAGATCGTCAAATAGCTTTCCGGTGTGGGTGGGCGAATGCAGGTCCAGCGTGTACTCCATCAAGCGGGGGCCGGTGCCTAGATTGACGAACGTGTCCCAGGTGCCGGTGTTGCCGGTAAAGTCAGAGAAACGTCCGCCGAATTCCACGGACTGCTTGACGATCCACGGTCCGCCGGTCTCGCCTTGGTTGTGCTCTGAAGTGATCCAGGTGCCCAACGCGTCAGACTTGCGGCCGGAATCAATGGCCACGCCCAGATCAGGCTGGCGGCCGGAATCATCTTTCTTGGCGGCCGGTTTCTTGTCTTTGTCTTTGTCCTTGTCCTTGTCCGTCTGGTGCTGCGGAGCAGGGGCAGCCGCACTGTCACCGGGCGTCTGCGCGAAAAGTGTAAGGCCAAACAGTCCCATTCCGATCAACAGAAGGCGCGATGGCCACATATCGAGCGTGTGTAAAATTTTGTTCATCTCATCACCTCCGTTTTACGGTTTGAAGAACACACGGTCTGAATTGGAACCGTGAATTGCTGTGTGGCACAAAGTGCAAGCTTGATACTTCGTGGCCTGGTTATGGAACGAGGGAGCCGCCGGAGCTGGTGCATCCACCGTGAGCGTGTGGCATTCCAGGCAAAGCAGATTTACGTTGCTGCGCTTGAGCAGACGCGGATTGCTGGAGCCGTGAGGCGTATGGCAGGAGACGCAGCCCTCAGTCTTGATGGGCGCGTGCTCCCAGGCGAAGGGACCTGCTTTGTCAGTGTGGCAGTTAAAGCAAACCTGGTCCTGGGCGGCGGTGGAGCGCAATTGACGAGACAAGAAGCCGCCGTGCTGGTTGTGGCAGTTGGTGCAATTGACCAAGCCTTCATTCACCCGATGGTGGAAGGGCTTGGAGAAATCAGGCTTCACTTCCTGGTGGCAGGAGTAGCACAGAGCAGGCTGCGCGGCTTTCAGCAATTGCCGGTTGACCTTGGGCGAATGGACGGAGTGGCAATCCACGCATCCCACATTGTTCTTGAGGTGCTGCGAACGAAGAAAATTGCTGTGCTCTTCGCCGAACTCGTGGCAGCTTAAGCATCGCTTGGAAGACTCTTCCCGCGACAGGCCGCCGAAGTGGATGATCTTCTCCGGGTCGGCTGATTCGGCGTGCGCCTTGCCTGGGCCATGGCAGGATTCGCAGCCCTGCCACTCCGGGCCATGTTTCTTGTCCAGCGCTGTTTTCCAGTGGGGACCTCGGTCGTAGCTTTTTGCCTGATCTTCATGGCAAGTCTTGCAGGTTTCCTCGCCTACGTATTGGGCAGGATCCACCGCAGTTTCCGCTTTGGGGGCTTTCTTATTATGGCCTTTATCAGCGCCTTGATTGCTTGGGTCCTTCGCACCGGCGCTCTTGTCATTGGCCTGTAGCCTGGTTCCGGCAAAGCACAATGCCAACAGCAACAGTACGAAAGCAGCAACCCCGGTATACCTCAGGTGTGTATTTCCCAGCATGAGCGGGCCTCGCATTTCTCCTGTTTGGAGTTACAAAGCAGGGAGTATAGAAAACTTTACAAAGTGGAATCTGTGACTTAAATCACAACACGCGAACGAACTTGCGGGCTTTTTGTGGGCGATAGCTCAGGTACCACAGCGCGTCCTCCGCAAGGAACACGCTGATGCAGCAGAACTAACCTGAGAATCTTACGCGCATCACAATGTGCGCGGCAAATGATTTGCCGATCAAAAATATACTTAGTACTCTCTCTGAACAAATTAGGACTTGTTCAATTTAGGACATATTAAGGATTTGCCGGCCGCCTCTGGAGCAAGAAAAAGAGAGCCGATGGCCGACTCTCTTTTTGACGAAAAGCGATTAGGAGCGCTTTTTTGATCTGGACAGCTTCTTCCAGCGCCGGGCTTCCCCCGATGCCAAGGCGCTGGAAGAAGAGTCCATTTACAACACACGTTAACAAACCGCGCAAACTGCCGCTGTGACCATCGTCACATCCGTTGTCCGACCTTGGCACGGTTGACCAGGACCGGGCGGCGCGAGCAATCGCGAATAAGGCGGTCGGCAATTTTCAGATCAGCGCTGAGCACGCGGGCCACGGCAAAGTAGATGTTGGGATACTTTTGCAGTATGGCCATGAATTCTTTCCGGGGGACCAGCGTGACCGAACATTCGTCCAGGCATGTTACGTTGATCTCAGGGGTCTCTCCGGCGATCACCGCGCGCATACCAAAGACTTTGCCTGGACCGGCAGAGCCCAGCGAGACGTGGCTTCCGGCAGCGGGAACAGAAATGTCCACGGCGCCGGAGTTGACGATGACCAAATTCTCCGGCAGGACGCCATGTTCAATCAGCTTGCCGCCGCTGGGGACGATCGCGGAGTGTTCATGCTTTTTCAATTCTTCGACCGCTTCCGCCGACAGGCCTTCATAAAGGTCATTCACAGCATCATCCTTTGCAACAATTGTGGAATCCATTTGAGAACTTATAGCCTGCCTCTAGTCCGCGCGTAAGTGATGGCGGTCACCAAGACGTGTGACGGCCCTTTTACGTGGTCACCATCTTCTCTAAAGCTGGCTTGTCCAAAATGCACCACGTCGCTCCTCTGATCTTCAGCCAGCCCTTCTTGCGAAAATCACCCAGCACGCGGGAAACGGTCTCCCTGGTGGTGCCTACGAACTGCGCGATCTCTTCCTGCGTGAGCGTTACCCGGATGGGTATACCCTGGTCAATTCTCCGGGGAATGTTGACGGGATTCTGCGCCCAGCTCAACAAGAGCTTGGCAATCTTTTCCGGCACGGAGTTGGAAAGTCCGAGCGAACGGATCTCGCTGTAAGCGCACTTGCAGTTATGGGTAAGCTGCTGGGCCACCTTCAGGCCCACGTCAGGAAATTCTTGCAGGAACTTGACAAAGTCTCCTTGCGAGATGAAATTCGCCTGGCTGGGTTCCATGGTCTCAATGGTGGCTTCGTAAGGCGTGTTGGAAACGGCGGCGGTCAAACCCAGGACTTCGCCCGGCTCGGCAATACGTAAGATGATGCTTTTGCCTTCGGCTGACGTGGTGGAGAGCTTGGCCCGGCCGGTGCACAGAATATAAATGCCACGCGGCGACTGGCCTTCCAGGCAAAGCAGAGTTCCCTTGGGATAGACGGACGTCGCTTTGATCGCTTGCAGCTTGATCAGCGCTTCCCGAGGCAGATTGCAAAACAGATGGTCTTCGCGAAAATCGCACTTCAGGCAGTTCTCAATGATATGAAGGTTATAGGCCGCGGTCATGAATGGTACCTCTCTTCTTTATGCTGCACTCAAATCACCCCTATAGGCTAAGCCGCCAATCACAAAGGGGATGTGATGGCCATCACACCTGTTTTCCCCCAGTAAATATGCGGGAAGCCGCCGATTGCGCGGCTGGCCGCGACGTGTCGCGAGACGTACGCTCACGGTTCGTGCGTGCGCGCACCAAGTGATGACCATCACGGTGAAATCCGCTGCCCCGAGCGACACTGAGCTTGAGCGCAAGGAGGTGTCTAATGGCCGGCAACAGAACCGCCAGCTGGACGCTGCTGACCGGCATTGCCGCCGGAGCAGCCGCCTATTATTTTCTTGATCCCAAACGCGGTGCAGAGCGCCGTGATCTTTTCACAAAGAAAGCAGGGCGCCTGGCGAAAGACGTTGGCCAAGCCGCTTCCAAAAGCCTGCGCGACAGCCAGCACAGGCTCTCCGGGCTGGCCAGTCATGTATGGCCGGGCTTTCATCACCGGCCGCCGGAAGACCGCGTACTGGAAGAACGGATCCGCTCGCGCATGGGGAGAATCGTTTCCGACCCGCACAGAATCCACGTAGCGTCTGACGCCGGCACGGTCACCCTGTGGGGAACCGCGCCGGACGTGGAAGCCAAAGAACTAGTCCACGCGGTAGAGACCATGGACGGAGTGAACGAAGTGCTGGACCACCTTGAGATTCATCCAGTGCCTCCGGCTGAAAATGAACCCGATTCCTATCATGCGATACGCAAGCAAACGCTGCTCAACTGGAACCCATCCAAGAGGCTGGTGGTCGGCGCGCTGGGGACCGCTGCCGCGGTGTACGGCTGGAAACGGAAAGACAACCCCGGATTGATCCTTTCCCTACTGGGCGCCGGAATGGCCGCGACCAGCCTGCTCGAAAGAAACCCCTACTCCATGCTTGCGCTTTCGCAAGACTCTCCCGGTTACGAGCTGGACCGGACCATCACCATCAATGCTCCCCTTTCCGACCTTTACGGCTTCTGGACCAACCCGGAGAATTATCCCAAGGTCTTTTCTCATATCTCCAATATTGAGCGGCTGGGTGAGAACCTGTACCGCTGGACCATCGTTGGTCCGGCGAACATACCCATTCAATGGGAGGGCATGATTACCCAGACCGTCCCCAACACCACGGTGGAATGGAAGAGCCTGCCCGGTTCCATGGTTGGGAATTTTGGCATCGCGCGCTTTGATGCCAACTACGACGCCAGCACCCGGCTGCGCGTCCGCATGTTTTATCGCCCGCCGGCGGGAATCCTGGGGCGCTTCCTGGCCGAACTGTTCGGCGCTGATCCGGAAAAAGTGCTGGACCATGACCTGAAGCAGCTCAAGCGGCTTTTTGAACAGGATGAGAATCTTGTCAAAGAACTTCAAGAAGGAGGTGACGAACAACTTCTCAAAACTGCAACGACCTAGTTGCTACTCAAAAAGCTACGATTGGCTATTACCTCAAAGAAGGATGCGAGTCACCTCGCGTCCTTCTTTGCTTTTACTTGCGTGATGCAGGTCACTGCCGCCGGTCTGCGGCGAAGGCAGAATACTTGGTGGGACCGGATTTAGGCTTCAAGAACAGTGGTGCGCGATTACAGCCGGCGCCAACCGCTTGCACCGTGACCCAAGCAGCCATGGAAGGCGAACTCGGGGCCACCGTTGAGGCTGAGTTCAATTTGAGGAGGTCTTTATGCAAGCCCTGGAAACCGTTACGAGTATTTCCTTCAAGAACATCTTATTCCTTACCGACTTCAGCGAAGCTTCGGAAGGCGCTTTGTCTTACGCTCTGGGTCTGGCCCGGCATTTCAAAGCGCAGCTCTTCCCCGCGCACGCCTGTGACCCAGTGGTCCTGAGCGAGACTGCGGCGCTCAACGTAGTGGATGAAGTTGTGGAGAGCAGCCGCAAGCAGCTGGATACATTGGTAAAAGACAAAGATGTGGTCACTCATCCGCTTTTCGTCCATGGCACGGTGGAATCCGCCCTGCCACGCTGGATCAAGGAGAACGGGATTGACCTGGTAGTGATCGGCACGCATGGCCGCCGCGGGATCGGCCGGTTCATGCTGGGATCAACGGCGGAATTCATCTTCCGCAATACCACCTGTCCGGTGCTGACCGTGGGCCCGCACGTTAACGGAAGGCCCTACAAGGGATTCACCGCAGACAACATCATGTTTCCCACCGACCTGGGATCGCATGCTGACTTTGCCGCGACCTACGCGTTCTCCTTCGCCCGCGAAACACATGGCAAGGTGATGCTGATGCACGTGGTGACACAGGACGAAGCTTTCCAGAGCAACACTGCCGAGCTGGTCGCCGATTCCAGGAAAAAGCTGGAGAAACTGGTGCCGCCCGATGCCCGGCAATGGTGCCAGCCGGAACTGATTGTGGAAGTGGGCAACCCGGACCTGGAAGTGCTGGGCTACGCTGAAAAAGAGCGCCCGGACTTGATCGTCCTGGGGCTGCCGTTCCAGAAAGAATTCAGCACGCACTTTGCCGCCGGGGTAACTTACCGGCTGGTCAGCCAGGCTCCATGCCCGGTGCTGACCGTGCGCGACCTGGGAAATAACTAAGCGGAGCCAGCCAAGGGGCCGCAACCTCACGGATGAGCCACCAATGCGCCCCATGAAGAAGGACGCGAGATTTCCTCGCGTCCTTTTTTTCTACGCAGGCAAAAGTAGTAACCTAAGGGCACGATGACCATCAAACCGGAAGTTGTCAGAGAAAAGCAGGCGCGGGACCAGGGCAATCCGGCCTGGCCTCCCAGCCCGCTGGCGCCGATTTTCTATCCCCGAACCATCGCGGTGATCGGGGCCACGGAAAAGCCGGCGAGCGTGGGCCGCACGATATTGCGCAACCTGCTGGAGCACCCGCCGGGAGCCACCATTTTCCCCATCAATCCGCACCGCAGCAACGTGATGGGGATCCGGTGTTATCCCAACATCGCGGCCATCGGCGAGCCCGTGGACCTGGCAATCGTCGTCACTCCGGCCGCCACGGTGCCGGACGTCCTGCGGGAGTGCGCCGGCGCTGGCGTACGCGGGGCCGTGGTGATCTCAGCGGGCTTTGCCGAGACTGGCGCCGCAGGCAAGGAATTGGAAAACCAGATCCGGGAAATACTGTCCACCAGCCGCATGCGTCTGGTGGGACCCAACTGCGTGGGCGTGATGAATCCGCGCACCGGGCTGAACGCCACGTTTGCCCAATCCAACGCTCTGCCCGGCAATATCGCGTTCCTGAGCCAGAGCGGCGCGCTGTGTACAGCGATTCTGGACTGGAGCCGCCGGGAAAACGTGGGCTTCAGCGGATTTGTCTCCGTGGGCTCCATGCTGGACGTGAGCTGGGGCGACCTGATCTACCACTTTGGCGACGACGCTTACACCTCGAGCATTTTGATCTACATGGAGTCCATCAGCGACGCGCGCTCATTTCTTTCCGCGGCGCGGGAAGTCTCCTTGCGCAAGCCGATCATTGTGATCAAGCCGGGCCGCACGGAAGCGGCGCGCAAGGCCGCGGCGTCGCACACCGGCGCCATGACCGGCGCGGATGAAGTCTTTGAAGCCGCGTTTCGCCGTTGCGGTATCCTGCGCGTGGCCACCATCGGCGAATTGTTTGACATGGCTGAAGTGCTGAGCAAGCAGCCCCGCCCGCAGGGACCGCGCCTGGCGGTGGTGACCAATGCCGGCGGCGCAGGCGTGCTGGCCACCGACGCCCTGTTGGCGGCGGGCGGACAACTGGCAGAGATTTCCGCGGAAACCAAGGAAGAGCTCAATAAGCTGCTGCCCCAGGCCTGGAGCCACTCGAATCCGGTGGACACGCTGGGGGACTCGGGTCCGGAAGTTTATGCCAAGGCGGTGGGTATTGTGGCGCGCGATCCCGGCTGCGATGCCGTACTTTCCATTCTGGCGCCGCAAGGCATGACCGAGCCGGAAACGGCTGCTACGATTCTCAGCCACACGGCGGATGGCACCAAGAAGCCGCTGCTGGCCAGTTGGATGGGCGGCTCCCGCATGCAACTTGCGGCCAACGTGCTGAATGACGCCAAGATTCCAACGTTCGAGTACCCTGACGCCGCCGCCCGCTGCTTCGCTTACATGTGGCGCTACACGTCCAACCTGCAAGCGCTTTATGAAGCACCGGAGTTCACCGGCGATCTGCCCGAAGACGGCCCCAAACGCGTGGCCGGCATCATCGCGGAGGCGCTGAGCAAGAACCGCACCCTGCTCACGGAGCACGAATCCCGCCAGATCCTGGCAGCCTATGAGCTGCCGGTTACAGCATCAAAACTTGCTCTCACCGCAGATGAGGCAGCGAAGGCGGCGGACGCCATCGGCTTCCCTGTCGTGGTCAAGCTGCATTCGGAAAAAGTCACCCACAAGTCTGACCGCGGGGGCGTCCAGCTGAACCTGCAAAACGCCGAGGCCGTGCGCGCGGCATTCGCCAAAATTGAAAGTGAGTTTAGCCGTGACAACAGCTTCCAGGGCGTGACCGTGCAGCCGATGATCAACACCAGCGGCGGTTGCGAGCTGATTCTGGGCAGCTCCACGGACCCGCAATTCGGCCCGGTGATGGTGTTCGGCATGGGCGGCCAATTGGTGGAAGTGCTGCGCGACCTGGCCCATGCTCTGCCTCCGCTCACCACCACGCTGGCGCGCCGCATGATGGAACACACAAAGATTCTGCGGGCGCTGAAGGGCGTCCGCGGCAACAAACCCGTGGACCTGGAAAAGCTGGAGGAGCTGCTGGTGCGCTTCAGCGAACTGGTGGTGGAGAACCCGCGCATTGCCGACATTGAGATCAATCCGCTGCTGGCCGGGCCGGAAGGCATCCTGGCGCTCGACGCGCGCGTGATCCTGCATCCGGCCACGGTGAAAGACGCTCAGTTGCCGCGTCCGGCGATACGGCCCTATCCCAGCCAGTATGTTTCCACCTGGGAAAGCGAAGGAACCATGTTTACGCTGCGTCCTATCCGGCCGGACGATGAGTCGCTCATGGTGGACTTCCATCATCAGCTCTCTGAAACCAGCGTTTACCTGCGCTTCTTCTTGCCTCTGAAGGTGGACGTGAGGACCACCCACGAGCGGTTGTTCACCAAGTGCTTTATTGACTACGATCGCGAGATCGCGCTGGTGGCGGAGTACAACGATGAAGCCGGGGCCCGCCGCATCGCCGGCGTGGCGCGCATGATCCGTAAGCATTCCGATAGCAGCGCTGAAGTCGCGTTCCTGATCGCCGACCACTTCCAGAACCGCGGTCTGGGCACGCACCTGCTGGATCGGATGATCCATATCGCGCGCAAAGAAGGTATTTCCGCCCTGGAAGGCGTGACCCTCTCCGACAATTACGGGATGAAAGACATGTTCGCCCGGATGGGCTTCCAGTTTTCTCCTCCGGAAGATGGCGTGGTGACGGCGGTGTTGCCGCTGACGTGACGCCCGGCAGGGTCAATCGGCGGGAGAGGCCCATGCCTGGGACTTCTCCGGTGATGCTGGTCACAGCCTAGGCGCTGCCACAGGCGCACACTGAAATGGCATCGCCACGACTCGCTGGAATCGCGGCAGAAGAGGAGCCGATTCCTTATGATCCGCCTCCTGATCAACAATTGGTGGCTGCTGGCAATCCGTGGCGGCTTCGCGCTGGCGTTTGCCGTTTTTGTCTTTGTGTTTCAGCCTTTCTTGTCCACACTTTTCCTGAAGGCGGTAGCACTTACTGGTTTGACCGTGCTGTTTGGCCTGTTTGCCTCGGTGTGCGGCATGGCTACCATCCTTGCCGCCCTGCGTGGCGCGGAGCGCAAACGCGGCCTGGGACTGCTGCTGGCCGACGGCATCGCGGTTACCGCGGCCGGACTGGTTCTGTTGCTGGCGCCGGGATTGACGCTATGGCACGTTGTCCGCATCATCGCCGCGACGGCAGCGATCGTCGGGCTGCTGGAGATCGCCATCAGCGTGCGCTTGCGCAGACACTTACTGGACGAATGGCTGCTGATGGCGGGAGGCGTGGCTTCAGTGGCGTTTGCCGTGTTTCTCTTTTTTGGCGGCCTGACTGAGGTTTCCGAGGTGCTGAACTGGACTGGCGGGTATGCTCTGGTCAACGGCGCAGCCATGGTGGGCTTGGCGCTCCGGCTGCGGAGCCTGCGCAATTCTGTTCACGCGATGGCCGACGCCGGCGCGGCCGGCGGAACTGCCGCGGGGCACTCCGGGGCTTGAGTATGGCGAAAGATCAGCTTCCGCAAACGGAGGGCGGTCAAACACCAAACAAGTTCGGGGCAAGCTTCTGATACTTGTGTTCCGCGGCCCAGAGGTTGAGCGAAACCGACGCCAGTTCGTCCACCACCGGGACCACGCGGCCGTCCTTGGTTAGATCAAAAGACTTGATGTAAGTGTGACAGGTGTCGCAGGCTTCAACGCGGATGAAGTTGAAGTCCTCAGCGATAAACACCGGCAATTTGTCTTTGTTCTCTTCGCCGCAACCCGGACACACCAGACGGCGAAACGTCCACTCCTTGAAACAGAGCGAGCATACCAGGGAGCGTTTTCCTCCATCGCCCTCCGGCCGCAAGACGGCAAACTGCGGGGCCGAGGCGCAAAACGGGCACCTTACCTGTCCCGAGTCGGTTTCCACGGCGGCCGTTCTCTCCGATAGAAACTCAGCATATGGCTGCAGGAGGGCCTTGGCGAAGAAAGCGAATTCGGGGGCCAGGTCGCGGCTCTCGGGCTCCTGCTGCCAGATGCTCTGCACCAGTTCCAGGCGGCTCTGCGGGGTTTCCTTCTCCAGCGCGTCAGCGGCCTGCTGCAACGCCGGAGAACCGGACTGCTTGACCAGTGAAAGCAGCGGAGAAAAATACGGCATGAGCATGGAAGCGTCATGCTCGCCGGCGGAAGCAAGATCGTGATGGATGGACTTTTGAAAGCGGGCAAGCTGCTGATAAAACTTCAGCATTTCAGAGACTGTAGAATTCTTCTCTATCAGCTCGCCTGCCCGCGCAATGCGGAGGTCCCAGGAAGACTTCAAACGGCTCCTTTACTTCGTTGATACGCGGTCGCGGTCGCTCCCCGCGACTTTGTCGTACCAGAGCCGGTGATGCGCTTTGGCCCAACTCGCCGGCACCCGTCCCCACAAAATCCCGTGGAGACCGCCGGAGACGAAGAACAAGCCCATGTAGACGTGGATCATGAACCCGCCGATGGTGGCCAGCGCGCCGACGCAATGGAGAAAAACCACCAGCGACAGCACCCAGTGGGCGCCACGCGGCATCAGTTCCGGGAACCACATGACCACGCCGGTAATCAGAAGGACCATCCCGCCGATGAACATGACCCAGTAGAACTGTTTCTGACCGTGATTGAAGTGCCCGGCTGGGGCCACCTGTTCATCGCGGTTGGTGACGTAGGCCTCAATCGTCTTGCTCCATTTGCGGTCATCGTCGGTGACCTTCATGTCCCCGCCCCACATGTTTTGCATCCACAGCAAGCTGGCGGTGAAGATCAATCCGGCCCAGGGATGCCAGAAGCGGATGGTGGCTCCGCCGCCCAGCACGATGGCAATCCAGTACATGTAAGGCGTGAAAAGGGCCATTCCGGTGAACAGGAGGTATAGATAAGACACTCCTGAGATCCAGTGGCACATACGCTCCTTGAGGGTATAGCGGACAACCTCGTCGGCGCGAAGATCAGTTCCGTGACGGACAACAATGTTGCTGCTCATTGTTTGCTCCCTCCATCGGCTCCATCCAGGGGTTTCGGTCCGTAACGAACGTAGTGGCCGAACAGGGCAGCGACGCCCAGTCCCATGGCGATTCCGCCCAACCACTTGAGCGGGCCTTTCCACATCTTGACGAAGAACGGGACCGTGGGATTGGCAGGCAGCCCGCCGTAGTCCTCAGGCCGCGTGGCATCGCCCAGCACATAGATCACGTGGGTGCCGCCTACGCCGTCTGGATCATAGATGCCGGCCTTCTTCCAGGACGTTTTGTCGTGGAGCTGGGTCACGCGTTTGTTGGCTTCAAACAGCATGTCTTCCTTGCTGCCAAAGTGCAGGCAGCCGGTGGGACACGATTTGATGCAAGCCGGTTCCAGCCCGGCGCCTACGCGGTCAGAACACAAGGTGCACTTATAGACTTTCTTGGTTTCCGCATTGAATTTAGGAATATTGAACGGGCAGCCGGTGACGCAATACTGGCAGCCGATGCAGTGTTCCTGGTTGAAGTCCACAATGCCGTTGCTGTATTGCACGATGGCGCCATCGGCAGGGCAAGCGACCAGGCAGCCCGGCTCAGCGCAATGCATGCACTGGTCTTTGCGCATGAGCCATTGCATGGTGCCATCGTCGCTGGGACGCTCGTCAAAGCGGATCAGGTTCCAGAAATTCCACGCCGTATCCGGCATGGTCTGATAGGTATCAGCGAAGGTGGTTTCGCGGAAGTCGTAACCGTTCCACTCCAGGCAAGCCACCTCGCAGGCTTTGCAACCGATGCAAGTGGTGGTGTCCACCAGCTTGCACACGTCGTAGTCGCGGGAAACGCCTTTTCCGGGCGTGCCGCCGCGATGGCCGGAAATTGCTTTCACTTCCAATGTTCCATTGCTCATGGCGCGCTCCTTAGGCTTTCTCGATGTTCACCAGGAAGCCTTTAAACTCCGGGGTGAATGCGTTGGGATCAACGACTGTGGGGGACAAGATGTTGGCGCCGCCGCGTTCGTTTTCAGGACGGCCGTCGCCAAGCCCCTTGTAGCCCCAGTGAATGGGTATTCCGACCTGGAAAGTCTCCTTTCCATCAATCTGCATCGGCTTGATCCGGTGGGTCACCATGGCCTTGCAGTGGTAAACGCCACGGGCTGAGCTGACTTTGACCTTGTCGCCGCCTTTGATTCCAAGGTTCTTCGCCAGTTCGTGTGGAATTTCCACGAACGGCTCAGGAACCAGCTGGATGTTCATGGGATTGTTCTTGGTCCAGTAGTGGTAGTGCTCGGTCAGCCGGTACGTGGTGCAAACGTACGGGAACTTGTCCTTGGTACCGTACTGCTTGGCGTCCACGTCGGTCTTGAACTTCTTCACCACCGGACTGGTGGACTGCTTGGCATGCAGCGGGTTGTCAACCGGGCTCTCTGTGGGCTCGTAGTGCTCAGGGAACGGACCATCGGCCAGTCCGGCCAGCGGCACAAAGAAGCGGGCCAGGCCTTCTGGAGTCATGATGAACGGGCCCATGTGGTCTTTGGGATTGGAATCCGGCTTGAAGTCGGGGACGTCATTGCCGGCCCATTTCCCATTGGCCTCATTGAACCAGACCTGCTTGCGGCTGGGATCCCAGGGTTTGCCTTCCAGGTTGCAGGAGGCGCGGTTGTACATGACGCGGCGATTCATCGGCCATGACCAACCCCAGGTGGGGTGGATGCCAAGGCCGGAAGGATCGTCTGGGTTGCGACGTTGCGTGTTGGAACCGGCGTCCGGCCAGGAACCGCAGTACAGCCAGTTGCCGCAGGACGTGGTGCCATCGTCTTTCAGCCAGGCAAAGCCGGGAAGCTGTTGGCCGGCTTTCCAATCCGTGGGCGTCTGTTTTTCATCATGCAGATCAGCCAGCGCTTTTCCGTTGATCTCCTTGGCGATCTCGGTGAGCGACGGGCTGGCCGGATTGCTGTAAGCCCAGGTCAGATTCAGGATGGGGTCCGGGAACTTGGTCTTGGGATCGTCTTTCTCCTTCTGATACAGTTCGCGGACCTTGAGGAAGATGCTGGCCAGGATGGCGTGATCGAGCCGCGCGTCTCCCGGAGTGGGCAATGCGGCCCACTTCCACTGCAGCCAGCGCGCCGAGTTGACGAAGGTGCCGTCCTTCTCAGCGAAGCCTGCGCCGGGCAGACGGTAGACCTCAGTCTTGATTTTGGCCATATCGTCTTTAGAGATTCCCGGAGATTGCCAGAATTCGGCGGTTTCCTCCGGATAGATCTCGCAGACCACCAGCCATTCAGCTTTCTTCAAAGCATCAATGTTCTTCTGGGAGTTGGGTCCAATGGCCACGCCATTCATGCCAAAGGCAATCAGGCCTTTAAGTTTGCCCTGGTGCATGGCTTCCCACTGGTCGGTCCAGGAGAACCGCTTGTCGCCGATTCTGGGGAGATAGTTGAAAGCCCAGTCGTTTTCCTTCTTGGCGGCGTCTCCGTACAGGGCCTTCATCAAGGAAACGGCAAACTTGGGAGTGTTGGACCAGTAGTTGAACGAGTCCCACTCCTTGGGTTTGGCCGTGGTCGGGGTTGTGCGCTTGAGGTACGACGCCCAGTCAGCATCCGCGGGGATTGGCACCTTGAGATAGCCGGGCAGAATGTCAAAGATGCCGGCCATATCGGTTGCGCCCTGGATGTTGGAGTGGCCGCGCAGGGCGTTCACGCCGCCACCGGCGCGTCCCACGTTGCCCATGAGCAGTTGATACATGGCCGCAGTGCGAATGATCTGCGCGCCATTGCTGTGCTGCGTCCAGCCCACCGAGTAAATGATGGTGCCGACTTTCTTGGTGTCGCCATCTTTGCGGATGGAGGTCAACAGTTCCGCGGCTTTCTTGAATTGCTCCGGCTGAATACCAGTGATTTTGGAGACCATCTCCGGCGTGTAGCGGGAGAAGTGTTTCTTCATCAGCTGGAAAACGCAGCGGGGATGTTCAAGAGACGTGTCATACGCGGTGTTGGGCGGAAGACCCAGGGGCGGTGGCGGCGGAGCAGGTTTGCCGGCCACAGCCACAACCTTGGGTGGCGGAGCAGCGGCCTTGGCGGCGGCTTGCTTGGCAGCTTCCTCGGCGGTCATGGGGCCGTCGCCGGCGGCAATGGCAGCAGCCGCCGTGCCGGTCACGTTTCCACCCTCTTCATAGTTCCAGGAAGAAACGTCATACTTTCCGGCCGCGGGATCGTAACCGGAGAACAGCCCGTCTTCCGGCAGCTTGAAGCCCTTCTTGATGATGAGGGCCGCGTTGGTGTAATTGGTGACGTATTCCTTGGCAAAGCGGTTGTTCTGGATGGCGAAATTGATCAGGCCGCCCAGGAAAGCAACGTCTGTACCCGCGCGAATCTGGCAGAAGATGTCCGCCTGAGACGCCGTGCGCTGGAAGCGCGGATCCACCACCACCAGTCCGGCATTGCGGACTTTTCTGGCTTCCACCACCCACTTGAAACCGCAGGGATGGTTTTCCGCCGGGTTGCCGCCCATGATCAACATCATGTCAGTGTTCTTGATGTCAACCCAGCCATTGGTCATTGCGCCGCGCCCGAAAGTTGGTCCCAAACTTGAGACCGTGGGGCCATGTCAAACACGGGCCTGGTTTTCCATGTAGACGACGCCCATACTTCGCATCGTCTTTACCACCAGGTAATTGAATTCGTTGGTGTCGGTGCAACCACCATTGAACGCGAAGCCTTCGCAGCGGTTCAGCGTCTTGCCGTCCGCGTTCTTCTCCACGAAGGTTTCGTCGCGGGTCTTCTTGATGTGGCGGGCAATCTCATCAATGGCTTTGCCCCATTCGATGGGCTCCCACTTGTCCGAGCCAGGGCGCCGCACCTCTGGCGTCAGCAGCCGGCGCTTATTGAGGATTTCCTGGTAGAGCGATGCGCCTTTGGGACAGAGGGTCCCGCGGTTGATGGGATGGTCAGGATCACCTTCCACATGTACCACCTGGGGCGTTACGTTCTTGGCTTTATCGCCGAGAGTGTGGATGATGACTCCGCAGCTCACCGAACAATAAGGACAGGTGGAGCGGGTTTCCGTGGTGCGAGCGATTTTTAGTTCTTTCGCTTGCGCAAGGACCGGTTTGGCGTCAAACCCTAAAAGTAGCGCGGCGGCGCTGCCGGTTCCAACTTTGAAAAACTCACGTCTAGACAAGCCCATAGCGGTTGCCTCCTCTTGGGCGATCACGGCCGGTGAGTCAAATTCAGCACTCGGCGAATTTTGAACACAATAATTCCGCAAATTACAGCCCGGCTCCCAGGCTGCTTGAAAAAGTGCACAGAATGTTAGAACCAGCAACCCGTTTTGTCTATATGTTTTTGTGTTTCGGATTGATCAAGCTAATTCCCGCTTGATTTCCCAGGGTTGCGCGCACGGGCCTGAAGTCTTACCAGCTTCGGACGCAGCGCCGAATCAGGGGCCGCCGTGGCGAGCCGGGACCGCCAAGGCACGAATCACATGCTTCCTGTTATCCTTGCTAGTTTCTTTGCGAGGGGACTGACCACTATGCTGAGCATGCAGGGCAAAAACGCCGTTATCTTTGGAGTCGCGAACAAACGGAGCATCGCCTGGGCGATTGCCCAGGGCTTGAGTGAAGCCGGCGCCAAGCTGGCCATCACCTACCAGAACGAGCGACTGAAGCAGGAAGCCCATGACCTGATCACTTCCCTGCCGGGGGCCGAGGCTTTCCAATGCGACGTGGCGAACGACGCGGAGATTGAACAACTCTTCGCCCAGCTCAAGGCCCGCTTCGGCCGTCTGGATGCCCTGGCCCACTGCGTGGCTTACGCGCCCGCAGAAGACATGAAAGGCGACTTCCTGAACACCAGCCGCGAAGGTTTCCGCATCGCGCACGACGTCAGCGTCTATTCGCTCATCGCCGTCACACGTGCCGCAGCGCCTCTGATGAGCGAAGGCGGCTCGGTGATCACGCTGAGTTATTTCGGCGCGGAAAAGGTGGTTCCCGGCTACAACGTGATGGGCGTGGCCAAGGCATCACTGGAAGCCACCGTGCGCTACCTGGCCAACAGCCTGGGGCCGAAGAAGATTCGCGTGAACGCCATCTCCGCCGGGCCCATCAAGACCCTGGCCGCGCGCGGTGTAGGCGATTTCATACAGATGCTCAAGAACCACGCCGAACACGCGCCGCTGAAGCGCAACGTGGACGTAAAGGAAGTTGGCGATACGGCGTTGTTCCTGTGCTCTGACATGAGCTCGGCGATCACCGGTGAAACGCTCTACGTGGACTGCGGCTACAACATCATGGGTTTTTAAGATCAAGGCTTCTAAGATCAGGGATTTTGAGCACAGCATGTCACGCGGCACAATCTTTGCCATTTACGTTGTTGTAAATCTGCTGATCGTCAGCGGGGCGGTGTGGTGCGCCTTTCACCGCTGGCCGGTCATGAAGTACCTGGTTCCGGCGGCAGTGCTGTTCGTGCTGAACGGCGTGTGGCTGGTGGTGATGACGCTGAAGAACACGCCAAAAACCGGAGCCGAATAACCGCGCCGCAGTTTACTATCCGTCAGTACGGTCTTTCCTATTCTCGGGCGTCAGTCTGCTTGGCCTCTTTCTTCCGGGGCTCTTCAGTCGATATGGCCGGAGGTTGGCCGGCCAATTTGGCCACATCGTTGACCAGGGCCACCAGGCCGCGATCGAAACTCTGATCGTGCGTGGCTCCGCGAGTTGGGAGATATTCGGTAAAGGACCAAAGCACAGCACGGGTCTTTACGTCCGTGATCAGCAAGCGAAATTGGGGACGACTCCAGGTCTGGCCAGATTCGTTAACGCGTATGGGAGCGTCAAAGTGGAGCTCAAAAATCAGTTCAGCGTCGGCAGGAGTTAATACTGGTTCATATCGTCCCCAGTTCTTGATGGCGGCATAAAACTGGTTGTACGCGCGGTCAGGACCTCCGCTGTAGTGGTCGGGCGAAATGTCAACGTCGCCGCCGACGTTGGAGATGAACACTTTTTTTGCCGAGAATATCTGTGCCGGAACCGGAGCTTGCGAAACTTGCGCCGGATTCGGCGGTTGTGTTTGCCCCTCCACGGCCTGCATTGCAGTCAACACAATTGCAAGAATTACACCAGCGATTGCCGGCTTGACGATTTTCAACATGATTGCTCTCCTTCTGAAGCCGGCAACGCTGCGCTTAAGATGGCGGCTGTGGCAACTGCGCCGGCGCGGGTCCCACAGTCTCCGCTAGTAGGGCGTTGGTTGCCACGGAGGCGCATCTTTTTTCCTTTTCACAACGATGGCCGGGGGTTGCCCAGCCAGCGTGGAGACGTCGTTGACGAGGTCCACCAGGGCTTGATCAAAGTTCTTGTCACGGTTTTCCTGCAACATCGCAACATCAATGTGTTCGGTGACGGTCCATAACAAGATGCGGGTCCGGACATCAACGATGGCCAGTTTAAAGTGCGGGTCTGGAAAAGAACTGCCGCCGCTCACCCTTGCTTGGGGCTCCGCGAAAGATATCTCAAACACCAGTTCGGCGTCGGCGGGGTTGGACGCCAGTTCGTAGTGTCCCCAGGTTTTCATGGCCGCATAGAACTGATCGTAGGTCCGTGTGGCCGATCCACTGTATCTGGCATAGTCGGCGTTGCTGTCTCCGCCGGCGTAAGCAATAAAGACTCTCTTTGCCGAACGGATTTGCGCCGGAACCGGCGCCGGGACCATCACCGCAGGCTTGGCCTTTTCCTTGCTCCCTGATTTGCCGGCATCTTCCTGTTGCGCTGCTGCGACGGAGGCCCACAGCGCCGTTCCGAGGACAATCAACGCAACAACTGGCCGCCGATCATTCATTTTGAACATGACTCGCTCCTGATGTTTGCTTCTATTTCTGGCCGACCCACGCAATGGCAGCGCCTTGTCCAGTGTCAATTGCTCGACCAACGCGTAGCCTTGGCCCCAAAGCAGCGCCCCTCAGTCGCATCTTACTCGGCTGGGTTTCTAGCTATGTATGTAGTTTGGAAGAGTTTTGATAAGATTTGCAATGGTAGTTAGCACTAGAAGCAGAATAAGATCCACGTATGAGGTTTTATCCTTGGCGTCGCGGCTTTCCTGGAAGGAGTTACTCCATGAAACGCATCCATCATTCGCAGTTATGCATATTACTTTTGCTTTCTCTGGCAATGGCTGGATGCGGCGGAGGAAACAACACCTCCACCACCACTGCTATCCGAGCTTATCAGATCAATGCCACCTCAAATACCAACTCCGCCACGATTTGGAGATTGAACGGCAACCTGGCGCAGAACGGCCGCAGCGTCTCCGGCATTATGCATATTACGATGCCGTCCTGTTTTTCTTTCAGCACTGACATTCCGGTGACCGGCTCCCTGAGCGACGCCCCGGATTTCCCCGTCGAACTTGGTCTGACGTTGCCGAGCGGACAGATCCTAAATTTCAGCCTCTCTCATCCGGCAGTCCATCCGAGCTTACTTGACGGAACCTACTCTATTACCGGCGCCGGTTGTGCCGGCCCCGCCTCGGGGGGGCGCCATCGTCAACACATTGGTTTTGACCGGCATTTGGCGCGCGACTTTTACCTCGACTGGTGGAACGGCCTCGCAGATGAGCATGGCGCTCACGCAGACCGGCCCTGATGCTCATGGATTATTCTCCGGGACCGGCACCGCAACCATCACGGGCGGCACCTGTTTCAGCGCGGCCACGGTTGACCCGGCTTCGCTTCTCATCGGCGCGGGAAGCCAGTTGATTCTGGACAACAGCCAGCCGGGAACCACGGGCAAGACAATCCTGCAGGGTGATTTTGCCCCCCTCGCCTTCGGCGGCGACTTCTTTACCGGCACCTATACCTCAACCCAGGGCACGTGCTCGGAATCAGGCACCGTCAGCATGCAGTTCCCGTAGATCCGGCTTAGCCTCTGCTGATATCCGGCTAAGTGAAATTCCGAATCGCCAGATTTATCGATCACCCGATTTTTATGAGTCGGTCATCTCCACCCTTATGCTCAATCGCTATCTCCACGTCGCGCTCTTGGGCGAAGCGCGGAAACTTCTCTCCCCATTCGATGAGCAGGATGGTATTGGGCTCCATCAGGTCGTCGAGGGCCAGCGTGTCCAGTTGGCGCTGCGTGTCAATACGATAGAGATCAATATGGAAGACCGTAACCTCCGGGCCGCGATATTCGTGGATGAGCGTGAATGTGGGGCTGGTGACGGCCTCGGCTTCTGCGGCGTGAAAACCCTCCGCAATGCCTTTGACCAGCGTGGTCTTCCCTGCTCCCAGATCGCCGCGCAGCAGGACAATGCTGCCAGGCTTGAGTTCACCGGCCAGCTTGCGCCCGAGTTCGGTGGTCTCGTCGGCGGAGTGGGTGGTGAAGGATTTCATCTTCATTTTTGTCTTTTTATCTTTGGAGGTAGGCGAACTTGCCGTGGGCTTCATGTTCGCAAACGTCAAAGGCTTCGCCCAGACAGTTGATCATGTCCGTGGCGATCATGGAATTCTCGCCGTACAAATCGCGGGCGATGTCACCGGCCAGGCCGTGGAGATAGACGGCGCTTGAGACGATCGTAGCCACCCAGCCGTAAATGGCATTCGCGGAGAACTCATCGATGGCCTGTTGCGCATCTTGATCTCCCGCGTCGCGGCGTCGAAGGAGCTCCTTTACTTCTTCCGACTGTGAACCTAACATGAATCCACGGTCGTTCATTCGAAAGAGAAGAGTGGCCGCGATTATTCCGGAGAGTACATCGCCGGAACCGCCTTTGGCCATACCGGGATTGCCGGAGGTATTCACCCATACTTGCCCATTCTTTGACGCGGTCAGCGTGCGATGACCTTTCAGAACCACGATAGCATCGTGCCTGTGGGCGATCTCGCGCACCACCTTGAGACGGGACTCTGCGCCTTCGCCCACCGGAGAGCCAGCAATTCTGGCCATTTCTCCGGGGTGCGGGGTAAGAATCAGGCCAGACTCGTTGCGGAGTTGGTCAGTGTGGCCTTCAAAAGCATTGAGGCCGTCGGCATCGAGGACGACTGGTGTGCTTAACTCAGGCAGAAGCTGACGAATTGTGTCCGCAGTTTCAGAGTTGTGCGAAAGCCCTGGCCCGAGAACGATCACATCTTTCCCCTCGGCGAGTTTCTTCAATTGAGATAACGCCTGGGAGCATACGGTGCCTTCAGAAGTCTCTGGCAGTGCGTCGGTCATGAACTCCGGAGCAAACGAGGCGACGGTGGGCTGTACGGACTTGGGGGACGCCACGGTCACCAGACCCGCACCCGTTCTGAGAGCAGCGAGCCCCGCCATCGCGGCAGCTCCTGCTTTGCCGACCGAACCGCCAATCACCAGGATGTGCCCGAAGTTACCCTTGTGAGCGTCAACTTCGCGCGGAAGAAAAAAAGAAGTTACGTGCCCGCTGAAGGTCGCATGAAGTTTCAAGCTTACTGCGACTTGTTCGACGATTTTCCACTCTGTGCCGATCGAAACCACGGCAATCGGCCCTGACGTGAGGTCACCAAAGACGTGTACCGGCTTGGGAGCAGTAAAAGTGACGACCGCGTCAGCTTTGGCCATGAGTCCCTGGGCCCTGGCGGGCAAAAAGCTATCGGAGTAAGCACCCGATGGAATATCTATTGCCAGCACCGGTGAAGCAGCCTGATTGATAACTTCTACAGCTTTGCGACCCAGCCCTTGTAGCGGCGACTTGAAACCCGTGCCGACGATGGCATCAAGGATTAGTTCAGACTTGAGTTCCGATTGAACTTCGGGCCTCTCGAAGTCAGACTCTTCAGCAACCCACAGAGGCTTCATCGGCAACGTCTTGAACACTTCAGCGGCGTCGCCGCGCAGTTCGTCAGAGGACTTCGCCAGAATGATGACGGCAACTTTCTTTCCCGCTTCCTGCAGCTTGCGCGCGGCGACCAAGCCGTCACCGCCGTTGTTGCCTTTGCCGCAGACCACGCAAACGTAATTGAAATCAAAATGCTTCTGCGCGAACTCCGCCACGGCCGTCCCCGCGTTCTCCATGAGCGTGAGGGAAGGCACGCCGTACTGTTCGGTGGTAAGGCGGTCAATCTCCCGCATTTCCGCGGCGGTTACGATCTTCATAAGAAAGGCGACGCAGCTTTCATAGGATTGGCGAGACCGCCTGGGTGGCCAGCTTTTCAAGTTTGGCCAACTGGCCGGGTTCGCCCATGGCAATCAGGTAGTCGCCGGTGCGGATGGTTTCCTGGGCCTTGGGATTGAAGCGGGTTTCGCCGTCGGCGCGGCGGATGGCCAGAATCATGATGCCGAAGCGATGGTGCAAGCCGGAGCCGCCTACGGTGGTTTGCGACAAGGCCGACCCTTCGCCCACGCGGACCTCTTCAATGATCATTTCAAAAACGCCGGCCCGGGCCGTGGTGATGTCCAGAAAATCCAGGACGTTGGGACGGAGAAAACTCTGGGCGATGCGGTGCCCGGCCGCGGTGTAAGGCGAGATCACCACGTCAGCCCCGGCGGTCCGCAGGTGCTTTTGCGCGTGTTCTTCACTGGCGCGGGCAATGATCTTGAGCCGGGGATTCAGGCTGCGCGCGGTGAGCACGATATAGATATTGGTGGCGTCCGTGGTGGTGGCCGCCACCAGGCCAACGGCGTGCTCAATGCCGGCTTCGCGCAGGACCTTTTCGCTGGCCGCGTCGCCCAGGAGAACCAGCCACTTGGGGTCCATGGTAGCGACGCTCTTCTCGTCGTTCTCTACAATCACGAAATGGCAGGGCTTGCGCGCCAGTTCAAGGGCCACGCTGTTGCCCACGCGTCCGGCGCCGCAGATGATGTAGTGATTTTTCAGGTTGGCCACTTCACGTTGCATACGGCGCCTTCCGAACACCTTGACCAATTCGAATTCTAGCAAAGCCTGGGTCAGCGCCCCGATCATCAGGAACACCAGTCCGACCCCGGCGGTGATCAGCGCTACGTTGAAGACCCGTCCGGCGTGCGAGAGCGGGCGGACCTCCTGATAACCGATCGTGCTGAGCGTAATCACCACCATGTAAAAACTGTCAAACCAGCTCCAGCCTTCAATGTAGTGAAATCCCACGGTGCCGGCGGCGGTGAGCGCCAGCAGGGCGATCGCGCAAATCTTCAGTAGACGGAAACTTTGCAGGTTCAGGGCGGGACTCCTGATTCGGAGTCCATTTTAGATCAAAAGCAAAATTCCACCACGGAGACACCGGAGGCACGGAGAAACCTAAATCGATCGCGAATAGCGCTGCACAAACCCAGAGGTCCAGAGCTGCTGAAAAACCAAGCCCCCCGCCGGAGCGAAGGGCCTTTGAAGAACCGAAGAGCACGAGAATCGCTTTTCACTAGACTTCGTTGGCCAGCTTGCTGCGCTTTATGCCGTACAGGAAATAGAAGACCAATCCGATGACCAGCCAGACAATGAGCCGCAGCCAGTTCGTCCAGCCCAGACCGTAGATCATGGCGCCGCAAACGATGATGCCGAGAACGGATACCACGGGCAACCATGCAACTCTGAAAGCCCGCGGCAGCTCCGGCCGCTTGACGCGCAGAATCCACACGCCCGCGCACACCAGGATGAAGGCAAACAGCGTCCCGATGCTGGTCATTTCTCCTACGATGTCCTCCGGAATGAACGCCGCGAACAGCGAGGTGAAGACAAAGAACAGCATGTTGGACTTCCACGGCGTTTTGTACGTGGGATGAACTTCCGAAAATACTTTGGGAACCAAGCCGTCTTCGCTCATGGAGTAGAACACGCGCGATTGGCCCAGCAACATCACCAGAATGACCGATGAGAAGCCGGCGAGAATGGCCACCGTCACAAACTTTGCCAGCCAGGCATAGCCAATCATGTACTTGGAGATGGCGAAAGCAACGGAAGCTTCCTTGCCTGCGGTGCGGAAGTCCTGCACCGTGGCCACGCCGCTCAATACGTGCGAGAACGCGACGTACAAAATGGTGCAAATCACCAGCGATCCTAGAATGCCGATGGGCATGTCGCGCTTGGGGTTCTTGGCTTCCTGCGCGGCGGTGGACACCGCGTCAAATCCGATGAACGCGAAGAACACCACGCCCGCCGCCCCCAAAATCCCCATGATGCCGCCGTAAGGATGAGTAACTCCCTGTGCGGTGGTAAACGTGGTGGCCGCGGGAATATACGGCGTGTGGTTCGCCGGATTCATGAATCCCCAGCCAACCACAATAACTACTATGACGATGGCGACCTTGGTCACAACGATAAGGCTGTTCACGAACGCCGATTCGCGGGTGCCGCGCACCAGCAGCAGCGACAAAATCAGGAGAATGCCGACGGCAGGAAGATTGATGATTCCATGAAGACCGGAGTTCACTCCCATGCCGACTTCAAACGGAGAATGGCACCACTGGTACGGAATGTGCAGGCCGACATATTCCAGGACTTTATTGAAGTACTCGCTCCAGGCGATGGCCACGGTGGCGGCGCCCACGGCGTACTCCAGCACCAGGTCCCATCCGATGATCCACGCGACAAGCTCGCCCATGGTGGTATACGAATAGGTGTAAGCGCTGCCGGCGATGGGGATCATGGAAGCAAATTCCGCGTAGCAGAGCCCGGCAAACGCGCAACCGACGCCCGCGAGCAGGAACGCCAACGTCACCGATGGGCCGGAGCGGTCGGCAATGGCCGCGGCGGTCCGCACAAACAGGCCGGCGCCGATAATGGCCCCAATCCCCAGCGCGACCAACGACACCGGACCCAGCGTCCGCTTGAGCGGCGTCTGACCGCTTTCCGCGGTGAGACGATCAATTGATTTCGTCCTGAATAATGAGCCAGCCACTCGTGTCCCTCTCAGTTCTCTAAGATTGAGTTCCGATTTTTGCAGCCCTACACCTGGCGGAGCGCGCCCTCGCGGCGATGCCAGATCAGATACACCGGAATTCCCAACAACACGATGATCAGTCCCGGCCAGGTGTATTGCGGTTTGTAGCGCAATAATACGATGTCAATAAATAATGCCATCACAATATACACGGCGGGCAGTATCGGATAGCCGATTGCGCGGTATGGCCTTTCGGCATTCGGCTGCTTGCGCCGCAGCACAAACAGGCCGGCGATGGTCAATATATAGAAGACCAGCACGGCAAAAATAATGTAGTCCAGCAGCTGGCCGTAAGTGCCGGAGAGGCACAGGATGCAGCACCAGATACCCTGCACGACGAGAGCATTCTTCGGCGTGTGGAACTTGGGCTCTACTTCGCCGACCTTCTTGAAGAACAGGCCGTCTTTGGCCATGGCGTAATAGACGCGCGCGCCGGAGAGGATAAGCCCGTTGCAGCAGCCGAACGTCGAGATCATGATGGCGATGGCCATCAACGCGGCGCCGGTGCTGCCGAACATCTGCAGCATCGCGGCCGTGCCCACGCGGTCCGCCGTCGCGTACTTGATGCCGCGGGCAAAAACGGTTGCGCCGGCGGGGTCGCCATTCAAAGGCAGCACGCTCAGGTAAATGAAGTTCACGGAAATGTAGAGCAGGATGACCACGCCCGTCCCCAGCGCCAGCGAGAGCGGCAGATTGCGTTTGGGGTTCTGGACTTCACCCGCGGTGAAGGTGACGTTGTTCCACGCGTCAGCGGAGAACAGCGAGCCCACCTGGGCGACGGCCAGAATGGTCAGCGTGCCCACCAGGACGGTATTTCCGTCCATGCCAACCGGCACGGCGTGTTGCGCTGACAACGCGGCATTGTGCCAGAAGTTGCTGAAGTTGGCAGCCACGGCCTGAGCATTGCGTCCCACAAAAATTCCGGCAAACACCAGCGCGGCCAGCGCCGAGACCTTGGCGATGGTGAAAACGTTCTGTACCGCCGCGCCTAGCTTGAGCCCAAACGTGTTCAGCACGCTGAGGAAGATAATAATGACGATGCCGCAAAGGTTCTGCGTGTTCAGGCCCACGTCCATGTTGCCCAGCACCATGGGGCCGATGGGAATCGGCGGGACCTTCCACAGATGGACGATCCAGTGGTCGGCGGCAACGCCGGGGAAAAAATATCCCAGAAATTTTCCAAAAGCCACGCCCACGGCGGCGATGGTCCCGGTCTGGATTACCAGGAACAACGTCCATCCGTAGAGGAATCCCCAGAGCGGGCCCAGCGCTTCGCGCAGGTAAACGTACTGGCCACCGGCTTTGGGCATCATGGCGGCAAGTTCGCCGTAGCTGAGCGCGCCGACGATGGTAAGGAATCCGGTGACCGCCCAGGCGGCAATCAGCAGCGCGGGCGAATCGGTGAGGCGAGCGATATCGGCCGACACAATAAAGATGCCCGAGCCAATCATGGACCCCATCACCAGGGTGGTGGAACTGGTCAGGCCCAGGCCTTTGACCAGGCCTTCACTGGTGGTCTGCGCGTTATTCGAGCCAAGCTCTGCCGAGGTGGACATAATTTTGTTCCGTATGTTTTACCCTAAAACGCGGAGAAAAGCTGCAACTGCTTTGGCCGGGGACTCAAGAAGGTCAGAGATCACGGCCACTGAGTCCGCCCCCGCGGCTTTGACTTGCAGGCAATTCTCGCGGGTGATGCCGCCAATGGCGACTAAAGGTTTAGTTGTGGCCGCGCGCGCCTGACGCACGCCATCCAGTCCGATCACCGGATCAGGATTGGCCTTGGAGGCGGTCGCAAACACCGGGCCAATGGCGATGTAGTCCACGGGGAACGAGTCGGCTTCGCGGACCTGGACGAGGTTGTGGGTGGAGAAGCCGATGATCTTGGCTTTCCCATCCTTTATCTGATCGAAAATCTTCCGCGCGGCGACGGGAGAAAGATCGTCCTGGCCCAGATGAATGCCGTCGGCGTCGCAGGCCAAGGCGATGTCGAGGCGGTCGTTGACGATGAACGTTGCTCGGCCTTGCGTCACGCGACGAAGTTCGCGGGCGTGGCGGAGGAACGTCTGCGGACCAGACGTCTTGTCGCGATATTGAATGATGCTCGCGTCGGCAGCGAGAAGCTCTTCGGCGTAGCTCACCATCGCCGCCAGCGGATCTTGCCTTCCGGCGAAGCAAGAGAAGTCGAGGATGGGATAGAGCGAAGGAAGCCTCATCAGTTTGTAGTTTACCGATGGTACCCCCCGGTTTCACCCAATTTCACCCAAGACGGGGCCCCCAGCACGCCCGTTTTTGGCGTGATGGGGTGGAAGGTCACCCAATGTCACCCAAGAATCGGCTGAGAGGTCGCAGATTTGGCCAGTTGCTAGTTGCTAGCTGCCAGCTGCTAATTGCTTTTTTTTCAAAGACCTATCGTACTCCACACCCTGAGGCGCAGCCAGCAATATAGCAGATTTCGTATAGCGAATCAAGTACGAAGTAGTACATCTTTACAGCGCGTCGAGTAATCTCGTTTGGTTTCGGTCAGCAGTGTCACTAACAGCCATGCTGCGCCCAGACTACTGGCGCGCCTAGGAGCGAAGTTGGCGAAGTCGAGAATAGGTAGCGGGAGGAAGGGGGCCTGGGAGACTTCAATCAGATGAGCACAACAGGAAACGCCGGCCTGTCTACGGGCCGGCGCACTGTTGGATTTAGATAAAGTTACTTATTTGGTGGCTTTCTTCATGTCACGCATTACTTCAACTAGCGTTCTAGGATAGATTCGCAACGCGTCATAGGCACCCGCCGAACGTCCCATTTGCATGGGATCGCTGTCTATGCTCCGAAATTGTGAGACCGCTCGCGCTATCATCTCGTCCGACTTAAACAAATCCGGTTTTGAAATAGCCCACTTATGGGGTGATTTCTCTTCGACGAACTCACTCATAGCTCCAACGAGCGGAAAAACCAGCCCGGGAGAAACCCAAACGATTCTTCCTGCTTTCTTGTCGCGCCGACAAGCCCGCCCGCCCTTCTTGGTCTCGTCCCAAATATGGTGCCCGTTCCAGCCGTCATGTCGTTCCCAGTACTCATATTCTGCGATCGCGTACGGAGCTATTTGGACAGTAAATTCATACTTCCGTCGTGCATCCAGATTCTTGTCTTTGTTTTCGTACCAATTTGAAAATTCGGTTAGGCACTGTTCAGGATTTTTGTACGGGCGAAGCTTTTCGGCTGGCGTATCGTTCAGTGACACACTTAGCGGCATCAGCAATCGGGCATATTGCAGGATCTTGCGGGTGTCATAAACATTTTCATCCGTTTCACTTTTGCGGATTTTTATGTCAGGCCGCACTTTGCGGATGCTTTCCTCCAACTCCTCTAAGTGACCGCGTGCACCTGCTTGCGAGATGGACTTGACCGGAGTAGCCGTATTACGAGCAATCGCGGTCTCGACAACCTCGTCAGCATCCGGGTCAACGATTATTTCCGCACGAACGTAAAAGGGCGGATCTTCCGGTGTGCCGGGCAAATCATCGCCGTAGGCTTCTTGAATCCAGCGGCGAATCTCACCCTGGGACTGAGCACCATTCAAAATGCTCGGCTCCTTTAGGCGAATTTCTTTTTTGCCGTCGTCAACATCGATTCCCGCAGCACCGATGACAAAGCCACTATTGCGGGTAATAAACCGCTGCGGTTCGGTCTGTATGGTGTTCCGAATCGCATCATGAACGCGATTCCGTTTCTTTGGGTTATATTCGGCGATATACGCACGTAAGTTTTCCTTGGTGCCGAGTTTCAAGATTTCGAAAGCGGAAAGATTGGCGACGAACGATTTCACGCCGGTTAAGGTCTCGTCAGGGCTAGTTGTATTCCGAAGCAGTTGGTAGGACAGAACCACACTTGAAGGTGTTTGCGAACCACTGATTGTGGTTGACATATTTGTTTTCTCCTTGTAAGTCGTTGCCTCCCGTGAGAAACCGCATCCGCGATCCTCACCAGCAATCGACTTTTTAACCATAGCAAATCTAGGAGCCTGAGGTCAACCCAATCACAACTGGGGAAATAGTTTGCGATGGAAACACCCTTGCTGCATGGTGGAGGACACATCCTCGGGATCTCTCGACTTCCCTCAGTCGCAAATTCGCTCCTTCGGGGGGCGCTCGAGATGACAGGTTAAAAGGACTCAACGCGGCCATAAATGGCCGCTTTTCCACCGAAGGCAAGTACCCCCAACCCCGACACCCGGCGTCTTCGCCGGGTGTCTCTTGTTTTTTGTTTCGGGCCGACGCGACGCGATACGGAAGCCCGCCAGGGCTTCCGCCCGGCGGGTCGGCACGAAAAGAAAGCAGTTAGCAGCTAGCAACTGGCAATTTGTCCGAAGCAGATGCGCGAAAGTGAACAGCGCGGTAACGCCGCGCTGTCAAGGTGTACTACTTCGTTCTTGATTCGCTATCAAAGGCGCGTTATAATGTACTGCGCCTCAGGGTGTGAAAGCCACTAGTTCATTGAAAACAGACAACTTAAGCAGCTAACCGCATTTTGGCTCCTTGGCCTTACATTCCTGACAACAAAGCTGCGACCTCTCAGCCGATCGATTGGGACCCGATTGGGATCAACCGTGGCTAAGTCCTTTGTTTATTGGGATCATTGGGATGAATAGGGAGGGGTGGGGCTCCCCATTTTTCTCCGTGTCTCCGTGCCTCCGTGGTGGAATTACTTTTTCTGGTATCGGTGATGACGGGAGAAGAGTGATCCGGTGATCGAAACACAAAGGCGGAGGCTAGACCGTCGCAGCCGCTTCCGCCCGTTCCTCCTGCAGCCGTGCCAGGAAGCGTTCCATGTACTTGGTGTCAAAGTGGCCGGCCTGGAACTCGGGGTCGGCCAGGATGCGGCGGTGCAGCGGGATCGTAGTATGGATGCCTTCCACGATGAACATCTCCAGCGCGCGCCGCATGCGCATGATGGCTTCCGCGCGGTCTTTGCCGTGGCTGATGAGCTTGGCGATGAGCGAATCGTAATAAGGCGGGATCACGCCTTCGGCGTAGGCGGCGGTGTCCATGCGGATGCCCAGGCCTCCGGGCGTGTGGAAAGTCTTGATCTTGCCCGCCGACGGCGTGAACTTCTCCGGGTGTTCGGCGTTGATGCGGCACTCAATGGCGTGTCCGCGCCGGCCTTTGCGGTCCAGGCGGGGGATGATGTCCGCCATCTTGGCGCCGGCGGCCAGCAGGATCTGCGACTTCACCAGGTCAATCCCGGTGACCATCTCGGTGACCGGATGCTCCACCTGGATGCGCGTGTTCATTTCAATGAAGTGCAGGCTGCGGTCTTCGTCCATGAGGAACTCAACCGTGCCGGCGTTGACGTAACCGATTTCCGAGAGGCATTCAGAAAGCTTCTTGCCGATCTGTTCGCGCAGCTCTTCGCTCACCTGCAGTGACGGCGCTTCCTCCAGCAGCTTCTGGTGGCGGCGCTGGATGCTGCACTCGCGTTCGCCCAGGCTGATCACTTTGCCGTAGGCGTCGCCCAGCACCTGGAACTCGATGTGGCGCGGCTGCTCAATGAACTTCTCCATGTAGAGGTTGCCGTTGCCGAACGCGGCGGCGGCTTCGGCCTGGGCGGAGTTGAACAGGTTTTCGAGTTCCGGTTCCGCGCGGATCACGCGCATGCCGCGGCCTCCGCCACCAGCGGACGCTTTGACGATCACCGGATAGCCGATCTGCTTGGCCCATTCCTTGGCTTCGTCGGCCGTGGCGATCACGCCTTCCGAGCCAGGCAGGATGGGCACGTTGGTCTTCTTCATCGCCTGGCGGGCTTTTTCTTTTTCGCCCATCAGGCGGATGACTTCCGGCGGCGGCCCAATGAACTTGATATGGCTGGTCTCGCACACTTCGGCGAAGTTGGCGTTCTCGCTCAGCAGGCCGTAGCCGGGATGGATGGCGTCCACGCCGGTGATCTCCGCGGCGCTGATCACCGCGGGAATGTTGAGATAGCTTTCCGAAGAGCGCGGCGGGCCGATGCAGATGGCTTCGTCGGCAAAGCGGACGTGCAGCGAATTGCGGTCGGCGTCACTGTAGACGGCGACTGTCTTTACGCCCAGCTCTTTGCAGGCGCAGATCACGCGCAGAGCAATCTCGCCTCGGTTTGCTATGAGAATCTTTTTAAACATTATTCATGTCGCTTCGCTCCACACCGCCTGCGACTCAAGTTTTTCGGGAGGAGCATTCTTGCGCTTGAAGCAGCGGGCTCGGCGCGCCAGTCGGCCTCGCCCTTGTATTTTTTATTTTCGTGGCCGGATGGCAAACAGCGGCTGGCCGTATTCCACGGGCTGTCCGTTGGCGGCGACGGTCTTGACCACTTCGCCGGACACGTCGCTCTCAATTTCGTTCATCAGCTTCATGGCTTCAATGATGCACAGCACCTGGCCGGCCTGGACCGTGTCCCCGGGTTTGACGAAGGGCGGAGCGCCGGGCGCCGGAGCTTCATAAAACGTCCCCACGATGGGCGACTTGACCATATGAAGTTCCTCTTCCACGGGGGGCGGCGGCGCTGTGGCAGTGGTTGGGGGCGGAGGAGGAGGGGCAGCGGCCGTCGGGACCGGCGGCGCGGCCGAAACCGGCACCGCGGCGGCGATGACCGGCGCGGCGTGCGTTACGTGGACGTCCGCTCCGCGCTTCACGCGCACCTTTACGTCGCCACGCTCCAGTTCGAATTCGGCGATGTCCTTTTCGACCAGGAACTCGATCAGTTCTTTGATTTCCTTTTGATTCATGCGCGTGTCCGTCAGCTCTCTCCTGCTCCCGCGCGCGCAATGCCGTCCCGCGCCCTGGGATTTGTGGAGCTAAAGCGTGATCAGGTCCTTTGTGGTGGGCGTCAGGACCTCATGGCCCGACTCAGTGACCAGCACCATGTCTTCGATTCGCACTCCACCTTCGTCCGGCAAGTAGATGCCCGGTTCAATCGTGATTACCATCCCTGGCAGAAGCTTCTGGGTTTGGCCTTTTGCCAGCCGAGGCAGCTCGTGGATCTCAATTCCCACTCCGTGCCCTGTGGAGTGGGTAAAGTAGGGGCCATACCCAGCATCTTCTAGCACTTTACGGCCTTTTTGGTCCACTTCGCCCGTTTCCACACCGGGCTTCACGGCGTCAAGGGAAGCCTGCTGGGCCTGCCGAACAGCATCATACATGCGGCGGTGGGTATTGGAAACAGGGCCCACGTGGACTGTGCGGGTCATGTCCGAACAGTAACCTGCGAGTATAACACCGTAGTCCAATATTATGAACCCGTTGCCGGGGATGGACTGGGCCGAGGCCCGTCCGTGGGGCAGCGCGGAGCGCGGGCCCGAGGCAACGATCGTATCAAAGGACATCTTTTCCGCTCCGGCGCGGCGCGCCTGATGCTCCATTTCCCCGGCCACCGCGGTCTCCGATACCCCAGGTCGAATCGCCCCCAGCGCCGTGGGGAACAGGCTGGCTGCCAGCAGGACCGAAGCGCGAATCTGCTCGATCTCATCGGCGTCTTTGACCGCGCGCATCTGCTCCACCAGTCCGGCGATGGCCTTCAGGTTGGTCTTGCCTCGCAAAATTTGCCCCAGATATTTGAACTGGCTGACCGGCATTTGCTCGGCTTCAAATCCCAGGACTTTGATTCTGGCTTTGAGTGCGCCTTCGGCAGCCAGCGCCAGCGCAGCTTTGGCGGCGATCACAATCTTGGCGCCCTTGACTTCGTCGGCGGCCTGCTGGGTGTAGCGGCCGTCCGTGTAAAAGGTGAGCTTGGCTCCGCGCTGGCCTGCTTGCAGGAGCAAAGCTCCGGAGCTTCCGGTAAAGCCGCACAAATAGTAGATGTTGGCCGGATGGGTTACCAGCAAGGCATCCACGCCTGCGTCGCGCAGTGCCGCAGCCGTTCTCTTTTGTCGGGCAAGAAAGTCCATGAGGAGGGTCAAAGACAAAAGCCCCCGGAAATACTCTCCCGGGGGCACATGCGCAAACAGGGTTTAGGTTTGAATGATCTTCGGCGTGATGAAGAAGATCAGCTCCTGCGTTGAGGTTTTCACCGATTGATGTTTGAACAGGTTGCCCAGGATCGGAATGCTGCCCAGCAGCGGGACCTGCGCAATGGCCAGGTTGTTCTGCGTCTGCACCACGCCGCCGATGACCACCGTGCCGCCGTCGGCAACCAGCACCTGCGTGGTGGCTTGTTGCGTATCCAGCGTGGGGTTCACCTGCGAACCGGTAATGCTGGTGGTATCAGCCACGGTGTTTTCCACGTCCACGTCAAGGAAGATGGTGTTCTCCGCGGTGATCTGCGGGGTGACCGTCAGGCGCAGGAACGCGTCAATGTACTGCACCGTAGGCGGACCACCCAACTGCGCGGCGGTAACCACCGGCACGCGCGTGCCCTGGCGAATCAGCGCCTTGATGTTGTTAAAAGTGGTGATGTGCGGACGCGACAGCACTTTCAGCAGGCCGCGGCTCTCCGCCATGGTCAGAATAAAGTCCAGGCGGAAGCCAGCCGTGGCGGTGGTGAATTCAATGCCGCTGCTGGGACCGGTTGCGCCCAAATCAGAGAACAGCGGAATGCTGGTGGCATCGTTCGCGCCGGTAATGAAACGCGGGACCACGCCGGTCGGCAAGGTCACGGCAATCGGGCTATTGGCCGTTGCGCCGCCTACGGCGCTGTGGCCGGAACCAAAGCCGGCGCCCAGTTGGGTGCCGATGTCGCGGGCAAACGTCCGGGTGGACGCCACCACGCGCGCTTCAATTTCAACTTCCGGAGTCTTGCGATCAAGCGTCTTAAGCAGCGGATCAATCTTTTCCAGATACAGCGGGATATCTTCAATAATCAGCGCGTTGCTGCGCTGATCGGCAACCACGTCGCCGCGCGTGGAGAGGAACTTCTTGACGATGGTGACCGCGTCTTTGGCCTGGCCATAGCTCAGGTAGCGGGTGATCCTCTCTTTGGGGACCGCCAGCGCCTGGGCTTCCTGCTGGGCGCGCCGCGCGTCGGCTTCCGTCTTCATGGTTTCCAGCGTGGCAATACGCAGAACGTTACCTTGCAGTTGACATTCCAGACCGTTGTTGTGCAGCACAATGGCCAGGGCCTGGTCCCAGGGCACGTCGTCGATCACGAGCGTGACGCTGCCTTTGACCGCCGGGTCCAGCACCACATTCAAGCCGCTGATTTCGTGGATGACCCGGAAGAAATCCTTCAGGTCCAGGTCTTTGAAGTTCATGCCAATCGGCTCGCCGGTGTAGCGGCCGGTGGTGCAGTTGCCCACCGTGCTGCTTCCCCCTCCGGAGCCCGGTTGTGCCTGTTGATTTTGCAAGGCCGCGTTGATCATGGCCGGCGGCGCGGACAGGCTTGCGCTGGCCGGGAATGGAGGTTCGTTGGTGCTGGGCACTTTGGATTGAAGCTGTGCGAAGCGCGAAGCAGCTACGTCAGCTCGCGACGGCCGGGCTTCCACCATGGCTTCTTGCATTTTCTCCGGCGTGGCAGTCTTTGTGGCTGGTTTGCCGGTAAAAACTGGGTTGGAGAAGACCACATCCGGAGCCTGCCCCTGGTTGCTGAGTGACGGGTTGGTGGGCGCAGTTGCGGCAGCGGGCGTTTCAATCGCGGCCAATGTATTCAGTTGTGCGGGCTTCACAGCGGCGGTTGCCACCGCAGCCTGGGTCGCGGGCTGGGCATGGTTGCCGGCATCTTTCATCCGGACCACCAGCTTGTTGCCCTGCGGCACTACTTCAAAGTCATGCATCGCTGCCAGGTCCACAACCACACGCGTGGCCGGGGGCGCATCTTGATAGCGCGCCGCGCGGACTGCCTTCACGTCGTGGGAATTGACCGAGATGTCCCGCGGCCGGCCTTCCAGCAGCGCGTTGGGGATGTCCACCACCAGGCGATCTGGCGATTTCAACTTCATGGTGCTGGCGGTCATGGGACCGCTGCCGGTAATCTCCACGTTCAGGCCGTCGCCGGCGCGGACCACGGAGATGCCTTGCACGCGCGTGATGGCCGCGCGACGCGACGAGGCATGGAAGCCAACCGGGGCCGGCGCGTGAGAAGCCGCTTCAATGTCCTGCTTCGAGGGGACCACGGCAGGAGCGCCGGTCACCCGCACCTCCACGCCGCCTTCCACGTCAACCACGGACGCCTTGGCGCCGGACACCAGACTCAACTCCACGCGCACTACTTCCGCGCCGCTTCCACTGCGGTAGGTTGACACGCGATAGGAGCGCACTCCGGGAGCGAAGACCGCATGGGCTCGCGGGTCCGGACGCGGCATGGAAACTCCCGCCAGGTCCACCAGCATCAGGTTGTCGGCAGGGCGATACTCGGTATGAGTAAACGTCCCGCTGGCCATGATGGTGACCACACCGGCGCTGTCGCGGCCCTTCACCAGGATTCCCGACAGTTGCGCCACGGATGCTGACGCCACGGCGGTGGTCGCGATGGCCAACGTAACGATTCCTAGCAGTTTCTTAAGCCTCATCTTTTGTCTCCCTACGGCAACGATCACAGTTTCGCTGGGCGTGCGCGGCCTTCCCGGACGTCTTGCCAACGCCGTGGGCCGCTGTCGCTGATAATGAACGATTCATGTATGACGCCTTTGTAATCACTTTCCTGTGCTCCCAAAACTTGTTCGGCCCGTCAATGTTTTCGCCGCATCTTGATCGAATATCATCTGGCCCTCGCCTACGAAGGCGGGGTCATCTTCTTTACCACTTCACGCGCCGTCTCACGGCCCAGCGCGTCTTTCACAAACTCGCGAAAAACAATGGAATCACTAGTGATCTTTTCCACGCTTCCGTTGAAAACCTGGTCGTTTTCCCGCAGCGTATAAGTTTTCTGCACGCTGTTGGAGACCACCGCCAGCATCTTCCCGCTGATGTCGCGCACGGTCCCGCGCAGGACCAGCTCAGGAATGTTCAAGCAGCGCTTGCCCGTGTTGCAGCCGGGCAGTGGCCCCCGCGGACCTTCGATGCCGCGGATCGGGCTGACGAACGGATCGCGGCGCCCCGCCGCGCCCATCAACCTCTGGGCCGGCTTCTTCTTCTCCGGCTGCGCCGTTTCCGCCACCTTGGGTTGTCCGGTCGCGGGCTTCTTGGTGGCCGCGGTCTGTCCCTTTGCGGATTTCTTCTTCTTCGCCGGGGCGGTGGCTACGATGGCCGGCTTCTTCCCGGCTTTTGTCGCCGGAACCGGTGACGGTTTGGCGACGATCTGCGGCGCCGGGCCGGTCTTGCTTGCTGCTGGAGCTGTACCCGCCGGCTTGCCTGCCGTGGCAGGAGTGGCGGCCGGTTTTGCCGCTGCGCCCTTGGCGGCGCCAGCGGGTGCGCTGGCCGCCGGCTTCTTGGATGCCGGGGGCTGCCCCGCAGGCTGCGGTTTACCGGCGGCAGCGGCCGGCGATTTGACGGGCGTCGCGGCCGGGGCCGGCGACTTGCCGGCATTCTGCGCCGTGGCCATTGTCGCCATGGCTGCCGTTAGCGCGAGAATTTGAATCAGCTTCATCTTAAGTTCCCCTGGCTTCATCATCGAGCTCAATTCGGCCTGGGCTGTACCGGTGCGGCCGCTGCTGGCGGCTGTCCCGGACGAACCGGCCCGGCCGGCGCCGGAGGCTCCGGCTCGTGACTGTAAAACGTGGTTGCTGTGCAGCTGGCTACCACCGTTTCCCCCTGCGCGTAGGTATAGGTGTTTTTCACCTTCGCCGCGTTGGAGTTTTTGGTGTTGGCCATCTGCAGATTGTCAATGTTGATGATGCGCTCCAGCTCGGAAACCCGCTGGAAGAAGTTCAAGACCGAATAATAGGGCCCGTCAACATCAATGGAAAACGGCACTTCACTGTAGAACTCTTTGTTGGCGATCGGCAGCGCCGTGTAACGGCGGATCTCAATGCCTGAAGTCGCCGCTGTATCGTGCAGCAGGCGGATAAACTGGTCCGCGTCTTTCTCGTCCGGCACAATCTTCTTCTGGATTTCCATTTGCTGCTGCAGGATGGCCATTTGCCGGTTCAGCTCTTGCAGCTTGGGCTCAAACTCCCGGAGCTGGGCGTTTTCCCGGTTCTTGTCTGCGATTCTGGTCTTGAGCGCCTGGTTGGCCTGCACCTCGCCATTCAGAAAGGCGTACCAGTAGACCGCAGCCGCAATCGCCACCACCAGCACCATGATGCCGAATCGTGCGCCAAACGACATTTCATTGAATTTCGCCATAAGCTCAACCGTCCCCAACCGCCGCTTACGTTAAGATTCCTTCTGTATCTTTCCTGTCAATGCCTTTTCGCAAATCAACTCAAACTTGAATGCCTGCAGCTCTTTCACCGCGGTGTCCTGCGCGGTTTCCTTGATCTCCACGGACTTGAACGCCCCGCTCTTTCTCAAGTTGGCCATCAAGTCGGCCACCGCATCGGCGCTGAGCGCCATCCCGGTAAAGTCAATGCTCCGGCCGTCATCGGTCATGGCTTCCAGCCACACGGCGTCCGTCCTGTTGACCGTGTCCGCGATCCGGTTGAGCATCTCAAACGGCCCTTTCTGGGCCTCTTTCAGATCGTCAATCACTTTCAGCCGCCGTTTGAACATGTCGGCTTTTCTTTGGCTGGCTTCGTATTTCACTTTCACGTCCGCCAAACGCCGGTTCTCAGCCAGCGCGAATTCCAGGTCTTTGTTCAGCTTGGGGCGTTCTACGCGCACGTAATACCAGTACGAACCTCCGATTCCAACCGCCAGCAGCCCCAGGAAAGCGATCACCATCACAATCGTGCTGGAGCCTTCTCCCGGCATGGAGGGCGCTGAGGGACGTTTGCCCCCTCGTGTTTTTCGCGGTGTTCCGAGCAGGTTGATGCGAATCATAGGTTCTCAAAGCTCCTGAGGGCCAAACCCACAGCCACTGCGAGCTGTCCCGGGTTCTGTTCCAGGGTTTCGTTCTCCATGGCGTCCATGGGCGGCATAATTCTCTGGAACGGGTTCAGGATCTCCACCGGCAGCGAGAATTCCTGGCGCAGGGCCTCCACCAGCCCCGGCACCTTGGATGAACCGCCGGCAATGAAAATGCGCTCAATGTGCTCGCCCGAAGCCGTGGCCCGGAAGAAGTCAAACGTCTTCTGGATTTCAAGCACGATGATTTCCGTTACTTGTTGCAGGATCGGCTGCTTGGCGTCTTCGCTGACCGTCCCCACTTTCTTGCCCAGCTTGAGCGCTTCGGCGTCGTCAAAGCTCAGGTCCAGTTCTTTCTGCAGCGAATCGGTGTACTGGTTGCCGCCCACGCTCACGTCGCGCGTGAACAGCGGCGTGGTCCCTTTGACGATGTTGATGTTCATCACGCTGGCCCCCAGGTTCAGCAGGGCCACGGTGGAGTTGGGGGAGGGCTGGTAGTTGTATTCGTAGCAGTTCTGCAGCGCGAAAGCGTCAATGTCCACGATGGCCGGAGCTTTGCCGGCCAGCGAGAGCACGTTGGTGTAATTCAGGATCTTGTCTTTTTTCACGGCCACCAGCAGCACGTCCATCTGCGGGCCGGTATCTTCCGGGTTCAGGATGTCAAAGTCCACGTTCACGTCAGCAATGTCAAAGGGAATATGCTGGGCGGCTTCCGTGGTGATGCTCTCCGCCAGTTCCGCTTCGCTCATGGGGTTCACGTTGATCTTCTTTACAATCACCGAGTGCCCGCTGACGGACGTGGCCACGTTCTTGGTCTTGATGTTGTGGTCGGCGAAGATTTTGCTGATCGCGCTGGAAACGCTGCCCGAATCCACGATCATGGAGTCCACCACGATGTCGCTGGCCAGCGGCTCCACGCCCAGGTGGGACACCACGATCTCGCCCTTGGAGCGCTTCAACTCAATGGCCTTGATGGAACTGGAGCCGATGTCCAACCCTACGATTGATTTTCCTGAACCAAACATGCTGTCCGCCTTGTTCTCACTCTGCCTGGGATCCTGGACCTTATCGTCCGCCCGCCGCTTTGGCGCCTTTTGGTTTCTTCTTGGCGCCGCTCATGTTCATGGTGCTCTTCTGTTCCATCCATTGGTCCAGAATGGTTTTCTTGAATTTCCAGCGGTTCCCGAGTTTGAAGGCAGGGATCTTTTCCTCGGTCACGTACTTGTACAGCGTGTCCGCACTGACTCCCAGATACTGCGAAGCCTGTCGAATGTTCATCACTTCACGCGAGTCTGCCGCCATAAGCGTTAGCCTTTCCACGGTGGGTTCTTGGGCTCCACCCAGGCCTTGGATAAATCCTTTGTCTTCTCGGGGGGGAAAACTTCAGGTCGAAGCGAGTTATAGCTGGCCTACTTCAGGAGGTCAATAGGGAACTTCCGGTTTCTACCCGTGTTTCCGGTGTATCTTTGGGGCTAGTACCACTTTTCTGCCTGGTACATCTCAAAATGGCGGGTCACCAAGGCCAGTGCACCACAAGATATTGTGGTGTTAATGCACAATGCTCACAATTTGGCCCGTATGTTACCAAGGACGCGAGCAACTGGAGCCGCTGGTAATGGCGAAAGTAACCGGAACCGCCTGCGCAAGCGGCGAAGCCGCGAATCAAGCGCAGACCGGGCTCGTGTGGCACAGCCGCCCTCGGCTGTGTTCGCTCGAAGCTGAACCCACTTGCCGACGAAGCAGGAGGTCCTCCCGAAACGGAAAGACCTTTTGCTTTTCGTCAGCCCTGCTTCGCGGCTGCTCCCGGCAGCTAGCTCATGCCAGATCAAACAGCAGGACTTCGCTCTTGGCCGAAGCTCCGGTGATCTGAAGCCGCGTCTCCTGCGAAACCGCCGCTCCATCGCCGGCTTTCAATTCCTGGCCGTTGAGTTCCACGGAACCGTGGGCCACCTGGATCCAGGCGTAGCGTCCCGCGGCAAGTTCATGCTCCACAGACTGGCCGGAGTCCAGTTCGGTGGCGAACAACTCCACGCTCTGGTACAGCTTGACCGCGCTGCTTCCATTGCCGCCCCGCGGTGAAGCCACCAGGCGAAGCTTGCCTTTCTTCTCTTCCGCGGGAATGGCCTTCTGCTCATACATGGGCTGGATGCCCTTCTTCTCCGGCAGAATCCATATCTGGTAAAGGTGCACCGGGTCGTCTTCCGAGTGGTTGAACTCGCTGTGACGCACCCCGGTGCCGGCGCTCATCTTCTGCACGTCGCCCGGGCGGATCACCGACCCCGTCCCCATGCTGTCTTTGTGCTCCAGCGATCCTTCCAGCACGTAAGTAATGATCTCCATGTCGTTGTGCGGATGAGTAGGAAAGCCGTATCCCGGCTTGACCCGGTCTTCATTGATCACCCGCAGGCTGCGGAACCCCATGAACTCTGGATCAAAATAGTTGGCGAATGAGAACGTATGGTAAGTGTCCAGCCAGCCATGATTGGCGTGGCCGCGTTGGTCGGCGCGTCTAACCTGGATCATATTCAGCCCCCGTGAAGCAAAGGTTGTTGTCCGTTCACTTGGGTTAGATGCTTTGATGTCAAAATAGATTCAGGGGCCCCGGCCGCCGCGAAAACGGCGCTTACTCGTCGTTTTCCTCCCGCGTGTACCACTTGAACTTCTCCAGCTTCAGCAGCGGGAGCAGGCTATTGTAGTCGTCGGTCCACAGGCGGAGCCCAGGCAACGGGGCGATGTCCTCCGCGCCTTCGGTCACCGCGGGCAGATCCAGGAAAGCCTGGTTCGCGGTGACCAAGACCCAATCCGAGCTATACCCGCCTTCTCCTTGATCTTCGCGGTCTTCCGTACCCACCACGGTTGCCGGTAGTCCGGCTTCCTCAGCTTGCTGCAGCACGACCGGTGCCAGATTCAGATACCGGTTGGAAACGTGGACCGCCAGAATTCCCCCGGGACTGAGATGGCGACGGTAGAGGGCAATCGCCTCCCGGGTAAGCAGATGGACGGGAATGGCGTCGCCGGAAAAAGCGTCCACGATCAGCACGTCATAGTTTTGCGGCGGTTCAGCAGCCAGCGACACGCGCGCGTCGCCGGTCACGATTTCAATCGAAGCCTGGGACTCGCGCAGATAAGAAAACAGACTGCGGGCGATCCGCTCCACTTGCGGGTTGATGTCGTAAAAACGAATCACGTCCCCGGGGCGGCCGTAAGCCGCCACCGTGCCTGTTCCCAGACCGATGACTCCGATGCGGCGCCGCCGCTCTCCGCAGCAATTATCTATCGCAATGCCCACGCCGGAATCGTGCGTGTAATAGGAAGTGGGCGTGCGGCGCAGCTCGTCGGTAAAAATCTGCAGACCGTGAATGATGGTCCCATTCATGAGCGTGCGGGTGGCTGCGGTGTCCGGCGGATTAAAGGATTCAGTGACGCGCAGGGTACCGTAGAAGTTCCGCAGTTGGGCGATGCTGTGCTTTCCGTTGTACTGGACCTGCAAGTAAACCACCGCGATCATCGCCAGCGTGGCCGCCGACCAGAAGACGCGCCAGCCGACCGGCAGCCGCCAGCTCACCAGCACCGCCAGCAGGGTGGTAACGGCAAGTCCGCAGACCAGCTCGTAGTTGGCGGAAGAGACCACAGGCGCCACAATGCCTACATAAATGGACCCCAAGGCCCCGCCGGCGGCAATCAGCAGATAAAACGCAGTCGCGTAGCGTGGCGCAGGACGCAGCCGGTGCAGTTCGGTATGGCAGAACAAACAAACAATGAACAGCGCCAGGCAAAAGAATGCGATGGAAACCTGAAACAGCAGGGTCAGGGTCTTGCTGTACAGCACGTAGCCCATGGAAAAGACGGCCGCAGCCAGAAGAATGAGCATGATCAGGCGGGCAACACTCACGCCCAGACCGGGGACCTGCATGGCCATCAGCCGCCAGGGACGCTGCCTGGGGCTAAACGCCAGCACAAACGTAAGCAGGTAGATGGTGAGCGGCAAAATCCACATCAGCGGGATGGCGGCGATGTTCTGGCTGATGTGGTTGGTCACCGCGCAGAGCATCAGCGATCCGCACGCTGCGAGCAGCACCCACAGAGCGCGATCACCCAGACTGGGTGCGGCTGATGGTGACATGGACGGCGCTGGCGTGGACGCCGTTTCCGTCGCCGATGCAACCGGCGCGGCGGGCTGAAGCTCCGCAACGCGAACCAGCTTCCAAAGAATGGTTCCGCAGACGATAACAAAGACAACAAAGCCGCCCAGCCAGGCCACGGCCTGCGCGTGCAAAGTAAAACGCGGCTCAATCAGCCACGGATACACCACCAGCCCCAGCAGAGAACCGAAATTCGACAAGGCAAACAGACGATAAGGCGGGGTGACGGCGGAGCCGGATTCGCCGGCGTTCGCTTTTCGCGCAAAACCCCGCGCGTACCAGGATTGCAGCAGGGGGTTGGTCGCCGAAAGAGTCAGAAACGGCAAGCCAATCAGCACGCTGAGGAGCCAGAAAACGCTCGCCACCGGATGCGCGCTGGAAGACTGCAGGCTGGGACGCAGATTGAAAATCGCCTGCGCCAGGCTGGCCGCCAGCAACGCCATGTAAACCAGGGCCTGCACGCGCGGCCGCAGCCGGCTGGCCATCCAGTGCGCGCACAGGTAGCCCAGCAGTAACGCCGACTGGAAGAAGACCAGACAGGTGATCCAAACGGCGGCGGACCCTCCTAGAAGCGGAGTGAGCCGCTTCCCGGCCATGGGTTCGACCAGAAAAAGCAGAGAGCTGCCCAGAAAAATGGCGATGGCATACAACCAGGCTGAAAGTGACATGAGCGGACAAAGATATCATGCCGCGCGCCGTGACTTGAGGATTGTCTTACGACTGCAGGCCCTTACCCAGTTTGCGGCAGAGATCGCCCAGTTGCTGTTGCTCGGCGCTGTTGAGCCGGCCCATGATTTCAGCAATGCGGCGGGAATGGTCAGGGAAGATTTTGGCGATCAATTTGCGCCCCGCGGGCGTGATGGTGGCCAGCACAAAGCGCTTGTCCGGGTTCTGTTGCTGCCGTTTGACCAGACCGCGCTTTTCCAGGTTGTCCACCACCAGAGTCAGGTTGCCGCCGCTGGTCAGGATGCGACGCGCCAAATCGCCCAGACAAAGAGGCCCCACGTGGAAGAGCGCCTCCAGCACTGCGAATTGGCTGGGCGTAAGGCCGGAATCGTCAAAACTGGCACGGGCGTAAACCAGGGCCGCATTGGCGGCGCGCGCCAGTTTTACGTAGGCGCTCAGGGCACGCTCCTCGCGGGGCGTGCCTTTGAAATTTTTCCCCATATACCGGAAGCCGTCCTTTCGGGGCACGAGAACGATATCAATAAAAAACCCCGGACTGCACAGTCCGGAAGTGCTACAACCCGGGAACGCGCCACGCGCGTCCCCGGCTGAATTCCGCTACATTATTGGATGTCGAACTGTTCCGGATGCACCAGAGGATCAGACTTAACCAGGATGGTTCGTTTGGTCAGCTCTTCCATCTCTTGCAGCCACTTCCCGGCGTTGCTCTTGAGCGCCTTGGCGACTTCAGGATTCACGCGCAGCATCACGTCGTGCTCAAAATGGCGCGCCATCTTGCGCATCTCGACATAGATTTCATTGCACACCGTGCTCACGGACTTGATCATGCCCGTGGCCTGGCACGTGGGACAAGTCTGGCCCAGCGTGCGCTCCAGGGATTGTTTGACCCGCTTGCGGGTAATCGCCACCAGGCCAAAATCGTTAAACTGCAGGACCTTGGAGGGCGCGCGATCGGCCTTGAGGGCCTCTTCCAGCGCCTGCATCACCTTCTGGCGATTGCGGCGCTCATCCATGTCAATGAAGTCAATCACAATGATCCCGCCCAGATCGCGCAAGCGGATCTGGCGGACCATTTCCTTCACCGCGTCCAGGTTGGTCTTGACGATGGTGTCCTCAAGCCGCGTGGTCTTGCCGACGTACTTGCCCGTGTTGATGTCAATCGCCACCAGCGCTTCGGTCTGGTTGATGACGATGTAGCCGCCGCTCTTGAGCCAGACCTTGGACTTGAGCGCCTTGTTGATTTCCTCATTGATGTTGAACTGCTCGAACAGCGGCGTTTCCTTGCTGTAAAGCTTTACCCGCTTCAGCAGCGAAGGCTGAAAACGGCTGACAAAGCGCAAGATGCGTTCGTATTCCGGCTCGGTGTCCACCCATATGCTGGAGAAACTGGTGGTCACCTGATCGCGCAGGATGCGTTCCACCAGGTTGAGGTCGTGATAGATCAAAGCCGGGGCCTTGGATTTCTCCGCGCGCCCGCGAATTTCCGTCCACAGGTTGATGAGGAAGCGAATGTCGGCGCGAAGATCATCTTCATTGGCGCCCGCCGCCGCGGTACGGACTATGAATCCGCCGTTGGCTTCGCCCCGTTCGCTCAGCACAATGCGCTTCAGGCGATGGCGCTCCTCGTCCGACGCAATCTTGCGCGAAACGCCGGTGTGATGCACCGTGGGCATGTACACCAAGTAGCGTCCCGGCAGCGCGATGTGGCTGGTGATGCGCGCGCCTTTCTTGGCGATAGGTTCCTTGGCGATCTGCACCAGGATTTCCTGGCCTTCTTTCAGCAGATCGCTGATGACCGGGATCTGGCGCTGCACGTGGGGGCGTCGTCCCCCGCCGCGCATGCGGCGTGCCGGGCGGCGTCCACCGCGACGGTCCACGGGGCGTCGCTCCGGTTGGCCCTGCTGATAGCCGGCGCTTGCGGGAGCCGCACGATGTTCAGCGCCTGCGCCCTCCTGATCTTCGTTCTCTTCTTCCAGGGCCGCTTCCATGTCTTCTTCGACATCTTCCTGGGCCAGGCCGAACATTCCCGACTCGCCTTCAACGCCCTCTTCGGTTTCTTCCGGACCTTCCAAGCCATCGGCTTCGTACTGGCCGGTGGCATGTTCGTTGACGTGGGCGTCGCGCACAGCTTCCGTCAGCTCGCGTCCCATGGCGACCATGGCTTCGTTGCCCGGACCCAATACTTCCTCTTCCAGTTCTTCGTACTCCACCAGGTCAACGTCTTCTTCAAATCCCGGCAGATCGCTTTCGTCTTCTTCGATCTCTTCCTCTTCCACCACTCCGCTGGCCGCTGCCTTCCACGGCTGGCCGTCACCAGTGGAGGCGTCTTCTGCAGCGTGGCTTCGCCCGCCTTCTGAGGAAGCTTCTTCGGAAGGCTCTTCTTCACTTTCCGCAAACGATTCTTCCGCAGGCTCCGCCGCAGCGCCACCAAACACGGCGGCCACGTTCATGGATTCAAAGCGCGACTCATCGTGCCGCGGCTCGGGTTCATGCGCGTGCGCAGGGAGTTCGGTCTCGATTACTGGAGTTGCTTCGCTAACGGGCGCGGCTTCACGCACCGGCGGCGCTTCGCGAACCGGCGTTTCCCGAACCGGCGTTTCCCGAACCACCATGGGCGCGATCACCGGCGGCGCTTCAACGCGCGCTTCAGGCTCCGTTTCCTTCTTGTACTGGCGCGGAACCGGCCCTGTGGATTCCGCGTCTTGCAGAAAGCCGTGTTCCTCGGTTTCCGGCCTAACGGGTGTTTCCACGGCAGCGGCCGGCTTCTGCGATGCGGGATGCCGGTACTTTGAAATGGTCTCGCCGGGCAGCGTCATGGAGCCGGGCGAAAATTGCGAGGGATCAATCGAATACTCGGTGGATGGCTTGGCGGCGTTACGCCGCACCGGCGCTTGCGGCCCGGACTCCGTTGCCGCCGGCGTGGCCGATTGCGGCTGGTACTTGCGGATGGACTCTCCCGGCAGCACGATGGGCTCATAGCCCGGAGGAGGCGCGCTTTCAGGCCGGCGCTCGCGATCACGATCAAAGCTGCGCTCCGGCCGGTTGTCCTGGCGGAATTCACGCCGTGGCTCCGGACGGAATTCCGGCCGCGATTCAGGGCGGCCTTCAGAACGGGCTTCAGGACGAGCTTCAGGACGAGCTTCAGGACGAAATTCAGGACGGCTTTCCGGCGTGGCTTCAGCCGGGCGGTCTTCACGCTCCTGGAAACGGCCGCGCCCGCCACGGCGGCGGCGGCGTCCGCGCCACTTGCGCGATCCTTCACGGTCTTGATCTTCTCCCGCGGCTTCTTCGCCGGCAGCCGGGCCGCGTTCTTCCTCGGCCGGCGGCTCGCCCAGGACTTCCATGGGCGGCATAATGTCCTGCGCTTCCAGCGGGGCAGCATCTTCCCCGGCGCCGCGTTCGTCGGATTGCGGCAGCACTTCAATGCGTGACCGTGATACCGCCTGCTCCAGCCCTTCCGCGTCCTCATCTTCTTCCAGCAGGAAATCGGTGACGTACAGGAAGGCGTCGCGCTCCAAACCAACGTTGACAAAGGCCGACTGCATGCCGGGAAGCACGCGGGTCACACGTCCTTTGTAGATGGAACCTGCCAGGGTGTATTCGTTCTCGCGTTCGTAATAAATCTCAGCGAGCAAATCTTCTTCGACAATCGCAACTTTGGTTTCGTGCGGCGTCGAAGAGACAAACAGTTCTTTCGACATCAATTTCTCTCCGGTGTTGACCGGACCGGGTAAGAACCAGGAACTAAGAGGAGAAGATCCAGAGCAAGTTGAGCGCCGGGGCAAAAATCACGCCGGCGTTCAGGCATAGAGGTGTGCGGAGATTCAATCTTGTTCGCCGGCAGGGAGAAGACGCGTGCTCCGGAAAGTTGTCCCGGAGCGGCTCTGCAACCTGCACATGGCTTGTTTGAAAAATCTTGGCACCTTTGCATTCCCGGGGTTGTGGCCACCCTGCGTTTTTCGCGGGGCCGTTACCTGCCCGGTCATGCTCTCTGAATTCTCTCCGGCTCTCTCCAGGGCCGGCGCCCTCTTAAAACGTAAGGGCGTAACGTTAAAAACTTATTCCCTTTGCGCGCCCCTCCAGGGCGCGGTTTGAAATTCCCTTCCTAGTTCACGAAACGGCGCATCCGGATGTTCATCACAATCCCCAAAGAGAGGAACATGAACAGCACGGACGAGCCTCCGTAGCTCATCAAAGGCAAAGGAATTCCGGTGACGGGCATAAACCCAACCACCATGCCGGCATTGACCAGGACGTGGAATAGCAAGATTGCCACCACGCCCATCACCACAAAACCTCCCGCGCGATCAGGCGCGGTCTGGGCGTTGTGGATCAAACGCATCAGCACCATAAAGTATAGCAGCAGCAACCCCATAGCGCCGACAAACCCATGCTCCTCCGCCCACGCGGCAAAGATAAAGTCAGTATGCGGTTCCGGGATGAACGATCCCTGGGTCTGGGTGCCTTTGCGCACACCTTTCCCCCAAATGCCCCCGGAACCTACCGCGATCTTGGATTGCTCCAACTGGTATCCGCGGTTTTTAGGATCGGCGTCAGGGTGCATGAAGTTGGTGAGCCTCTCTTTCTGGTACGGCTTCAACCCCTTCATCCACACGGCGGGCGCCAGCACGCCGGCCACCAGCAACAGGATCACACCATGGCGTATCTGCATGCCGCCAAGGAACAGCCCCATGATCGCGATCGGGATGTAGGTAAGCGCCGTGCCCATGTCCGGCTGCCGCAGCACCAGCAGCATGGGGACGGCCGCAATCAATCCGGCTTTCACCACGTCGCCCAGCGTGGCCGAGCGGTCATTTTCCTCGCTGAAATACTTGGCCAGAGCGATGATCAGCACCAGCTTGACCCACTCCGAAGGCTGAAAATGCTGGCCCCCGGGAAGCTGGATCCAGCGTCGCGCACCCAAGTACTTTTTGCCGAAGAGGGCCACAGCCAGCAAAGCCATGACCGATGCAATGTAGAACCAATGCGCGTTTTCCAGCAGGATTTGGTAGTTCACCAGGCTGACCATGAACATCAGGAACAAGCCGCCCATGATCCAGTAGATTTGCCGGACGTGGGCCCCGGCAAACTTGGTCCCGGCCGTGGTGCTGTAGATTTCCAGCACGCCCAGCGCACAGATCAGCAGAACAAAAAACAGCAGGACCCAATCAAAGTCCCGGTAGGAGATCATGCGCCGCATCAGTCGGCTCCCGCAGTACCCACGGCGACCGGCTTTTGCGGCTGCGCCGGACGAAAAGCTTTGGACCGGCCCATCTTTACCAGGAAGGTTCCCCCCTGCAAATGGTTCTCGGCCTCGCCGGCCTCAGCAGGATGATCGCCGCCCAGGTCGGGATAATTCCATACTCCGGCAATGGGCACCGATCCGGGATCAGCTTTGTCACTGAACAGCATGGGATTGTTGCGGACGCGGCGCTGCTTGTCCACAAAGGCCTTGATCACCTGTGCGGCCACGCGCGCCGCCAGCGGACCGTGTTCGCCGCCTTCAAAATACACCACGACGACTACTTCCGGATTACGCCGCGGCGTGACGCCGGCAAACCACCCATTGCCCTTCAGCTCGTCTTTTAAGCCCTTGGTCTTCAATCCGTGCTGCTCCAGGTACTGGTGGCTGACCCTCTGCGTGCTTCCCGTCTTGCCGGCAAAATCCACGCCTTGCAGGTGAGAGGCATTGGCAGTGCCGAGCGGACTGATCACGTTGGCCATGGCGTTGGTGATGGTGATCCAGCTCTGCGGCTCGATGGGAACATGCACAACTTCCGGCACGTCAGATTGCGCAACGTTGCGGAACTCCTTAGGCAGATCGCCGGGGTTCACCACATGAGGCCGGTAGAAGACGCCGCCCATGGCAATCCCGCCGATGGTGCGCGCAAGCTGAATGGGGCTCACGGTTACGGCCCCCTGCCCGATCCCCACGGAAATGACTTCACCGGCATACCACTTTTGCCGGAAGGTCTTCATCTTCCATTCTTCGGAAGGCATGAGGCCGGTGGCTTCGTTGGGAAGATCAATTCCCGTCTTTTTGCCAATCCCCATGGCACTGGCCCATTTGGCGATCTTCTCAATCCCCAGCCGTTCCGCCAGCGTGTAAAAGAAGACGTCGCACGATTGATAAATTCCCTTGGAAATGTCCACTGCGCCGTGGACGCGATGCTCTTCTTTCACCCAGCAATTGAAATATCGCCCGTAGAATATTGCGCCGCCCTGGCAGTTTACCTTCAAGTTCTGGGCAATGCCTTCCTGCATACCCGCTGTGGCCACTACGATCTTAAACACCGAGCCGGGAGCCGCTTGGGCTTGAATCGCTTTGTTCAACAGAGGGTGCGCTGGATCGGTGATCAACTGGTTCCACTCGTCGCGCGAGATACGCACGGCAAAATCGTTGGGATCGAAAGTGGGACGGCTGACCATGGCCAGGATTTCCCCGCTGCGCGGGTCCATGGCCACGATGGCGCCGTTCTTCCCTTCCAGCGCCTGTTCGGCCGCCTTCTGCAGATCAATATCAATGGTGAGTTTGAGCTTCTGACCAGGCACCGCGGGAATGGTGGAATCCTTGGGGCGGCCAACTTCGCGGCCTTTGCTGTCCACCAGCACGCGGCGCGAACCGTCTTTGCCCATGAGCAGATCGTTGTATTCCAGTTCCACGCCGGACTGGCCTACCGTGTCGCCGCGCTGGTACACCTCAAACTTGGGCGAGTTCAACATGTCTTCGCTCACTTCACCCACGTAGCCGATCAGGTGCGCCATGAATCCGTCCCGCGGATACAGGCGCCGGTGGATCATCAGCGTTTCCAGTTCGGGAAAATCGTCTTTGTGCGATTCGATGAACGCCAGTTCGTCGGGAGTGATGTCTTCCTTAATGATGATGGGGTCCGACGTAGGCTTGCGCGCCAGCTGGTAGCGGCGGACCTTGTCCAGCACTTCCTCCACCGGAAGATGCAGGCCGTCGGCGATTTTTTGCGCGTCGGCGTTCAAGTCGCGCATCTGGTCGCGCAGCAGCAGCGCGGAGAAGGAAGGATAGTTGTCAACGATGATTTGCCCGTCGCGGTCCAGCAGCTTGCCGCGCGGCGCAAGGATCGGAATCTTCCGGATGCGATTGTTCTCAGCGCGCACCACGTAGTCATCACTCTTGCGCACCTGCAGGCTCCACAGTCCATAGGCGAGGAACAGAAACACTGCCAGCGTGATGTACTGGATGACCGTCAGTTTAAGGTTCGGAATTTTTTCTTCGCGACCGGACATATCTGTTACGTGCTGTCGCCGTGACAACCGGGTATGCGTGGAATCAGGCTGACGCCGATACCTCTAGATTACCGCATTTTCGCCCGCTCCAGGGTAGGACAAAGACCCGAGATGCGTTACTGAAGGATTACGTTGAACGCACAGAAGCGGCCTTAAACGCTTGAGACCAGTCACCTGCAACCGTCCCGCGTGCAGGTTGACGCGAAGTGACATGACTTGAGCTATGGCAGCGAGCCCGGCTTGCGCGGCGAACTGCCTATTACAGGTGCTGGAGGAATCTCTGATTGGTAAATTTCCGTAAGCGGTTTGAAGCGGAGCGACAGCAAGAAAAGCCGCGCCGAGCCCGGGGCCCCCAGCGCGCCCGGTTTTGGCGTGATGGGGTGGGAGCCCGCTGCCGCAGGCGCAAAAGGGTTGTTGAGCGGGAATCAGTCGCCGGCGGTCTGGAGCGGAGCGACAGAATAATTTGGATTAAGTGAACGTAAGGGCGAGGCCGACTTGCACGCCGAGCCCGGGGCCCCCAGCGCGCCCGGGTTTGGCGTGATGGGGTGGGAGCCCGCTGCCCTAGTCGCAAATAGGGTTGCTGCGCGGGAGTCAGCCGCCAGCGGTTTGGAGCGAAGCGACAGAATAATTTGGATTAAGTGAACGCAAGGGCGAGGCCGACTTGCGCGCCGAGCCCGCTGCCGCTTAGGCGCAAGAGGGTTGTTGAGCGGAAGTCAGCCGTCGGCGGTTTGGAGCGGAGCGACAGAATGATTGGGCAGACGTTTATATCCTTTGCTTGAACTTATCCAGCAAAGCGAACAGCACCACCGACAGCAGGGCGTTGGCCAGGGCGCGAAGCAGCGTATGGCCCCATTGCCAGGGTTCGCTGGCGCCCACCAGCCCCAGGTTCACCACCATGTACACAATGTGGTGAATCACGTAAAAGGCCAGGGTCATCAGGAAGCGCGAGCCGGGGTTGTCCACGTCCACTTTGACCCCCAGAGACGAGGCCAGATAGCCAATGATGGTCTTGGAGATTCCGAACAAGCCTATCTTCTGGCCGGCCAAAGCATCCTGGACGGTCCCAATCAGCGCTCCGGTGATCATGCCCGGCACCGGCCGGCGGCGGGCGACGGCAAAAAATATGGCCACCAGCAAGGGCAGATCAAAGATCTTCAGAAACCCCATCTTCAACGGCAGGTAAGACTGGATCAGCAAAGCCAGGGCGGGGACCCCCAGCGAAACGATCCAGCTAAACCGATGGACCTCGATTTCCTCGCGCGATGTGAGGGAAACGCCGATGTTCATTGCGGCGGCTTCTCCCCACCGGGAGGCGGCTGCTCTTGGCCTTCCGCTTCCGGTTTCTTGGAGGCCGGCGTTTCGGTTGGAGTAGCGGCAGGCGCGCCGGTCTGGGCTGGAGCCGCGGGCGTTGGTTTGGCGACCGGGGGCTTGGCCTTCTTGGTCGTTGGACTTCCGGTGGCCGGACTTCCCGCCGCGGCGGCGCCCGAAGGCTGAGTCTTCTTCTGGTCAGTAGCGGGCTTCTTCGTCTCGGCGCCAAGTTTCGCGGACGGAGTTGGGCTGGCGCTGGCTTGTCCGGAAACGGCCAGCTTCTTCTTTTGCTCCCCAGCCTTTTGCTCCGAACCCTTCTGCTCTGAACCCTTGGGCACGCTCACCGGAGCCACGGATTTCTTTTCGCCTGCGGGTGCGGCAGATTTTTTCTCGTCTGGACGTGCGCCCGATGGCACGGGCGTTGCGGCGCTTGCCGGAATTTTGCCGGTGTCCGTTGCATCCTGCTTCTTGGCGCTGGGCAGCCGCTGGGAGAGGATATCGGCGGCGCGCTGCGGCCCGGAGTCCGCGGCCGCCGACGGCGCTTCTTCCGCCATCTTGGTGATTACCAGCACTTCTTCCAGCTTGTCCAGGTTGGCAGCCGGTTTCACGCGGATCTTGAGGAACGGGTCCGTCTCCGGATCTTTCCCCGAACTGATGACCACCCCCACGGGAACGCCTTTGGGATAAATACCGTCGCCGCCACTGGTGACGATGCGCTCTCCGGCCTTGATGTCTTCATCAGACATCACGTGGTCCACCACGAGCTGTCCTTGTGAAGTTCCCTTCAAGACTCCCTGCAGACGGGAGTCTTGCAGAAGCACGCCGGCGCCGCTGCTGTGATCGCTGACCAGCAGCACCTGTGACGTGAAAGGAAAAACTTCCTTGATCTTGCCGACCACGCCGTCCGGTGTGATGACCGGCAAATCAGGCCTGAGGCCGGTTGAGTTCTTGGAACCTTTATCAATGTAGATGACGCGAGACGGTTCGCTGCCGCTGGTGCCGATGACCTGCGCGGCCAGCGTCTGGCCGACGTAGCGCTCCTTGAATTCGAGGAGAACTTGCAGCCGCTTGGCCTGCCCCGCTTCCTCCCGCAGCCGCATTTGCTCCATCTTCATGCGGGAAAGCTGCTCCTGCAATTCGCGGCTTTCTTTGCGCGCCCCATGCAGATCAATGTAGTTGCTCCAGGCATGACGGAAAAAATGCCCGGTGCCGGTAAAGGCCTTTTCAAAAGGAGTAATGATGCTCACTGTCCACACGCGGATCAGCCGCGGGCCGCCGCCACCGGAGGGCTTGGCCGATTCCGACCGCTTGACCTGGGTGGCCAGGCCGACCACCTGAATGAACAGCACCAACATCAGGACAAGCGGATTCTTATACCGGCTGAAGAAATTTTCCATGTTGCGCTGTGGAGGGTCGGTTAAAAAAACACGTCCAGGAAAACAATTCAGGGCGGACCGGCCAAGGCCGCCCTGCAGGATTATTCGATTGAGATCTTGCGCAAGAGTTTAAAGTCGCTGAGCATCTTGCCCGTGCCCAGCACCACGCTGGCCAGGGGATCATCGGCGATGGAAACCGGCAATCCGGTTTCTTCGCGGATACGCTTGTCCAGGTTCTTGAGCAGAGCACCGCCGCCGGTGAGCACGATTCCGCGGTCGCTGATGTCGGCGCTCAACTCGGGCGGTGTGCGCTCCAGAGCGACGCGGATGGCGTTCATCACGGTGCTGATGCACTCGCTCAAGGCCTCGCGAATTTCGCTGTCATCAATGGTGATGGTTTTGGGCACGCCTTCAATCAGGTTGCGGCCCTTGATCTCCATGGTGAGCGGTTTGTCCAGGGGATACGCCGAGCCAATCTCCAGCTTGATATTTTCCGCGGTGCGTTCGCCGATCAGCAAATTGTATTTGCGCTTCAGGTAATTCATGATGGCTTCATCCATCTGATTACCGGCCATGCGCACGGAGCGCGAATACACAATGCCGCTGAGCGAGATCACGGCGATGTCCGTGGTGCCGCCGCCGATGTCCACCACCATGTTGCCGCTGGGTTCGGTGATGGGTAGCCCGGCGCCGATGGCCGCCACCATGGCCTGCTCCACCAGATGGACTTCACTGGCCTTGGCGCGATAGGCCGAATCCATGACCGCGCGCTTTTCCACCTGCGTGATTTCCGAGGGCACGCCGATCACGATGCGCGGGTGCACCAGCATCTTGCGGTTGTGCGCCTTCTGGATGAAATAGTTCAGCATCTTTTCGGTGACTTTGAAGTCGGCGATCACGCCGTCTTTCATCGGTTTGATGGCCACGATGTTTCCCGGCGTGCGGCCCAGCATCTCTTTGGCTTCTTTGCCCACGGCTTCCACTTCACCGGTGTTCTTGTTGATGGCCACAATGGATGGCTCGTTCACCACAATGCCTTTGCCCTTGGCATACACCAGCGTGTTGGCTGTCCCCAGATCAATCGCCAGGTCGCTGGAGAACATGCTGAACAATGAGCGCAGATTATGAATGCGCGAATTTTCTGACTTGAGTCCGTTTTTCGACATACCCGCTTCTCTCTCTTATTTCCTAAGCCCGCAAAAATTTCCCCGCCGCAGCGTCTTTTGCGGAAATCGCTGCCGCACCAAATCCACAACCTGTCTGGAAACAACTAAATGTGGAACAAAATCCGCGCCGGAGCAATAGGGAATATTACTGGATCGTCACATTTTTTGTTTCCGTATGGGCCTGGCCCTTGGAATTTTGGGCCGTAATCGTAATAAAGTTCTCTCCCGTCGGGAGAGGGTTGGTGAAGTGGTGGAAGGTGCCGTCACTGTTAATGATGGCCACTTCCTGGCCGTTCACCATCACCCGGGCGTTGGGCTCCGTCCGGCCGCGCACCTCAAACACGTGGCCCATCTGCCGGAACGGTTCCAGTTCCAGCAGAATCTCTGCCTTGTCCTGCGCCTTGGCAATCACCACAAACCGGTTTCGCTCGCTCTCGGCGGAGAGCTTGCCGTTTTCGTCAATGGACTGCACTTGCCAGTAAAAAGGGCCTTCGGCCAGGCCGGAAACCGTCACCTGGGAGAATTTGACTTCCCTGTCCAGTTCCAGGGGCGGCGCAAAATAGGTAGTCCGCGCGATCTTGATGCGGTAGCGCTTGGCGCCTTCCACTTCTGACCAGGAGAAACTCACGCCCTTGGAACCGGGCGGCACAAAGACGGGACGCAGATTCGGAGGATCAATCAGAATCGGCGGGCCAATCTCTTTGCTTTTCACCATGTGCCGCGTGTCGTCGGCCGCGAAGGTGACCTTTTCGTTGTCCACCAGCTTGACGCTCTCGCTGCCGCGGACCACTTCGCCGGTGCCCTTCTTCAACAGAATCTCGTTCTGGTCATTGCGCGGATCAGCCATGGTGGTGGCCGAACTCTCCGGACCGATTCTGGCTGTGGCGCCCGCAACGATGACTTCTGACTTGGAACCCACGGCCATGTTGGTAGCGGTGGCCATGTCCACCGTACCCGCTTTGACCTGCACCGCCACCCGGCTTTGCTTCGAGGCATTGACGGTGTTCTCCTGGATCACGATCAGCCCGCCCGGCTTCACGGTGTAGCTGGTGCCATCCGTGAACGCCACTTTCGCCATACCTTCCGGTGCAGTCTGCACCACATCATTGGGTTCCAGGGCCAGGCTGTAGTCGGCGGGAATCCAGGAATTGGTGCTGGCTTTTTTCACCCGCACGGTCCCGTCAATGTTCGTGAAATGCGCCTGCCGCGGGCCGGGCTCGGTGTTGGGACTGGCGCTGGCGCTGCCGGAGACGCCCAACTTGGCCAGAACCTTGCTGAAGCTGAGTTGGCCGGCGAGGATCACGCGGTTGGATGTATCCGGAAACGCAAAGTACATCACCACCGCCGCCAGGGCGAGCACGCTCAACGCCCCCATGAACACACTGCGGTAAGTGATGGTGACGTAAGAAATCTGAAAGGCGGATTTGCGCTTCTGTGCCACGCGTTTGACTGAACTGAGGGGAGTTTCCAGTTAGTAACTAAGATTACCATACTTCCGTAGGTCTTTAATCTATGCGGCAGGCAGCCCAAAAGGGCCGCAACCAGCCGCCGCCAAGGACAGGAACCCCCGCCAAATCAGTAAATTAAAAGGAGCCGTCGGCGCGGAATAGTAGCTACGCAGGTACCCCTGAATCACCGCTGTTCATGGCCCGGCTTTTCCGGCGGACACGCGGCCCTACAATGGAGGAGAAAATCTTGCCGAACCGCATGTCTCCTCAACCCGGCCGCCTGTCTCCGCACGCCGAGCTCTTCCGCGCGCGCATCACAGCGCGCACCGCAAAAGTTGGGATCGTCGGCTTGGGCTACGTCGGCCTGCCCTTGGCGCTGCTGTTCAGCGAACAGCGCTTCGCCATCACCGGCTTTGATATTGACCCGGAAAAAGTCCAGGCGTTGAACAGCGGCCGGTCTTACATCTACCGCATTCAGCCAGCGGAGATCGCAGCGGCGCGCACGCAAGGCTTTTCCGCCACCAACGACTACTCGCGCGCCCGGGATATGGACGCGATCATTATCTGCGTCCCCACGCCGCTGAATGAGTATCGCGAACCGGACTTGAGCGCGATTGAAGCCACCGCGCGCTCGCTGGCGCCGCACCGGCGCGCCGGACAGTTGGTCGTCCTGGAAAGCACCACGTATCCCGGCACCACGGAAGAAGTGCTGGCGCCGATTCTGGAAGCAGGCAACTCCCTGGGGCTCAAAGCCGCGCGCAGCGATAAGGATGATGACGATCCTGCCAAGACTTTCTTCATCGCCTTCTCTCCCGAGCGCGAAGATCCCGGCAATGACACCGTTGCGCGCAAGGACATTCCCAAAGTCGTGGGCGGCATGAGCCCGGCGGCGTCCGCGATGGCCGGCGCTCTGTACAACGCCATCTTCAACCGCGTGGTGCCGGTTTCGAGTCCGGCCGCGGCCGAGATGACCAAGCTGCTGGAAAATATCTATCGCTGCGTGAACATCGCGCTGGTGAATGAATTGAAACTGCTTTGCCTGCGCATGGGCATTGATATCTGGGAAGTGATTGCCGCAGCTTCCACCAAGCCGTTCGGGTTCCATCCGTTTTATCCCGGACCAGGACTGGGCGGACACTGCATTCCGGTTGATCCCTTTTATCTTTCCTGGAAAGCCAAAGAGTTTGACTTCCACACTCGCTTCATCGAGCTCGCCGGGGAAATCAATACCGCCATGCCTTATCACGTGGTCAACTCCGTGGCGTCAGCGCTCAACAAGAAGAAGAAAGCGCTGAACGGGGCCAAAGTGCTGGTGCTGGGAGTGGCCTACAAGCGCGATATTGATGATCTCCGCGAGTCGCCGTCGCTGACCATTATTGAAGAACTGCAGGGACGGGGAGCGGAAGTTGCTTACAACGATCCTTACTTTCCTCGCGTGGGCCGCGGACGCAAATACAACTTGCAGATGACCTGCGCGCCGCTCGACAACCTGCAGCAATACGACTGCGTGCTGATTGTGACCGACCACTCCGATTACGATTACCAGAAGATCGTCAACGAATCGCAACTGGTGGTGGACACGCGCAACGCAACCAAGGGGATCAAGTCAGAGAAGGTCGTCCACTGCTGAAGAAGAGCAATTGGCAACTGGCAATTAGCAAATAGCCAAGGCCAAAACCAACGAGCGCCGCCATCCAGTCGTCACGATAGAGGCCCATGCTTCGCTGATTTCACTTCGATGAACCCTGTATGGATTGGTACGCGCCCACGGCGCTTCCCGCCACGTTGTAATCAAAGAAATCCCAGTTGCCCATGCCGCTGGTGGAGAGGTGAAGCATTCCTCCGCCGACGAGCTTGACTTGTTTGAAAGTTCCGGCCGGGAACGTGACGCGCTCACAGCGGCCCGAGGGGTCATTGCTGGCGGCGCAAACGTAAGACACCGTGCCATCCGGCTTGACATTCATCCAGCCCGCGCAGTAGTACGTCTGCGCGCCGACGATGTGGCGATGTTTCACCAGGAAGTTCTTTCCCTGGGCGTTCTGCTGTTGCCGCAATTGTTCCTGCTGGTAACGCTGCAACTGGTCCTGACTCGGCTGAGCTTGCGCCTGCACCCGGGGCGTGGGAGGCGGCGTGGGCGGCGGAGTCCGCTGGGCGGTCTGCTCGCCGGACGAAGGGCCAGGCGGCGGGACCAGTTTGTGAGGAGTCGCGGCCGGAGTTGCGCTGGCAGAGTCATCGGCGCCGACCGCCGGACCTGATGATTTCTCGCCTCCGGTGGCCATCACAATTTCCTCCGGCGACGAAGTGGCGGAAGCCCCTCCCGCCTGCTGTTCTTGCCGGGGAGGCGGAGGCACGGATCCGCCCCCACCCTTCGCTGTTTTGTTGGGCCACAAAACCACCGCCATCACGGCCACCGCCAATAATCCGACCAGCGAGATAGCAAGCATTAGTATGGTGCGGCGCGAGGTACCCGCAGCGGCCGGCGGCGCAGGCGGAATCGTCGCCACGCCTTGCGGAATGGACGTCACGCCCATGGGCACGGTCATCGCGGAGGGCGATGCCGGCACAGTTTGTCCCGCTCCCCCGGCTGGCACTGCTTGTCCGGTTCCCGCGACCGGCGCTGGCTGTCGCGTTCCTGCTGCCGGCATGGCGTATCCGGTTCCCGCCAGAACCGTCATTCCCGCGCCTGCTGCCGGCGCCGGCCCGGGCGGCGCTGTCGGGTTCAGCGGCATGGTGACGGCGGAAGAACTGACCCTGGAACCTGTAGAGTCCATCACGGTGCCGCGGACCATGGGCGGGGCCGCCAGCGGCGGAGGAACAATGACGTTCTCCGGATGTTCCAGACCGGCTCCCATCTCTTCCACGGTTTGAAAACGGTCGTCAGGATTTTTGGCCAGCGCCTTGGCCAGCACCGGCTCGTATTCCCGCGGCGCGTACGGGTAGTAGCGATGCAGCGGCGGCGGGGTGGCCGTCACGTGGTCATGCATGATCTGGAAATCGCTGTCGCCTTCAAACGGCGTATGGCCGCTGAGCATCTCGTACAGCGTGATGCCCAGAGCGTAGATGTCAGAGCGCACGTCCACGCCGCGGTTCTGTATTTGTTCCGGCGACATGTAGTTCAGGGTCCCCAACTGCATTCCGGTCTTGGTCATTCCCCGCGTGCCCAAAGCTTTGGCAATGCCGAAGTCCATGACTTTGACGATTCCCTGCCGGTTCAGCATGAGATTGCTGGGCTTGATATCGCGATGGACGATGCCCACGCGATGCGCCGCGCCGATGCCCAGCAGCGCCTGCTTGAACCAGGGCACCGCGTCTTTGGCTTGCATGGGGCCGGCGCGGTGAATGATCTGGTCAAAGTTTTCGCCGTCCACGAATTCCATGACCATGAAGGCGTTGCCCTCCACGATGAGGAAGGCGTACAGCGTGGCCAGATTGGTGTGGTTTAGATTGGCCTGGGCCTTGGCTTCCGCCTGGAAGCGCTGCATCAGTTCGGGATTCCCTACAAACTCCGTGCTCAGGACTTTGATGGCGACAGGGCGGTCGAGTTGGATATCCACTCCCTTGTAAACCACGCCCATACCGCCCGCGCCGAGCTTTTCGACGATGCGGAAGTTCGCAATCTGGTTACCGATCATGTCCTGGCGCCTTTCTCATGCGCTGCTGCAGCTCGGGCGCTGCTCAGCGCGGATGGATCTTGACGATCTGGACGGTAATGTTGTCATAGCCGCCGCGGGCCTTGGCTTGGTCCACCAACTTGTGGCAAGCCGCTTCAGGAATGTCCTGCAGGACCGTCTGAAGAATCTCTTCATCGCTGACCAGGTCGTGCAGACCGTCAGAGCAGAGCAGCAGGACGTCTCCGTCGCGCAGCGGAATGGGATTCTCCGGGAGTTCGGCGGGCACTTCTTCGCCCACGCCCAGCGCCGTCATCAACACGTGGCGGTCAGGATGGGTCTTGGCCTGCTCCCGCGTGAGGATTCCCTCATCCACCAGTTTTTCGATCATGGTCTGGTCGCGCGTCACCTGGGTGATCCCCGCGTTACGCACCATATACAGCCGCGAGTCCCCAACGTGAACGTAAAAGAGCTGGTTGTTGTGGATCACGGCTGCGGTGCAGGTGGTGCCCATGCGGGAATCCTCAGGGCTTTCCCGGGCGGCGTTGCGAATGGCCACGTGGGCTGAGACCAGCGCGTCCACCAGAGCATCTTCCGGAGCGTTGAGCTCGCTGTTCAGATACTTGGAGCGGATCACCTCCACGGCGATTCCGCTGGCCAGCGCGCCGCCTTCGTAGCCGCCCATGCCGTCGGCCACCACCGCCAGCCGGCCTTTCTTGGCGAACTGCTCATCGCTTTCCGGCTCGGCGTAACAATAGTTGTCCTGGTTGTCCGGACGCTCACACCCGGGATCAGAAACGCTGCCCACTTCCACGCCGGGACGGACCTTGGCGGTCTGCCCGGGATCAGTCATCGGTTTCGTCGGGTTCACCATTGGCCTGGGAAAGTTATAAGCACTTGAATTTCAGAACGACTTCACCGATGCGAATTGTATCGTTGTCCTTCAGTTCCTCGCGGGCAATCGCCGTGGCGCCGTCGTTCAAGAACGTCCCGTTACTGGAATCCAGATCAGTGAGGAAAAACTTGGCGTCCTTGTAGCGCAAGCTGGCGTGTTTGGAGGAAACCGTGGGGTCCTTGATTTGGACTTCTGCATCGGGGGCCGACCCCAGAATATTCTGGCCGTCGCGGAGGCGAAAGTCGTCGCCTTTCTGCTCGCCGGACATGGCCACCAGCCAGCCGACCACCGGGGCCTTGCGGCGCTCAGAAATCAGGACGGTCTTGCGCCCGCCCGACGCGGCCGGCGGCATGTCAGGGGCGGTGGCGGTTTCAATCCGCGTCTTGGCGCTGGCCGGGACCGCCGCAGCAAAGCCCGTCTTCTGGCAAAAAGGACACAGCTCCCAGGAATCTTCCATCTGATGCCCGTTTACACAAAACTTTGACATGCTCAAGACCCTCCATGATTGTCGCTGGCCATGCTCTGGCTCACTGTGACCGCGCCGCGCTCAGGTTTCATTTCCCAAGCAGGCGGCGCGCTCTTTGCCCGGTTCATCCCGCAAAGTAGGTAAACACTGAACCCTTTTTCCCCAGAAAGACGCGGTCACCGTTGTGCAACCCGACTTTGCTCACGCGCGGCGCGTCGGCAGAATTCAGATAAGTACCGTTGGTGGAGCCTTTGTCAATCACCACCACGTGGCCATCGGCGGGGACAATCCACGCATGCTGGCCGGAAACCGAATCGTCAGTGACCACAACTTCGCACTTGGATGCATCGCGCCCGATCCATAGCCCGTTCTTGCTGACTTTGAAGGTGCGGCCGGAAAGCGATCCGCCAATGAACTGGATACGTCCGAAAGATTGCTCCACCGTGGTGGACGCCAGCGCCGGTGATGGCGCCGTTTGGACCGGCAGGGTGGGAGCGCTGCCCATAGTTGCCACATTTGCCACACCAGCGGCCGCCTGCGCGGGCACCTGGGCGGGCGCTGCCTTGCCGCCTGATCGGGCCAACATCACCAGCAATACCACCACGATGAGGACCACCACAGCGGCAATGGCAATGGCCGGCCCTTTGCCCACCGTTTCCATGGTCTTCTGGACAACGCTCATCTTGTCCACGCAGGAAACCGCGGCCGAACGATAGCGCGCCGCGTCAGGCAAATTCGGCATGAACTGGGACACGTTGTCAATTTCGGTGATGGCCTTGTTGCACTGGCCTTCGTCGTACAGATCCAGGGCGTTGGCCCAGTGGCGGTTGAAGGTGCCGATTTCCGGCGAAACGCCGGTCTGGCGGACGAACTCCATGGCCGTGTTAATCGGCACCAGGAAGTTGAAGCCTTGCACTTCCTGCGCGCCGTAGGTGGCCAGGCCTATGACCTCGCCTTTGTCGTTAAACGCGGGACCGCCGCTGTTGCCGTGGGTAATGGCCACATCCGACTGCAGCAGAGGCGTGCCGATGCTCTCGGTCTTGAGGGCCGAAATATGCCCGTTGGTCGCGGTGGGCTCCAGGCTGGATTCCTGGCTGATGAGCGAACTCACCGAACTTCCGCCCCAGGGAGACGCCAATCCGGGATAGCCCAGCACCATGATTTGTTCTTGCAGGCGGACATCCTCAGAGTTGCCCAGCGACACGGTGGGGAGATTGGTGCCGGGAATCTTGAGAATGGCCACGTCCTTGCCTTTTTGATCTACGGCGCCGCTGTATTGCAGAATGTCGGCGTCCAGCGCCTTGCCGTTGGCCAGGATCACTTTCAGCTCCGGCTTGGAGATGGTGATGCTGTATTCGGACTTGGCAACCGCGATCTGCTCCTGCTCAGTCAAACTGCGCTTGATCTGGCTTTCGATGACGCGAAAGATGGCGCCTTGTTTCAGCGCGTTCAGGAATTCTTCGCGCAGGCGGCGCTTCAGTGCGTCTGAGGCCTCGGGGTCCTTCATGTTGGCGTCAGCCACCACGTGCCCGTTGGTGATGAGATAGCCGTCTGGCCGGAACAGGAACCCGGTGCCGGTGGAAGTGTGGCGCAACTCGATTGGTTTAGGGAAGACTTCCAGGGTCCACTTGGTCTTGAAATCCACCAGAACCAGGACCACCGCCGGCTTCAACTCCAGCGCGCGCTTTTCCTCTGGTCTGAGCTGTCCCGCCCAAAGCGGAATACTGGACAAAACAATAAGAAGAGCCCCGATCGCGGATAACTTCCTCATTGTGCCACCTCCGTCTTTTAAGTCCGGCCGGGCGATATCGAGGGGGACCTTTTAGCGACTCGCTCGACGGTGATTTCCTATGTGGTACAGATTGATCTTCGGGGGAAGGTGCTTGCGTCCGGTCTTAGACTAGCATGGTCATTGCCCGTCCCGCGGATGGGGGTTGAGGGCAATCACCTGGGGCCTGATCTTGCTTTTTAACTTGATTCGGGCGCAGACAAACTTTCTCCGACATCAATAAGTGCAGATTAAGGTAGTATCGTTGCGCCCAAATGTCAAAAGACTTTAGATAAGAAAACGAAAGAAAAGCGGCTGAAGCTGCACCGCGCTGCACAAAAAGCTGCACTCCCGTGCACAGCACGGCGATTGGGCCGGGGAGTTCCCGCCTCCCAGTCGCCTTGGGCAAACCTGGGCAAGGGGTCCGCGAATAAGGGCCAACACGCTGGTCAATTCCTTTAGCTTTGATTCGTGTTGATTCGCGAAACTCGCGGCTTGTTTTTGGTTTGGCTAGTTGCCAATTGCCAGTTGCTAATTGCTGCTCTAAATCGAACTCATGTTCGACAGGAACTGGCCGTTCGACGGCGTCTTGCCCAGCTTATCAATGAGCAGTTCCATGGCTTCCACCGGCGAGAGCGGGTTCAGCACCTTGCGCAGCACCCATATGCGGGCCAGGTCTTCCTTGGGAATCAGCAGCTCTTCTTTGCGCGTTCCGGAGCGCTGGATATCAATGGCCGGGAAGACGCGCTTGTCCACCAGTTTGCGGTCAAGAATGATTTCGCAGTTGCCGGTGCCTTTGAACTCTTCAAAGATCACGTCGTCCATGCGCGAGCCGGTGTCAATCAGGGCGGTGGCGACAATGGTCAGCGATCCGCCTTCTTCAATGTTGCGGGCCGCGCCGAAGAAACGTTTGGGCCGCTGCAGGGCGTTGGAGTCCACGCCGCCGGAGAGCACTTTGCCTGAAGGCGGAACAATGGTGTTGTAGGCGCGCGCCAGGCGGGTGATGGAATCGAGCAGGATCACCACGTCGCGCTTGTGTTCGACTAATCGCTTCGCTTTCTCAATGACCATCTCCGCAACCTGTACGTGACGGGCCGCGGGCTCGTCAAATGTGGAAGAAATAACTTCGCCCTTCACCGAGCGTTGCATGTCGGTGACTTCTTCCGGACGTTCGTCAATCAGCAGGACGATCAGCACCACTTCCGGATGGTTGGTGGTGATGGAGTTGGCGATGTTCTGCAACAGCATGGTTTTGCCGGTGCGCGGCGGCGCGACGATCAAGCCGCGCTGGCCTTTGCCCAGCGGCGTCAGCAGGTCCATGACGCGGGCGCTCACGTTTTCCTTCAGCGTTTCCAGCTTGAGGCGCTCCTGCGGATACAGCGGCGTCAGGTTGTCAAACAGGATCTTGTTGCGCGCTTCTTCCGGCGATTCAAAGTTGACGGCCTCAATCTTGACCAGCGCGAAATATTTTTCGCCTTCATGCGGCGGGCGCACCTGGCCGCTGATGGTGTCACCGGTCTTTAAATCAAATTTGCGGATCTGCGAGGGCGAAACGTAAATGTCGTCGGGACCGGGCAGGTAGTTGTAATCGGGAGAGCGCAGGAAGCCGTAGCCGTCAGGCAGGATTTCCAGGACGCCTTCGGCGAAGATGTGCCCTTCTTTTTCACTCTGAGCCTGCAGGATTTTGAAGATGAGGTCCTGTTTGCGGAGACCGCTGGCGCCAGGCAGGTCGAGGGTGCGCGCGATCTTGGTAAGCTCAGTTATGTTTTTTTCTTTGAGTTCTGCAATGGTCATTTGTCACCTATGAGGATTTTCTTGATGGACAGGGAGGACGTAAACGTTGGAATTTCAGAAGGCGAGAACTTCTTGCCTCAGGTCTAACCTGAGGACCCGCCAGGCGGCCAGGCCCGGCGGGATTTTCAGGAATGTCTATTATGCAGCGCGACGCTGTGGTTCTGCAACATCACCGTTGGGCGCGGTCATGACTTCTTGCTGCTCATCGGCGCCTCCAACGCGAACCAGCACGTCATTCATCGTCTCCTGGATGCGGGTGGTCGGCTTATGGAACTTCCGCGTCGCCTTGGAAACGATCTGGCACAGCAGATAGCGGTTGTTGACAGTGTCGAGCGCGTCGTAAATGAGGTTTGAGCGCATACGTTCCTCCTATGTATTAGTTCGGTTTCTTCGCGATTCCTAATGAATTCAAATCTTTACAGCCACCACAAATCTGGGCGGAGCAAAAACGCTGCATTCTTTATGCCGAGAGGTTCCGGCACGCCAAAACTTGTTTGTGGGAATGACCAGAGACCTATTTGCGCTTATTAGACGCCAACGGCGGTATCTGCGTTGCACAATTATCTTCAACTTTGACTTAAGGGAGCGGCTGACCTTCCTGGAATGCTGGTTAAAGATTCGCGCGTCCACCCGTGGATGGCTATAAATTAATGGTAAACCGCCCTAAGGTCAAGAAATTTTTATGGTTCAAATTATGTGTAAGTCCTTATTTTTCTTCATATAATTGCCTGATACAGTACTCTTTTGGCCCTGCACCGCCAGTTTTTGTGAGGTTTTATGCCCGATCTGAGGTATCCCACCGGCCACTTTACTCCGGAGTCCGACCCAACGTCCGAAACCCGGGCCAAGCATATTGAAACCATTGCCGCCCTGCCCGCCAAGATGCGCCAGGCCGTTGCCGGGCTGACTTCCCAGCAATGGGAAACGACCTACCGCGATGGCGGGTGGACCCTGCGCCAGGTCGTCCACCATGTGCCTGACAGCCACATGAACGCCTACATCCGCACCAAACTCGCTTTGACCGAGAACGTGCCGACCATCAAGCCCTACGATGAAGCGGCCTGGGCCCGGCTCAAAGATTCAGAACTGGCGCCGGTGGAGGTTTCACTCACGCTGCTGGAGTCTATTCACGCGCGCTGGGTGCCGCTGCTGAAGTCGCTCAAGGAAGAAGATTTCAGGCGCAAGCTCAACCATCCGGAATCCGGCGTGCACAACATTGACTGGCTGGTGGCGCTGTACTCATGGCACGGCAACCACCACCTGGCGCACATCACCACCACGCGAGAACGGCTGAAATTCTGAGATTTGGTAATTGGGTAATTTCGTAATTTGGTAATTGAAGCAATTGGGTAACTTGGCTGTACTCGTGCACGCCAAATTACCCAATTACCAATTTACTCATTTACCAAATTCTTTACGGAATGAACCCCAAGTCTTCCGGCAGCGCCCCAAAAATTGGGACCTCAAACAACGGCCCTGGACCATCAGGATCAATGATCAGCGCGCCGTCGGTGGCGAAGAAGATGGCAATCTGACTCTGCCCTCCCACCGCGACTCCCGCCACCGGCGGTGTTCCGCCGATGTTGGTCAGGAACGTGTGCGGGTTCTTGCCGAAACCGACTCCCAACGCGAACGCAATGTCGTTGCGGAAGAAAGTGGCGCGGTCAGCAAGATCGCCGGAGCGGATGAGCGCCGTGGCCGCGGGGTTGGGTACCGTCTGGTCGCCGCGGGCAAACTGGATGATCACGCTCTTCGCACTCTCACCGGGAAGTGGTGATTTGCGGATGAAGGGCGCCCAGGCGACGGGGTCGCCGGCCTGGCCCAGCCAGCGGCTGGTGTCTTCCACGGTTTGAATGGCAACCGCCCCCGGCACGGCGTTGATCACCGGCGGCAGATTGCGCAGCGGGCTGTTGTCATTGAAGAAGAACGGCGGCCCGGCGTTGAGCAACGCAGGTACGCGCACGGCCAGCGCCTGCGTCAGCAAAAGTTTGAACGACGGGCTGAGCCGGACGATATCAATGATCGCTCCACCGGGAACGTTGGGCACGCCGGCGCGGACGTCAGGCTCGATGCCGAGGAAGATGGTGCCATAGATCCCGCCGAAGGACTGCCCGGCGTAGTAAATGCGATTGGCGTCGAGGTCAGGCAGGCCGTCACCGTTGGTATCAATGCCGCCCTGGATGGCGCGGACCAACTGCATCAGATCAGCCACGGTTTCCTGCAGCGCGTCACGCGAGCCGACAGTCCCTTGCGGGCTGGCAAAGAACGTGGAAGAGCCTTCCGCGGAAGTGATCTGGCCGTTGCCGTCCTGGTCAAAACCTCGGCCGCCTTCGGGGAACGTCACAGAAGTCGCGCCTTGCTTCACCGTCAGCGTGCTGTTGGGGCCAAAACCATGGCCCACCACGTTGATGGAGATGCTGGCAATGCCGTTATGCGCCAGCGTGGACGCCACGGCAAACGGCGCGCCCTGCTTGCTGTCAGTGAATCCGTGGCCAAAGATGGCCACTGGCCAGCCGTTGGTGGGACGCGGGCCGGAAGGAATGAACAGGTTGAAGTACAGGTCTTCGGTGCCCGTCGGCGGCACGTCGCTGCGCGTGGGGACCGCGGGGATGAACACGTTGCCGTTCTTCCACTGCGTTGAAGTGAACTTGCCGAACGCCATGGTGCTGATGGAACCGGGGAAAACCTGCAAGGCCCCTAAGTTGCCGTTCAGGCTTGTCGGGATGAGCGGACCCACGGTCAACGCCTGGACGTTCCAGGTAAGCCCGGTGACAGTGTTGAGCGGGAACACCGTCTTCTCACCACCGCTGCCCAGGTTGAAGTTGACGCTGGGCGCTGCCGCGGCCTTGACCTGGTTGCGAATGCTTTCCAGGGTGGAAGTCACGCTTTCCACGGTAAACAGGCTGGCTGCGGCAATGTGCTTCTTTTCCAGGCCGGGAGCAATGCGGTGCAGGGTGCCGTTGTCAATCAGGCTGCGGAGAGCCTGGCGATAAAGGCGGGCCTGGGCGTCGGCGCTCTCGTCGGCATCCAGGTTGCGGAAGTCGCGGGTGGCAACAACCGGATTGCCGGCCGAATCGTGCACGCCGTCGGTCACCACCAGCAGGTAGCTGGCATGCTGGTCAAGATGCTGGTCGGATTCGGCAAACAGCGTCAGAGAAGCCGGGTCCCAGACCACTTGGTTGATGCCGATGATGTTGGGCGTAAAGCCGTGAAAGACGTTGTCGTCCGCTTGCTGGCCGAAGGCGAAACCGGCCGGCAACCCCACCAGAAAGACGGTGCTGCTGTTGACCGTGCTCACGTCAATGGCGCCGTCAAAAGGTATGGAGAGCCGGGGCTGGGGATTGAAGCCGTCAAGCTGGTTCAGCAGCGATAGATCGGCGCAGTCCGATGGATTGGTGGCGCAGTTTGGCAGCGGCAGCGCCACTCGAATGCCGGTGTTCTGGCCGGGATCGAGGACGGTAAAGCGGTCACTGGGAAAAGGCGACTGCGTGGTGGACTGCAAATTGAACAGCGGCCGGGTTTGCGCCGCGACAAAAGTAGGCACCAACAAAATGGCCGCGCAAAGGAACAATCCAGCGCGACCTAGAAATGAATGTTTTTCAGCAATAGGCTGATGCATGGCGGTGAGAACCTCCAGGGAGAGTGCAGAAAGGGCCGCCCGAAACCATAGACCTTGCAGGGGCCAATGTCAACGTCTGGTTAACGACAAAGCAGCGATAAATAGGACGTATCATCTGCCAAATCTCTGCACCACGAACCCGATCAGAGTCCCGCCAACGGCCCCCAGAGCGATGATCGGCACGTAAGCCTTGGTGATGATGGCGTAGTCAGCGAAGAATTCACAAATTGGGAAGACAGCCGTCGCAGGATTGATCTCTTGTGCATTGATAAGTCGGCTAACTTAGTAGTGGTTGAACTGAAGCGCGACGAAAACGCTTTCATGGATTTACAGGCCATTCGTTACGCCGCAATGATCAGCGTCATGACATTCAGTGAAGTCGTCACTGCATTCGGCGAGTATCTTGTAAAGTCTGGAAGATCCGAAAGTGCCGAACCGTCCATACTAAAGTTCTTAGGTTGGGATGCGCCCCAGGAAGACAGGTTTGGTCAAATGGTGCACATCGTGTTAGTCGCGGCCGAGTTCGCCAAAGAGCTCACGAGCTCGGTGCTCTGGCTGAACGAATCCGGGCTGAACGTGAGGTGCGTGAAATTGCAGCCTTATGAGATTGCCGGGCGCGTAATTCTCGACGTTCAACAAATAATCCCTTTGCCCGAAGCAGCTGGGTATCAGATTCAATTGAGAAAGAAACTCGCCGAAGAGAAGCAACCGTCCTCTGGAAGTGCGGACTGGACTCGGTTCGATCTGTACGTCAACGATCGAGAAGAAAAATCATTGTACAAACGATGGCTTATCTACTCGGTCGTGAAGGAGCTTATTTCTAAAGAGATCAGTCCGGAAGAGATAGCGAGTGCATTTGGATCGGGAACTTGGCTTCTGTTTGACGGGACGTTGAATGAGGAGGAATTCAGGGCAGCAGCGCAGGATCACGGGGTGAGCGAGGAGAAGCTAACAAGATTTATCTGCGCGAATGAACACCTGATCAATTGTCAGGGCAAGACGTATGCACTGAGCAATCAGTGGTCCAAGTACGACCTTCCAGCACTAGATGGTTTGATCGCTAAGTACCCACAATTCAACATACGCTATTCTGCCGCGATGCCTGCTGTTTGAGCTTGCAGTCACGCCCACCGTCACTTTTCCCATCGACATCCACACGCGCACATAGGAATGCCTAGCGAATCCTGATGTTCACCAGATACTGGCTGCTGAAGTCGGTCATCTCGCCGACTCTTCTTCCGGCAGCGGGCAGCAGCCGCGCGGAGAGAGGCTTTTTCCACTTCACGGCCAGGCTGGCCATGTCCGAGATGATGCTGGCCAGCTCGCGTTGCGATATGTCGCCGGGCAGTGGAATGGCGTCCAGGCCGGCGCTGCAAACGGCGGAGTAAGAGAGCAAAGCGTCGCGTGTGATGCGGCCAGCTTCCCAGCGCCGGGCCAGCACCGTGTCCTCGAGAACAGGAAGCATCAGTCCGCTGTACCCGGTTTGCAGCACCGGAATGCGGCGCAGGGCTGAAGTGATGGCGAAGGCCACGCTCAGGCTTCCGGGTGAACCAATGGGACCTTCCAGCAACGTTTCCATCGCCGCGCCGATGGAAACTTCTTTCAGCGGGACCGGAGTGAGATCAATGCCCAGGTAACTCCAGCCGGTAAGCTTCTCAATGCGGCGGGCCATCTCTTCCGCTTTCTTGGCTTCAGCGCCCAGAGCTTCGGTAAGCTGCAGGCTGGCAGTGGGCAGATCGCCTCCGGCGGAGGTAAACGCCTGGTTCACGATGCCCGCCGATTCCAGTCCAATGGCGAATCCATGGCCTGTTCCCTGCGTGTAGGACACCGGGAAGAAGGGCGCGTTGGCGGGAGGAAAAGCCGCCGCGGCGAAGCGGAAGTTGCCGTCGCCATGGTCAGTATGCTCTTCCAGATACTTGATGACGCGGGCGGCCTCATGAATCCCGTTCCAGTGGATGCCGGCAGCGTCGGCTACGACGATGAAGCCGTTGATGTTCTGCGAGCCGGCAATGATCTGGGCCAGCAGCTCGGCCTGGCTGGGATCGTCAGAGTCGCGCAGCATGGCGGGACCAACGTCCAGGATGAATCCCTGCTGCTGCGCCAGTTTGTCCAGGTCGTGGAAGAAGTTGATGGCCTGGAACTCACTCATCCCCCGGACGATGGCGGAAAAAGGCTGGGTACTGATGCGCAGTGTCTCCACTTCATAGCCGGCCCCGGTGAATTCTTCCTTCGCGGTATGCAACACGCGAAGCGCGTCAGCAATCTGTGTCTTGTATAACGCGCGCTCCAGGCGGACAAACGCGGTGATGGTCCGGACCTTGGGGCGTGGTCGCGACACCGACTGGGCTGCCGCGGGAAGGGCCGCCAGCAGCAGCGCGATCAGCAGAGCCGCGAGCCGGCTGGCGCGCGAAACCCTTCCCGGAACTGCCGGCGGTGTGGACAATGCGAGTTTGTGCGAATGGACCGGTTCGGGAGACACAAATACCTCAACAACTCGCTTAGCCGCGTTCAGCGCAACGCGTTGAGATTGCCTGAGAGACTTAAGTCTTGCTGCGCAAGAGTCTACTAGTGCACTACACAGGATGCAACAAGAGCTTGCAGGCATGAAGATTGCCGGGACCGCCGAAATTGCCGGATTTTAGGCTGCATTCTCTTGCAACTTGCCGGTTAGCGCGAGTTCGGAGGAAGCCGCCGCTCCATCTGGTCAATCAGCGTGCGCCACATGTCAATTTCCAGTTGGAATTGGTGCTTGAGCGCAGACGGGCTGCTGTCCACGAAAGCCAAATTGGTTTCCATCTGGTGCAGGATCACGCGCATTTTCTTCAGGTCTTCACGCAGGGCTTGCTGGTCGTCTGGGTGAACGGCGTCAGGACGAGCGGCGCCGGGACGAGCGGCGGCACGCTCCGCCTGGGTGGCGGATGGAGCGGGTGAAGATTTTGCGACGATCGCGGGAGTGCTTCCGGCCGGTTTCTGCTGTCCGGCATTTCCAGTCAAAGCCAGAGAAACGGCCGTAAGAATGATTGCTGCCAGAAATCGCATAAGGGACCTCTTTCTCGATACCTCAAAGTTGATTGCAAGATGCCCTAAAGTCAAGTGGAGTCTAATCCCAAAGAGTAAACACGTACATCGCGTCTGTGGTCCGGTAGCGGGATTCTTGGTGTATAAACAGCTTGTCCGCGATCACAATTTCAAGGAGAAAAGAAAATCGTGAAACCGAGCCTCTCCGCCAAGCTGGCGATTCTAACCCTGACGCTTCTGGCAGCTTCTGCCGCCCTTGCTGTCCAGGGCCCGCCGCAGTTTTCCGCAGATACCTCCACCACGTCTGCCAATGGCAACCTGAACATGACGGGAAAGATTTATGTCTCAATGCCCAGAATGCGCGTGGACATGAGCAATGCCGGCGGCGAGACCAAGAAAGCCGGGCCGATGGGCGGCAAGATGATCATGATCGTGGATGGGCCAGCGAAAATGATGTACATGCTGATGACCGAGCAACACATGTACATGGAGTTCTCCACGGACAGAGACAGCCCCATGACCCAGCGCATGCCCAAGTTTTCCGACATGCTCAGAGGCGGCGACCCGTGCTCCGGCCGTGAAGGCGCTACCTGCAAAAAGCTCGGCGTGGAATCCATTGACGGCCGGCCGTGCGACAAGTGGGAGCTCACGGAGAAGAGCGGCAAAATACAAACCTACTGGATGGACCAGAGAATTCATTTTCCCATCAAAGTAATCAGCGGCGAGATCACCACGCTGTACACCAACATCAAAGAGGGCCCGCAAGACCCTGCGCTCTTCAAGGTCCCCAGCGACTACACGAAAATGGATATGGGCGCGATGGGAGGCCGGCCGCCGCGCTAAGCGATCAGGTGGAATGGAAACACGAAGGACGCCGTGAGGCGTCCTTTTTCTTCCGTCTATCCTGTGTCGCCCCTCTGGGGCTCTTTTGCTTTTCTCCATCCACCCACCCCTTCCGGGGTGGGCTAGGCTGTTTCGCGCCTGCGGCGCTGGGGTGCAGTAATTCATCGGGTCTGGTTAACCTCTGAAGTTGTGATCACATGAACCAGAAACGCCTGACCTGCGGGGATTGGCAGGGCTAGGCTGTTTCGCGCCAACGGCGCTGGGGCGCAGTGATTCATCGGGTCTGGTTAACCTCTGAAGTTGTGATCACATGAACCAGAAACGCATGACCTGTGGGATCGGCAGCGCGCGGGCAAGGTCGTTACTTCCGCGTGAGGGTGTCCTTCACCACCGCTCCGCCCTTCATCACAAAGCCCACGTTCTCCAGCGCGCGGACGTCCTGGAGGGGATCGGCGCTTACGGCGATCAGATCGGCAAACTTGCCGGCTTCCACCGTGCCCACATCTTTGGAGCGGCCAATCAAATCGGCGGCGCTGCTGGTGGCGGCGCGGATGGCCTGCGCCGGAGTCATGCCGTACTTCACCATGTAGAAGAACTGTTTGGCGTTGTCGCCGTGCGGGTACACGCCGGCGTCCGTGCCGAAGGCCATCTTGGCCCCGGCCTTCCAGGCTTTTTCAAAATTGTCGCGCTGGCGCTGGCCCACCGCCTTTTCCTTGTCCACATTCTCTTTGGGCAGGCCGAACTCAATGGCTTTGCCCAGGATGTAATCGTCGTTGTAGATGTCCATCACCAGGTACACGCCGTGCTCTTTGGCCAGGCGGATGCCTTCATCGTCAATGAGGCTGGCGTGTTCGATGGAATCAATGCCGGCCAGGATGGCGTTCTTGATGCCCTGCGCGCCGTGGGCATGCGCGGCGATCTTGCGTCCTGCCATGTGCGCCTCGTCGGCGGCGGCCTTCAGTTCCTCCAGCGTGAACTGCGGCGCTCCCGGACTGTCGCCTTTGGAGAGCACGCCGCCCGAAGCCAGGATCTTGATGACGTCCACGCCGTACTTCACCTGCGCGCGGACCACGTGGCGGACTTGATCAACGCCATCGGCAATGCCGAAGTCGCGCTCGTCGGGGAACATGCTCACGTGAGTTTGCGGCGAGTAGTTGTTGAGGTCGCCATGGCCGCCGGTGATGGAGATGCCGGGACCGCTGGCCACGATGCGCGGACCGGGGACCATGCCCTCATTGATGGAGTTGCGCAGGTCCACGGCGAGAAAGGGCGCGGAGCCAACGTCGCGCACCGTGGTAAAACCGGCTTCCAAGGTCTTGCGCGCGTGGACGACCGCGGCAAAAGCGTGGTTGAAGGGCGTGTCTTTGAAGCGGTAAATCTCGTCATAGCGGTCGGCGCGCGCGCCCAGATGCGTATGGCAATCAATCAGGCCGGGCAGCACGGTGGCGTGGGAAAGATCAATCACCGTGGCGCCGGCCGGCAGCTTGAACGAAGCCGCAGACGCCACGTTCTGTATGCGATCGCCCATCACCACGATGATCACGTTGTCGCGAACGCTGTCGGAGGTGGAATCAAAGAGATGGCCGGCGCGAATGTACACGGTCTTGGGTTCGGCCTTGGCAGGCTGCTGGCCACGAACGGCCACGGGCAAGCACACGGCGGCAAGCAATAGAAGAACGGCAAAGCGCTTCATGTGAAGTGAACTCCTCAGGGAAAGCAAGGGACGAGTATACGGGAAGCAATCAGCAATTAGCACTCAGCAATTGGCGATTAGCAACTAGCAAAGGCGGTTCAGCAGCGAACCAACAAGCGACCGCGGAGTCAGTTTGCGCCGTGGGGCTTGGCCAGATGCAGAGGGCGGTCAAAGTTCAGCCAGATGCGCCAGCGGTCATATTCACGGCTGTGGGAAACCGCGGTGACCACGGCTTTTTCCACGGTCTGCTTGCTGAAGATCACGCTCATGGTGGAACCCAACTCCACCAGGGGCCCAATCAGCATGGTGGCGTGGCGGTCGCCCACGGGAAGAATAAGGTCGCGTTCCTGAAAAGGCATGCCGTTGGTGGCGATGCCGCGGAGAATCGCGATGGTGCCGCCTTCGGGGACGTTCAAGGAAGGCAGTTCAGACGAAGGTTCCTTGCGTTTCTTTTGCGCGCTACGGGGCTGGGTGGCGCCGCTGGCTTCCTGGGAGCTGAAGACGGTCACCGCCGGAATGCCTAGTTCCCAATCTTCAGGCGGGAAAAAGATCCCCCAGAAGTTCTCCGGACGATGAAGTTCAATGCCGTATTCTTTTTCGCCATTGTCGGCCCAGACCACTTGGCCAACACGCCACTTGTACGGTGCGAGCAGGCAGACACGTACTTCCATACTCGGTTCCAGGGGTACGGTGGACCGTATGCGGGCCCCATGCCGGTTGACCAAAATGGTTTCCGCTGCACCACTTACGTGCGAGCCATCACTCTTCTGGCCGGAAACCGACAAGGCCAGCGACACCAGGACACGAGAACTTCTGCGACCTCGCTCAGTTCCTGCCAGTTGCGCCATAATGTGGATCGAAGCGGCTGTTGACTGTGTGAACTATAGAACTTCCGGCCAGATACTCCTATATTACTGCAAGTCATATCACCTGTTATCCAAAAGCTATACGGCAATGTCCTACGGTAACCTGCTTAATCACCCCCTGAAACGGCGGGAGGAAGCAAAGCGCTCGGAGGTCCGGCGCAAAGTTCTTTCAGGCTGCAAGCTATAATCAGCAGTTCTTTATGCGTTGCTTTGAAAAACCGACCCTTGCGCTGGTGTTGCTTGCGGCGGGATTTTGCGCGAACGCCCAGACCGCGACCAAACCATCGGGCGACGAAGCAAAACCTGCGGCCAATGAGTCCACGCCGGCAAAAACCGCAGAGCCGGGAAGCTCCGCGATTCCGGATTCGACCCGGCTGGAGAGCATCAAAGCTCCACGCGCGCCCTATCCGCTGAAAGCGCGCGAACTGAAACTGCAAGGGCAAGTGATGATCGGGCTGCTGATCTCGGAAACCGGCGACGTGGAAAGCACGGAGATCGTCAGCGGCGAGCCGATCCTGGCCCAGGCCGCAGCGGATGCCTTCAAGAAGTGGAAATTCAAGCCCTATATCCGGAACGGGCAGGCAGTGAAAGTCCACACCACAATGCCGTATAACTTCGCGTTTTCAGAAAACGTTGAGGACCAGAAGCCAGAAAAAGCAGCTGACGTTCCGTCGCCTTCGCCTTCCCCAGGCGAAACCAGCCAGGACAAGGCTGAGAAGAATGGACCGAGTATTCCGCAAAGGATTCGCGTGTCGCAGGGCGTGAGTGAAGGTTTGCTGGTGCACCGGGTGATGCCGGTCTATCCACCAGACGCGCGACGCAGCCGCATTCAGGGGACGGTACTGCTGCAAGCGACGATAGGAAGAGATGGGGCTATCCACAATTTGCGCGTGGTTTCCGGCCCGCCGGAATTGACGCAAGCTGCCGTCGGCGCGGTGAAGCAGTGGCGCTATCGTCCTTACATGCTCAAAGGCGAGCCAGTTGAGGTGGAAACCACGGTCAGCATAACGTTCCACATGTGAGGCCGCCATCAGCGAGGCCGGCCACGATGACAACGAGCATCGCTTTCCGCTACTTCACACCCTCAATCTTCACCACGTGGATGGTATCGCCGTCCAAATTGCCGGTGATCTTGACGTTCTGTGCCGCGAACTTGGCCGGCGCATTCTGATCGTCCAGCCGGTAGATCTTTTTGCTTTTGGTGTTGAATAGCACGTACTCGTGGCTGCGGGCGCAGCCCTTGGTGCAGTTGGCGGCGGTGTTGATGCTGGCTTTTTTCATCACCGACTCATGGGATCCGTTCTTGGCGCACTGGCCGTCAGAGATTTCGCCGCTAAAGGTCTGCACCGGACCTTTGGCTGCGGCTTTGGGAGCCGGTTTGGGCGCCTGGTCATGCTGTAAGGCCAGGCTGTTGAGCGCGAGCATGCCAACAACGGCGACGATGGCAAAAATCTTCCTGGTCATGGTTCTCTCGGTTCTCCTGTTGACGAGTTCAGAATTTGGCTGAAAGCATGATTGTACTTTGCCCCGGCTGCGCCGCGTGGGCATCATTTCTTTCTCTCCTCACTACCTTTAGACGGCCGGCGGTCATTATAGCTTTTGCGGCGAACCTGATTGCCGCCGCACAATCGCTCACATATAATCCGCCGTTCCAACCTTCCGGACAGGAGCCAACCCATGCCTACCGATCAGCAAGACAACAGCACGCTTCGCAAGCCCGTTGCCCGCCGCAAGTTTCTCGCCGGCGCCGCCGCCGGAGCCGCAACCCTGGCTCTTCCCCGCTGGGCCACGGCGGAGAACAGCTTCGCGTCGGCATTCACGCTGATGCCGGATGACGACCTAGCCGCCATCCGCGCCGAGATCGCCAAGCGGCATGACGAAGCGCTGCAACGCCTGCAGACGTGGATCAAGCAGCCGTCCATTGCCGCCGAGAACCGCGGCATGAGTGAAGGCTGCGAGCTGACCATGCAGATGTTCCGCGACGCCGGCTTCCAGCAGGTGAGCAAGGTCCCCACCGACGGACAGCCCGGCATCTTCGCCACACTCGACGCCGGCGCGCCGAAGACTCTTGGGCTGTACTTCATGTATGACGTAAAGCAGGTGGACCCCAGCGAGTGGACGTCGCCGCCGTGGGAAGCGCGCCTGGTGGACAAGCCCGGCTTCGGCAAAGTGATCGTCGGGCGAGGTGCGGTCAATCAGAAAGGTCCGGAAGCGTCATTCATCGCCGCGCTGCATGCCATCAAAGGCGCGGGTAAAAAACTGCCAGTGAACCTGGTGCTGGTGGCGGAAGGCGAAGAAGAAATTGGGTCGCCGCATTTTCCGCAAGTGGTGCGCCGACCGGAAGTGCAGGCGGCGTTGAAAAAAGTGATGGGGATTTTTATGCCGTCGGCTTCGCAGGCGCCGGACGGGCAAGTCACCATCACGCTGGGCGCAAAAGGCGTGGTCGAACTGGAACTGGTCTCCAGCGGCGAAAAATGGGGACGCGGCCCGCGCGCGGACGTCCACTCCAGCAATAAGGCGCGGCTAGATTCGCCGGCCTGGCACCTGATCAAAGCGCTGAACACGCTGGTGACCGCCGACGGGCAGGATCCGGCGATTGAAGGCTTCGCCGACAAAGCCCGCCCGATTTCCGCCGACGAAAAAGCCATGATCGCCACCGCCGCGAAGCGAATGAATGAAACCGGCGCCAAGAAATCTCTGGGCGTGGAGCACTGGCTGCATGACGTGAGCTTCCAGGAGTCACTGGAACTGTTGATGTCGCGGCCCACGGTGAACATTGAGGGCCTGGTCGGCGGCTACACCGGACCGGGAGGCAAGACGATTCTGCCGCACCGCGCCGTCGCCAAGATGGACCTGCGCTTGGTCCCCGACATGAAAGCCGACGAAGCGTTGGCCGCGCTCAAGGCCCATCTGGCCAAACACGGGTTTGGCGATATTGAAGTCAACATGACCGGCGGCTACGATCCCAACAGCACGTCAGCCGATGCCGGCGTGATCCGCGCGGAGTTGAACGTTTACAAACGCGGCGGCGTGGAGCCCATCATGCTTCCGCGCAATGCCGGCTCGTGGCCCGGTTACGTCTTTACCGGCGAGCCGCTGAAACTTCCCGCCGGACACTTCGGCTTGGGCCACGGCAGCGGCGCCCACGCGCCGGATGAGTACTACGTGATTGAGTCGGCCAATCCGAAGATGCAAGGCATGGACGGCGCCGTGATGAGCTTTGTGGAATACCTGTATGAGGTGGCGAAGCTGGGGTAAGCAGATCGCCGGGATCGCACGTGATCGCCGACATCGCACGTGATCGGGAAAGCAAAACCTTGCCGCAGATGAACGCTGATGACGCTGATTGCAAGCGAGGCAAGAAATGCGTTCATCACTGGAATCTGCAAAAAGCGCACCGACAGGAGTGCCGGCGCCACACGAGAATGGCAGCCAGGGCAAGCAACGACCCGACCACTGATCAACACGGATGACGCGGATCGCGCGAGATGCCGGCGATTACGGCGATCTTCTAGCTCGCTTTCCCTTCCTTGCCCAGACGGTCTTGCGTGGCGTCATAGCTCTCGCCGTAGATGGACGGCACCTTGGCGCCCATGGGACGCAGGTACATGGAAAGCTGTCCGCGATGGTGCACGGAATGGTTCAGCGAGAGCGTGAGATAGCTGACTGCAGGAAACTGGAACAAGCCGCGGAAGTCAATCATCTTGGTTAGCTGCTCGCCGCTCAACTTTTCAATCTGCTGCACGTTGGCGTTGAAGGTCTCATCCGACCAGGCGGCAATCTTGGCGGAGTTGTTGATCTCCGGCCCACGATTGATCGGCGTGAAGTCAAACTGCCCGGTGCAGACGCCACTCAGGAAGCGCTGCTCCGCAGCCACGATGTGCCAGGCCAGCTCCAGCGCGGTTTTGGAAACGGCGTCAGGACGATAGTCGCCTTTGTCGAGCGGAATGGCTTCAATCACACGCTTGGTGGTGGTGTGCTCCATCTTGATCTGGGGCAGAGCCAGTGCGAGCAGAAACTTGGCTTGGTCGGGCGTGAGTTGGGGGGAAGACATGGTCGGTGAGTCCTTTCGTTGGGTCGGGGAACATTCTATCAAGGACTAAGAAAAACCATTTCACCGCAAAGGACGCAGAGGGCGCAGAGGAAAACGGAGGCCAGAATCGCAAAGCGAGGCTGAATCGAGCGCCCGCAGAGGACGCGGAAGTGCTAACGAAGGAAAAGAGGACATCGCTAGTCGGCGAGGCCGGCTTGCGCGCCGAGCCGGCTGCAACAAGCGCGGAATGCTCGCCGCAGGTTTTGCGCACACGTTGGCGACTTGGAGCGAAGCGACAAAAGTGCAAGACAGCGAAGCGACAGAAATCAGCGGCTCACCCCGAAGTTGCCGCGGCCGCGGCTGCCGCTTGGCGTAGCAGCTCTTCCGCTTGCGGTCCGGGACTGGAAGCGCCGCTGGCTGTGGCGATGGAAACCAGCCCCAGCCCCTGGCCGGGCATTTCGTTGTGCCACAAAAGTTTTCCGGTGGCGGCTTGCAGGCAGAAAATTTCGCCGTGGGTGGCAGCCAGGACCAGGTCTCCGTCCGGCAGCAGAGTCACGAAGTCAGAACCTTTCAGGTTGGTGGACCACAGGACCTGGCCGGTCATGCGGTCCAGAGAGAACGCCCGGCCGTGCATGCCGATGAAAATGGCGGATGAACTCATGATGACCTCCCGAGGACAAGATTGTACTCGCTACATCTTGGCGTTCCCCAGGGTTCGCCAACAACAGGGTTCCCGACGCGCCTTCTGATGAACTGCCACATTCTCGTCGGCACTGGATCGTTGCGCCTTTTGTAAAAGCCGATATATCAAATCGCGTACGGTCCTCACCCTCCATCATTCCGACGCCTCAACGGATTGCTTTTGTTCCTGCTCTTTCATTTCACGTATCAACTCATCGGCGGAGATCGTGACCGTCTCCGGGATTCCGCGGCAGCTTGCTGAAACCTCGTGAGCGTGGATGTCTACCACGGTTATGAACACGGTTTTATGGCCGTACTCGAAACATGGCACACCATCACCACTGGACGGCAACTCAAGACGCAACTGTTTGTTCGAGACGTTGAATACAATCAGATATCCCACTGATTCGTTATAATCGCAACAGTATTGATGAACCTGATACAGTCCCTTCTTGATGTATGTTGCCCCACGTCCTGCGGCATCGAACACCTTATAATCTCCAATGAACGGGTGGTCTGAATCCTCAAGAGAAACAACATCCGGTCGACCTGACGCTGTCTGCGGCTCCACATGAAACGGAATGCCCTGATCGAACAAGTACTCGTACATGTTCTTTGCGAGGACTTTTTCCCCTTGCGATGAATTGGCCTCAAATAACTTCTGCAACTCCTCACGGCGATACCACTCAACCTTGTGCTTATAGCGTATCAACGTAAGAAGGATAACGTTCGCATCTTCCAAGACTTCGTCCAGATAATCGAACAGTGGTTCCACGTACCAGTCGCGGTATTTGTCCAATCCGGCTTCAAAACCGTCGGACGTATGAACGTGGTTGTAGAATTCCTGCATTTTTTCTTGCGCGGCATACGCCTTCCACTTCGTGTAGGCAATAGCAGCCGCTTGCTCGGCGGTTTCGCCATAAATTTGGCTACCGCGAGGTGCGGTACCTACCTCTTGCACAGATTGAGGATTTCGGGCGACCAACTCGCTGATGACGGATTCGAGAATTGGGTTCGCCTCGACAAACGCAAAGAACTGTTTGCTCAACGGCAAGAATTCCTGCGTCTGACACGCCGAAATTCGCGAATGGCGGTTTCTGATCTTGACCCTGAGATCACGCAACATCTGTCACCTCAAATCTTAATTAGTCTATTTTGATGGTTCGTGGAAATGACCGCAGGAACTCGTCAAGAGCGCGTTTGGCTTTGTTAAACCCACCGTTCTGTGGATCGAGTTGGATGTTACATTTGCAGCCCCTACACAGGATCGTAAGTCCAAAGCGAATCTCACGTACCGTAATGCTGTTCGGGAACTTGCATCGCGGGCAAGGAAACTCCGGGGTTGCTTCATCGAGATTGAGCATACTGACGCCAGTCTAGCACCGTGGATTGACCTTTCGCCAGTGCTTCGCCTTAAAATAGCGGGCGCGGCTTGTGAACAGGATCAGGTGGGCTTTGGCGCTCATATTCTTGGTCGGCTGATCCACGCGTTCGCCCGGTGTTGGCGAAGCGCGGGGCAGCCCGTCCGATAGTGATTACTACTCTTGCTGCGCCTCAGCTTCTCTCCTTCGCATAGAACCTTCCAAAGACAATCAGTTTCGCGCCCATGATTCCGGCGGCGAACACCCAGAGGACACTCGCAACAATGGCCAGAGGCGTAAGGACTACCAGGTCAAACCAATCGTTGGACTTGAACACTTGGCCACGGGAAAGAATCTGCAGATACGACTCTAGGCTCTGCAAGAGCAGTGCCAGGACCGACATGCTTAAGCAGATGGAAAACAACCCCACATATATCAAGCCAATGCGAACCCCGATCTTAGCGAGAAGAGACCGCTGTTTGGGTTGCCCGTAGCCGTACCTGCCAAAAATCATCCACTTGACCATGCACACCGGCAAGACATAAGCTGCTGCAACAAACAGAAAAGGCGAAAGCAACACAAGGACGCCTCCGCTGAGAGCAAATATTCCCCAAAACTCATCTATCCCTTCTTCGGAATCTGCGTGTTGGCTTGCGGATCCTCTTCGACTGGACACCCCGTCTCCATGGCACGTCTGACAAATTCTGCTTCCACGGCATGCTTTGCATCTTTGGCTATGTCCGGCGAGTGCTTCCACTCCAGCTTCAAAAACGTTCAGCTCTCCGCCGGTGCCATTGCATTCAGAACACTTGCCATCGCCTCGATCATGCGAGAACGCGGCGCTTCCCAAACAGTCCGGGCACTTGGCCATAAGTGATCCATCAGAGGTCCTTTGCTGCGGCAGTCGTGAATCTGAGATTGCTCAGGTGCAAAGAACCTGGGTTTTAAGGGGGTGTTGGTTGGATAGCATACTTCCGGGTCTTCGTATTAGGCAAACAAAATTTGCAACCTAATTTTCGTCTCTCAGGCGGGTGACACCTTTGAATTCCAGGTCAAAAATCTTTGTGTTTGCGACTGGCGGCAGCAGAGCAGATTCCTCAGCCTCACCCACCAAGCCGGCGGAAGAACCCGGCGGAGATGATGGTTCGGCTTCGGAATGACACGTCGTGGTGCGGACGAACTTTATTCAAAGACCCGGCTTTTATGGTTTCGCCCAGTCTTACGATTCGCCCGGTCTTGTAAATCCGCGAAGATGGCCAATGTCCAAGTTCGCGCGTGCTTCTTTGATGACGTTCGCTTATAATTCGCTATCCATAAAATGCAGAAATCTGCTGACGTCTGTGGCCCGGAGCGGGTTGCAGGCGGGGATTGGTCTTTGAAAATCTAGCAATTAGCAATTGGCACTTAGCAATTGGCCAAAGGCAGGAGCACAAAACCCTTGTTTACCGCGAAAGAAGCCGAGAGCTCAAAGAATGAATGAGTTAGAGCTGAATTTTACCGATCAGTAAACAGTTGGGTCACCGTTGGGTCGAATGGAATAAACCTTTTGCTTTCAACAACGGATGCAAGGGGTGGGTGGGATGGGGAGTGACCGGGTGGTGATTGATCAAGTGGTAAATGTGCTCGCCGTGAGTGCAGGTGATCGGAAAGGCAAAACCTTACCGCTGATCCACGGCAAGCCGGGACAGGTTAACGCTGATGACACTGATCGGAAGGCAAGGAAGCGCAGGCGGGGGCGCCTGCGGTCCACAATTCGTGTGGGAGATCGCCGGGGATGAGTTGAGTTAAGTCTATATTTTCCGGGGATGAAGCTAATGGGGGTAGAGGTCCTTCGACTCGCTCCGCTCGCTCAGGATTTCGCCTGCGGGCTCACGCTACGCTCACGCCCGCAACCCGGCTCAAGATGAACGGGGAGGGGTAGGGCGATGGAAGATTGCCAAAATCGCCGGAATTGCCAAAATTGAAGATTGTGCGGGAACCCCACCATCCTCAAGCCCAGTACGTCCTGTGCAGCGTCCTGTATTGAATCGCCTCGGCGATGTGTTTGCTCTCGATCTGCGCGGCGGAGTCCATGTCGGCGATCGTCCGCGCGACCTTCAGGATGCGGTCATGGGCGCGGGCGCTGAGGCCTTGCTGTTGCATGGCGCGCTCCAGCATGCGTTCGCTGTCCGTGCCCAGGTCGCAGTAGGCGCGGATGTGGCGGGTGCTCATCTGGGCGTTGCAGTAGATGCGCTCCATACCGGCGGCAAAGCGGTTGAGCTGGACGTCGCGGGCGCGGATGGCCCGTTCGCGAATCTGGGCCGAGCTTTCACTCTTGCTGTCCGGCGCGCGCAGTTCCTTGTAGTTCACCGCGGGGACGTCAATGTGGATGTCAATGCGGTCCATGAGCGGGCCGGAGATTTTGGAGACGTAACGCTGGATCATGGGCTGCGTGCACTGGCACTGCCGCTGGCCGGAACCGTGGTAGCCGCAGGGACACGGGTTCATGGCCGCGGCCAGCATGAAGCGAGCGGGAAACGTCAGTGACATGGAGGCGCGGGCGATGGTCACCGTGCCGTCTTCCAGCGGCTGCCGCATGACCTCAAGCACGTTGCGGGGAAATTCAGGGAGTTCGTCGAGAAAGAGGACGCCGTTGTGGGCGAGAGAAACTTCACCGGGACGCGGGACCATGCCGCCGCCGATCAAGCCAGCGTCAGAGATGGTGTGGTGGGGAGAGCGGAAGGGCCGCGCGCCGACCAGGCCGGAAGTTGCGTCCAGCACGCCGGCCACGCTGTGGATCTTGGTGGTCTCCAGGGCTTCTTCAAACGTGAGCGGAGGAAGAATCCCCGGGAGCCGCTTGGCCAGCATGGTCTTGCCCGAACCCGGCGGGCCGATCATGAGAATGTTGTGCCCGCCGGCGCTGGCGATTTCCAGCGCTCGCTTGGCGGTGAATTGTCCGCGAACTTCCTTGAAGTCAGCGAACGAATGCTCGCCGCCCAGCATCTGATGAGTATCAACCTTGATGGGAGAAACGCCGTTGCCGCTGTTGAGCAGATTGACCACATCAATGAGCGACTTGACCGGATACACGTTCACGCCGGCGACCACGGCAGCTTCGCGGGCGTTCACTTCCGGCACGATCAGGTTGGCGATCTTCTTCGCTCGCGCCGCAATCGCGATGGGCAGCGCGCCGCGCACGCCGCGGATGCCGCCATCGAGCGAGAGTTCGCCCACCATCACGTATTCGGTGAGCTCCTTCTTGATCAGGCCGCCGTACGCGCCCAGGATTCCCATGGCCATGGGCAGGTCAAAGCCGGAGCCTTCTTTCTTGATGTCCGCCGGGGCCAGGTTGATGGTGATGGTGGTGGGAGGAACGTCAAAGCCGCAGTTGCGCAGCGCGGCGCGAATCCGCTGCCGGCTTTCGCGGACGGCGGCGTCAGGCAGGCCAACGGTCTGGAAGTTGTCTTCCGTCTGCCGGTTGGGACTGACGTCAACCTCGACTTCAATGATGTTGGCGTCAATTCCGTAGACGGCTGCGCTCTGGGTTTTGAAGAGCATTCTGGTTCTGGCGATCTCCGGGCGTTCTTAGCACCAGTGGGCGATTCTACAGGATGGCGCTCATGTTACTGAAGTACATGTTTCGGTTGAATCCGCAAGTTATTGAACGTACCATCAAATCTACCCTCCCACGGGCCAGGTGCTTATGAGCCGGCGTCGCGAACCACGGTACGAAGTTGACCTCGACGTAAAAGTCTGGGGCATGGACCGCCACGGCAAGCCCTTTGTGCAACAGGCGCGCACGGTGAACGCCAATCCGCTTGGCGGCGCCCGGCTGGCAGGGATTGATTGCGTCAACGTGGGAGAAGTCATCGCCATCCAGCACGCGGGTGAGAAGTCCCGCTTTCAGGTGGTCTGGGTGGGCCGCGACAACACAGCAAAAGCAGGCCAAATCGGGGTCCATTGCGTGGACCCGCGCAAGACATTGTTTGCCGTCGCGCTGAAGAATACCAACGCCGGGGCTGTTCATTACGAGTTTCCATCGAATCGTACGGAATGGAGTGTCGACAGCCTGCCGCGCGTCCAAAGGAGACCTATGCCAGACATTCCGTCCAGCAGAAGAAAGACCACGCGGTACCACTGTACCGGAGGCGTGGAACTGCGCCGACAGGAAGGCGCGCCGCCGATTTTCGGGAACCTCAGCGACATCAGCCTGGAAGGCTGCTACGTGGAAAGCTCGGCTACCTTTCCGGCGGGCAGTGACGTGGTGTTTCTAATCCGCGTGGGGAATGTCAACATCCGCGGCCGCGCGCACGTGAAAACGTCCAACCATGCGGTGGGCCTGGGACTGGAGTTCGTACACCTGGCGGCCGAAGACCAGCAGAAGCTGGACTTCCTGGTGGGTTCGCTGGCGGGAACGCAGGAGATGCGTCCGGAAGAAATGCGCCGGGTGGTGGCGGAAGATCCCATGCGTAAACCTGCTCCGCTGACCACGCGTCCCATCCGCACCGCGCAGGTGAACACGCCGCGGCCGGCATCGTCGCCCATGACCGGCGCCATGTCCCAGAAAATCACCAGCGCCCTGAACGAACTGGACAACCTGGAACAGACCCTGGTGAGAGACCGCCTGGATCCGCGGCTGATTGCCCAGCTTCATGACGCTATCGGGCACGTCCGGCAAACCGCTTGGACCGTCCAGCAATATGTGGACCTCAGTTCGACGGGCGGCGACCCGTTTGAAGTTCTGCCCCAGTTGGAAGCCGAACGCATGCAGATGCTCAGCAAACTGGCCCACAACGTTACCGCGGACATTGATTCCACCAGCATCAACCAGTACACCATGGGCATTTCCCAGTTGTATGAGAGCGTGCAGACCTTGTATCGCCGGCTGCATCGCTTGCTGGTGGATGAGAGTGGGGGATGAGGGATCGTTTCGTTCTGGCTTCCGTACGCAGTGCGGCCTTCTTCTGAAATCCCGAGCGGGGCGAGGGATCGCTATCGTCTCAGTTGCGCGACGACTTACAGAAATGCTTGGTGTTAGCCGTTCGCCGAAAAGAACGCCATTGCCCCAACACGAATCAACATTCAAGCCTCAGATTCGCGTTTGTTCGCGTTGATTCGCGGCTTGCTTTTGGCTAAGGGCTAAGTGCTGCCGGCTCACGGCTGGCCTTACCGCCGCTCCACCGCCATCGCCACCGAGTTGCCTCCGCCCAGACACAGCGCGGCGATGCCACGCTTGCCGTTGCGGCGGATCAATTCATACATCAGCGTAACCAGCACGCGGCACCCGCTGGCGCCAATGGGATGTCCCAGCGCTACGGCGCCGCCATTCACATTGACTTTGTCGGGATTCAAACCGAGTTCCTTGATCACCGCCACAGATTGCACGGCGAAAGCTTCGTTGATTTCGTAGAGATCAACGTCGTCGGGCTTCCATCCGGTCTTGGCCCAGATTTTTCTGATGCCATCCACCGGGGCCATCATCACCCATTCCGGGGCCGTCCCGCTGGTGGCTTGTGCCACCACATGCACCATGGGTTCGGCGCCCAGTTGCTTGGCTTTTGTCGCCGACGTCACCACCACCGCGGCCGCGCCATCATTCATGGTGGACGCGTTGCCCGCCGTCACGGTGCCGTCCTTCTTGAACACCGGCTTCAGGTTGCCCAGCGCCTGCGCTGTTGTGTCAGCGCGCGGGCCTTCGTCTTTGTCGAACATCGTAGACGCTTCGCCTTTTTTCTTCGCCGGCAGTTCCACTGGGACAATCTGGCTCTTGAAGCGGCACTCGTTCCAGGCCTGTATGGCCTTGCGGTGCGAATTCACGGCGAACTCGTCCTGCTGTTCGCGCGTGACGCCATACTTCACCGCGACGTTCTCGCCGGTCAGTCCCATGTGGTAGTTGTTGTAGATGTCCCACAGGCCGTCATTCACCACCGAGTCAATGATCTGCGAATTTCCCAGGCGATAGCCCTTGCGCGCCTGCGGCAGCAGGTACGGCGCGTTGGTCATGGACTCCATGCCGCCGGCGACCACGATCTCCGCATTGCCGGTCTGGATGGCTTGCGTGGCCAGCGCCACGGCTTTCAGGCTGGAGCCGCAAACTTTGTTGATGGTCATGGCGCCCACGGTGTTGGGCAACCCGCCGTTCAGCGCCGCCTGACGCGCCGGGTTTTGTCCCAGCCCGGCAGACACCACCAGGCCCATGATGCATTCGTCAATTTTCTCCGGCGCGACGTTGGACCGCGTGACCGCCTCGCGCACCGCGATCGCGCCGAGTTGCGGAGCGGAAAATCCTTCCAGCGCTCCCTGGAACTTGGCGATGCCCGTGCGCACGCCGCTGATAATGACCACGTCTTCCATAAACGTCTCCTTATGCGAATCCAAACCTTTCATTATAAGATGAGGCCCAGCGCCATAGCGCACCCAAACTTTTATGGAAAATGATTCGCCCCAGAACGGGGGCTTCCCTCCCGCAGCTAATCAGCCTGTCGAACCGCCTCCCTTGCTATCGGGAACACCACTGTCGCCGGAAGCGCCGGCGGCTCCAGAACAAAACCCATGGATCGCGCCTTGGTGGCACCTGGTGATCGTGGTGGCAATCCTGCTTATCTTCTCATTCCTGGGATCTTCGGGAGGCAAAGCCAGTATCACTGGCCCCTATGCGCGCTTTCTGGTTTACGGTTCCACATTCCTTTTTGAGCTGGTGGTGGTGCTGCTGATCTGGGTGGGGATTTCCCGCCGCGGCATCACCATGCGCGATCTCATCGGCGGACGATGGGACACGGTTGAAGACTTCCTCCTGGACGTGGTAATCGCCGCGTGTTTCTGGGTGGTGGCCACCGGAATTCTGTTCGGCCTTCGTGTGGCTTTGGGCACGCTTGACCTTCACAACATGACTCATCAAGCAGCGGAAACCAAAAAAATCCTGGCCCCTTTGATTCCCAGGACCTACCGCGAGGCGGGCTTCTTTCTGTTGCTGGCCGTGGGCGCCGGACTGTTTGAAGAAATTATTTTTCGCGGCTACCTGCAGCGCCAGTTCGCTGCCCTGGGCAAGAGCGTTTGGGCCGGCATTGTGCTCTCCGCCATGGTCTTCGGACTCGGTCACGGTTACCAAGGTAATCGCATGATGATCGTGATTGGAGTCTACGGCGCGCTCTTCGGAATTCTCGTCTACCTGCGAAAGAGTTTGCGTCCGGGGATGATGGCGCACGGATTTCAAGATGCGTTTACCGGTCTTGCGCTTTTCTTCTTGACGAAGAACGGCATGATCTGAGACAACCCCGGGAGTTTTTCCCGCGTCCCCGCGGGGGTGCCATCAAGAGTGACATCAATTTTTTTCTTGACTTCGATTTTCAATGAATCTATACATTCATCAATTGCGGTTTTTCTTAATTCAGACCGCATCCATGAAAAATGGAAAGGGAGAATAGAAACATGGCAGCTAAGAAAAAGGCTAAGAAGAAAGCAAAGAAAAAGTAACAGCTCTTCAAGCCAAACAAAAAACCACGGGGGACGCGCAAGCGTCCCCTTTGTTTTTGTGGCGACACGCTTTCCGCGCCATGCAAGGTGGGACCATGTCATGTTGAGCGAGTCAGAGTCCCGCTGCGCGGGACGAGGACGAGTCGAAACATCCCGACGATCTTCCAGACTCCGTGCCGCATCAGGCCATCTCGTTACGACCTTTGGTCCCTTTGCTTCTCTGCTGGAGATAGGCGACGCGCAGATGCACTCACCACCAAACCAGCGCCGTAGGCGCGAAATGAGTTAGCCCAGGCCGGAAAGGCCTGGGTAGCCTGCATCATTCGCGGCGAGCCCCAGCGGGGCGACACAGCTTCAAATTGGAAACTTGTGATCGCGAGTCGTAATAGAATCGGGTTACGAACGAATATGAGTCTCTCACTTGTTTTTGTCGCAATTTTTGGCGCCATGGCCGGTGGCCTGATCACATGGCTGTTCCTGCGCTCTCAATCCGCGGTTTTAGAGTCGCGGCTCTCTTCGGTCCAGCTACAGCTCACGGCGGCTCGAGGTGATGTCACAAAATATACCCAGCTCGCTTCGAACCTGAAATCCACGGTCGATAAACTTGAAACCGCAATGGATCTTGCGAGTAAGGCCAATCAGGAAAAGCTCGATCTGGTGAATCATGCAACGGAGAATCTGCGCGAGGCTTTTCGCGCGCTTTCCTCGGACGCTCTCAAGAGTAACAACCAGGCCTTTCTCGAACTGGCAACCACGAGCTTGGAAAAGTTTCAAAGCGAGGCCAAGGGCGATCTGGAGATGCGTCAGAAGGCCGTCGCGACTCTGGTAGCGCCAATTGAAGAATCCCTTCGCAAGGTCGATGACCAGATCACCCAGATCGAGAAGGAGCGCAGCCTGGCGTACGGAGGCCTCACTGAGCAGGTCCGCTCTCTGATCACCACGCAAGAGAAGTTGCACGCTGAAACCGGCAACCTGGTGAAAGCCCTTCGCACTCCCACCGTCCGCGGGAGGTGGGGAGAAATTCAGCTCAAGCGGGTGATTGAACTCGCTGGCATGCTTTCATACTGTGATTTTGTCGAACAGGAAACGGTTACCACCAGTGCAGGGCGCATTCGTCCGGACGTCATCGTCAAGCTGCCAGGCGGCAAGAATATTGTCATCGACGCCAAGACGCCGCTGCTCGCTTACCTGGAAGCCATCGAAAGCACCGACGACGAAGTTCGCCGGCAAAAGCTCGAGCTGCATGCCGCACAAGTACGCACGCACATGGACCAACTTGGCGACAAAGCTTACCAGCAGCAGTTTGACTCTCCGGAATTCGTCGTGATGTTCCTGCCCGGCGAAACATTTTTCAGCGCCGCGTTGGAGCAGGATTCTTCGCTCATCGAACGTGGCGTGCTCAAGAAAGTGATTCCCGCTTCGCCCACCACTTTGATTGCCCTACTCAAGGCCGTCGCCTACGGATGGAACCAGGAGAAGCTCGCCCGCAATGCCAGCGAGATCAGCCGGCTCGGCAAGGAGCTACATGACCGCCTGCGTAACATGGGTACCCATGTTGAAGCGCTGGGCAAAGGACTGGACCGTGCCGTGGAATCCTACAACAAGGCCGTTGGCACTTTGGAAAGCCGCGTGATGGTTTCAGCGCGCAAATTCGCCGAACTCGGCGCTGAGGGCATCGAAGAGATTCCGCCCTTGAGCGTGATTGACACCACGGCCCGGAATCTGACATTGGAATTTGATGATCTGGACTCCGCGTTAGACGCTGGTTCCACAGAAAGCCCCAAGCCGGGAACAAAGTCCTTGGGTGAGGCGAACTAGCTCCGTCCCTTCCGCGACCGTCATCCTTTCACTCCCGCCGTCATGGTCTCGCGTTCCGCCGTCAGCGTCTCCGCCGGAATGAATACGCGCTGCTCGGTCGCCGGACACAGCTTCCAGTAGTCGCACCAGATGCAATGCTGCCCCGGAGTCGGATCAAACTTTCCTTGGGCGATTCCCTCCGCCACGTCCTGAATCTTGTCTTGCGCCTTCTGCAGCGCCGCCGGCGTTCGCGTGGTGACCACTTCTTCGTTGCCCTGCAGGTTCAGCAGCACCAGCTCCTTCGGCGTGTAGCCCAGCGCGCGCGCGCCCATGGCGTAGACGGAGAGTTGCAGGCTCTCGTCGGCGAAGCGCCGGTTCTTGGGCGACCCCGTCTTGTAATCAATCACCCGGACCGTGTTGCCTTCCACACGGTCCACGCGGTCCATGCGTCCTACAACCTTTTGCCGGCCCAGCATAAATTCAAATTTTTCTTCGGCGGCAATCACGTCAACGGAACCCTTGGGGCGCGAAGCCAGCAAGGTGCGCAGCTGCTCCTGTCCCAGTTTTTCGTAAAGCTCGCGCTGCACCGGATCGCCGACCACCGCTTTGTCGAATTCCTTCTTGAAGGAAGCCAGCACGTCCTCTACCGACATCTGCGGAGCATGCGGCGCTGGATCATAATATTGCCGCAGCACGGTGTGGATGGCGCTGCCGTACTGCATGTTCACCGCGGCTTCCCCTGGGATTTTCCAATCGCGCTCCAGCTTGAACTTCAGGGGACAGGTGGAGTAGCTGCCCACAGCGTTGGCGCTCAGTGACATTTCTTCCGCCTTGAAGGCCGGTGGCAAAAGCATCCAAGCCGTGGCCGGGGAAATTTCCCAGCGAGCGCGCGGCGTTTCCTGTGGGGGCCGGCGGGCATCGCGGCTCCGCAGCGCCGTGAGCGATCGCGCTTGCAGCATCGGGCGCAGAAATCCCGGCGGCGAGGTGTCTTTCCCTCGACCGTGCCGGGAATGGATCGCCAGACGGTCGCGCGCTCGGGTAATCGCCACGTAGAACAGGCGGCGCTCTTCCTGCTCGTTCACTTCTTTGCTGTCGCCCAGAACAATGGAGCTGCGCAGCGCCGGAGGAAATTCAAACAACGGTTCCTTGTAGTTGACGGGAAAGCCCGGAGAGATCACGCGCAACAGCCAGACGTGCGTGAACTCCAGGCCCTTGGCGGCATGCACGGTCATCAGGCGTACCGCGTCAGGATTTTCTTCTTCCGCCTGCGCCAGTTCATCTTCGCTCAGCAACTGGATCACGCCCCCGCCTTGCTGGAACAGGTCCATATATTCCAGAAAGTGGTTCAGCGACTTGCTGCGGACGAACGGCTTGTTCACCCAGTCGTTGGCGAAGCGCTGCAGGGCCTTGACTGCCGGATCGCCTTTGGGGAAGCCAAATTGTTGCGCCAGGTATTCGAACGCGCCCGCGGCGTTGAGTTCCTGCGATCCAACGAACTCCCGCGCCGCCTGCAGCGCAGCCAGCACCCGCCTGCCCGATTCCATCTCCTGCAGCACGCTCTTGAAAGTCTTGTCGCGAGGGGCGGCGGCCAGCTTGGCCCGCAGTTCGTCGGGCGAGACCGCAAATTGCGGCAAGGCGCATACGCGGAACACGCTGTCGGCATCGCGGTCATTAGTCACCGCCCGGACCACCGCCATCAAATCACGCGCCACCGGCGTCTCAAGTACGCCGATTCCCTTCACGATGAACGGAATCTCCCGGCTGGCCAGCTCTTCGATGATCTTGGCGCGGTTCACGTGCGAACGGTACAGCACGGCCAGGCTAAGCTGTTCCTTGTCGCGTTTGCCCGCGTGCAGTTGGGCGATTTCCTCGGCGATGTCCGCCGCTTCGTGAGCGTCGGACGGGCCGAGCACTACTTCCACCGGTTCATCAAACACCAGGCGGCCCTGTTCCCTTTCGCGGCGGTCGCGCCCGGATTCCAGCACCTTGCGCTCAAAGCGCACATTCGCTCCCAGCGGACGAACCGCCGGATTGGGATGGATGGCGGAGTAAGCCACGCTCAGAACGTTGCCGCGCGAGCGCTGGTTCTCATCCAGGATGACGCTCCGGGTCTGGGGAAAGCGCCGCTGAAATTCTTCAAACGCCGCGCTGGACGCCCCGCGAAAGCGGTAGATGGCCTGGTCGGGGTCGCCGACGGCAAAAATATTCTGCGGCTCGCCACCCAGCAGCTCCGCCAGCGTAACGTTGCTGGAATTGCAGTCTTGAAACTCGTCAATCAGGATGAACCGGGCGCGCCGCCGCTCCTCTTCGAGCAGCGATGCATTCGATTGCAGTAGCCCCACCGCCCGGCTGATCATCATGCCGAATGTGCCCAGGTTTTCTTCCTGCAGCAGACGTAACGAGTTGGTGTACACGCGCGCGATCTCCCGCCAGCGCGCCAGAATCTCCTCGTCGCCCAGTTGCTCCACGTCCTTGGAACGGCAGTTGCGCGGCAGGCCCGGGCCGGGGTGCAGTGAGTCCACATACTTCTGGAAATCTTCCGGCCCGATCAGCTCTTCATGGCAACGATCAAAGAAGTTGCGCAGGTCTTCCAGAAACTGGCCTACGTCGGCAGGCCGTATGAAGCGCTCCAACCCAAGCTGGCCGATTCTCTGCCGGAGAAACACGTACACGTCTTCCGGCGTCAGTACAAAGAAGTCCTGGCGGCTGCGCTGCAGGATGGAGTAGCAGTAAGCGTGGAACGTCCCGGCGGCAATGGGTGCGCGACGATGCAGACGCCGTTCCACCCGGGTCTTCAGTTCGGCAGCGGCATTCTCCGTGAAAGTAATCGCCAGGATTTCATCCGGCCGGGCGTGCCCCTGCTCAATCAGCCAGGCAATGCGTTCCACCAGCACCGTGGTCTTGCCCGTGCCCGCGCCGGCCAGCACCAGCATGGGGCCGTCGACGTGCTCAATAGCCTCGCGCTGTTTCGGATTGGTGACGAAATCGGATGCCACGGTCGTGTGAAGCTATTATGCACGAAAAGAAGGCGAAGTGCGTTTCTCTTATCCCGAAGCGTTCCTGCTTCAGGACCGCAGGCCCGAAACCCTGAGCGTAGCGAAGGGGAGGGATCCCAATGATCTCAAAGCCGGCTCGGGTGATAGGAGGGCGCTAAGATGTGAAGTGGGAACGTTTATGCCGGCCTCGTCCGCCGGGTCGCGATCCACGCTTGCCCCAGCGGTTGAGAACCCAGCAAGCCAGAATTGCGAAAGCTAGGAATATGAATGTCTGGACCTCATGCACAAGCCACTGTTGTGCTACCGGCAATGGGCCGTACGAGTAGAACAGAAGAACCACGGGCAAAGCGATGATCACTAGCACTACCCCACCAAGCAGGAGTGCAACCATGTCGCGGTATGGCCTGCCCGTCGTTCTGTGGACAAGCCAGAGGCCACCAGCACCGACCACACCAAACAGACTTAGCACAATCAAACCAATCATTCCGTACGCCTTCCTCCGTGCCTCCGTGTCTCCGTGGTGGATTCTAGTCTAGTTCCGCGAAGGCCACCGCCACCGCTGCTATCGCCGCCGTCTCGGCGCGCAGAATTGTATCGCCCAGCGACGCAGACTTCCATCCGCCCTCGCGGAACAAAGCCAGCTCTTCTCCCGTCCAGCCGCCTTCCGGGCCAAAGGCCAGCGACAAAGGCGGCTTGGCTCCGGCCAGCGCGGCTTTGAGAGACACGCTGTCTTCCATCTCCGACAGCACGACGCGGCAACCTTGGGCGCCCGCCACGGCTTTCTTCAACGCAACCGGATCGGCTATCTCCGGCGCGGCCACCCGTCGCGACTGCTGCGCCGCTTCGCGCGCGATCTTACGCCAGCGCTCCACGCGCTTCTCGGCGGACTTGGCAAAGTGAAGCTCCGTGCGCCGCGCGATCACCGGCACAATCCTGGCCACGCCCAGTTCGGTGAGCTTCTCCAGCGCCCACTCCATGCGGTCGAATTTGAAAATGGAAAGATAAACGGTGATGTCAGGAAGCGCGGCCGGGGTAATCGCTGCGCCCAGCTCAAACTCCACCTGCTCCGCCGACGCAGAAGCCACTTTCCCCATCCGCAGCGCGCCCTCGGCCGCAATCTCAAACTCCTGGCCGGCCTTCACGCGCAGCACGCGAAACAGATGGTCAGCATTGTCGCCCAGCAGGTAGGCGCGGTCACCCGCCACGCGGTCGGCAATCCAGCGGCGGCGGGTCATTAGGAAGCGATCACAGGGGACTTGATGAGCATTGGCCGCTTATCCAAAGATCTCTTTCATCTTTTCCAGCAAGCTGCGCGGTTCAGGTTTGTTGTCCACGGAGAAGCTATGGCCCAGCTCTTCCAGCAGTTCGCGCTGGCGTTTGGTCAGCTTGGCGGGAGTCTGTATCCGGATCCTCACGAAAAGGTCTCCCTTGCCCGGACTCTGCACCGCCGGCAGGCCTTTGCCGCGGAGGCGGAACACCGTGCCGGACTGCGTCCCTTCGGGAACCTTGAGCTTGTGCTCTCCGCTCAGGAGGGGAATCATGATCTCCGTTCCCAGCGCAGCCTGCGCAAATGAAATCGGCACGGAGCAGTGCAAGTCCTGGCCGTCGCGCTCGAACGTCGCATGCGGTTTCACCTGCAAGACCACGTAGAGATCGCCGGACAGCGAGCCCCCAGGACCGGAGTCGCCCTGCCCGGGATAGCGTATGCGCATGCCGTCTTCCACGCCCGCCGGTACGGCCACGTCCACCGTGTGCTCGCGCATCACGCGCGTCTCGCCCTTGCACTTGGTGCAAGGATCAGTAATGACCCGGCCTTGTCCGTGGCACGCCGGACACGCGCGCGCCACGCTGAAGATCCCCTGCTGGTAGCGGACCTGCCCGCGGCCTCCGCATGTGGCGCAGACGGACGGTCCCTTTCCCGCCGAACCGGTGCCACGGCAGTGCTCGCACATTTCATAGCGGCGGACTTTGACCTGGGTCTTCTTGCCGAAGGCGGCTTCTTCAAAAGTCAGCGTGAGGTCGGCGCGCGCGTCACCGCCACGCTGCGCCCGTCCGCGACGCCCGCCGCCCATGTTCACGCCAAAAAAATCGCCCAGCAGATCGCCGAAGATGTCGCTGAAGTCGGTAAAGTTGGCAGGATCAAACCCGCTGAACCCGCCGCTGCCGCCATTCACGCCGGCATGGCCGAACTGGTCATAGCGCTGGCGCTTCTCGCCGTCAATCAGCACGCTGTAAGCTTCCGTGCATTCCTTAAACTTCTCTTCCGCTCCAGCGTCCTCGGGATTGCGGTCCGGATGGAACTGCATGGCCAGCTTGCGGTATGAGCTTTTGATCTCCTGGTCGCTGGCCGTGCGGCTGACGCCCAGAATTTCGTAATAATCGCGTTTTGCTTGTGTCGCCAAATCGTCCTCAATCCAAGATTTGAGTCAGTATTTCTATGATCCAAGGATCCACTTCCTGCAGCGCCTTACGTCCGTACCAGGCTGTCGCCGAGCGTGACGCCCAGCGCTCCAATTCCTCCACGTCGTATCCGCTCTGGGCTTCCGCAGGGATGACTCCGCTCACTCCAAACTGATCGTAGCGCGGACGCTGCTTCGGATCGCTCAACACGCGATACGCCCTGGCGATCTCCCTTAGCTGCTCCACGGCCTCTATGTTGGCCGGCTTTCCGCTTGCGTTGTACTGCATCGCCAATTCCTGAAACGCCTTGCTGATCTCCTGGTCGCTGGCCGTGCGGCTGACGCCCAAGATTTCGTAGTAGTCGCGTTTTGCTGGTGCCGCCAAAAGCCGTCTCTCGATCTCCAAATTTGATGATGGATCTACTTGAACAGATCCAGCAGGTCCCAAATAACGCTCAGCCAGCTGCCCGACCGCCGCACCCTCTTGCTGCGGTGGCTCTGGTTCTTCAAGTACTCAGCCATGTCGGGGTTCTTCTTGTCCCACTCGTCGTCTTCTTGCCGAAGCTTCGCGTCGTATTCCGCGCGTTTCGCCGGATCGCGCAGGAATGCATAGGCCGCTTCCACTTCTGCCAGCTCTTCCGGCGCGTCTTCCACTTCTGAAGCGCGGAGTTCGTTCACCCGCCGGATGTAGGTCTTCTCAATCTCCTGCGGGCTGGCCTCGGGCTTTACCCCCAGGTCAGAGTAATAATCGGGCAGCTCGGCCATAGAGTTCTCCTTCGACCACACAAGGGCCCCACCTTCTGCTTCAACCGCGCAGCGGGCCCGGCTTGCGCGGCGAACTGCGCTGCTTCCGACGCAAAATAATCCTTGCTGGAAGTTACCACCGCCGGCGGTGTGGAGCGAAGCGACAAGACTATTTGCTTTTCGCCACCCGCACCATGGCCGGACGCAGCAAGCGGTCTTTGATGCGATAGCCCGGCTGCAACTCTTCCAGCACGTGATGGTCAGGCACTTCGTTGCTCTCCACGATTTCAATGGCATCGTGCACCCGCGGATCAAACGGTTCGCCTTGCGCGGGAACGCGCTGCACGTTCAGCTTCTGCAGAACGTCCTGCATCTGCTTGTAGATCAGCTCCACGCCTTTGCGGAAGTCCTCCGGATGGGCGTCAGCGTTCTTGATGGCCAGACCAAAACTGTCAATCACCGGAAGGATGGCGCGCGCCGCGTCAGAGACGGCGTATTCGCGGAAGTCCGCGCTCTCTCTGGCCGCGCGTTTGCGATAGTTATCGAACTCGGCTTGAAGCCGCGCCAGCCGGTCCAACAGCGCGTCGCGCTCCGCCCGCAGTCTTTCCACTTCCGAATCGGCCGCGCGAGGCTCCACCGCAACTGGCCCGCCGCCGGTCCTGCCTGATTTCTCGTCAAACCCGTCAGCCGGATCGGCGGGAAGAAGTTCCGCAGCAGAAAGATCTGCGGCTGGAGGTTCTTGCTCCAGCTTTTCCTTCGCTCGTTCCGTGACGGGCATTTCTGCTTGTCCCTTAGACGTGCTCATTTCGCTTGAACCTGGTTTTCTGATTGGAATCTTTTTCACACGTTCTCATTCAGCAGCTTGTCAAAAAGCTGCGCGATGTAGGAGACCGCGGTGATGGTGTGCTGGTAGTCCATGCGCGTTGGTCCGATCACCGCCAGCGACCCGCGCATCTCTTCTCCCACCCTCGCCGGCGCGCCAATCAGGACAAAGTTGCGCATCTCCGGTACGGCCTCTTCCAGCCCGATCACCACCCGCACCGCCTCCTGCCGCGTATCCAGATACGCCCCCAGCAGTTCAGCCACGCGCTCTTTCTCTTCCAGGGTCTTCAGCAGTTCGCGCAGGTGCTCGCGGTCCTCGTCTTTGGCCACCAGGTTGGCCACGCCTTCCACAAAAACGTTGCGTGAAGGTTCTTCCTCCGTGAGAGCGCCGCTCTTGGTCAGTTCCTTCAGGCTCTGCATCAGGCGGTCATATTCGCTGCGCTCCTGGGCGATGCGGCGCGCCAGCTCGGCTTTCACCTTGTCCACCGTCCATCCGCGGAAGTTTTCGTTGATGTAATTGGCCGCGGTGTCCAGGTCAGTCTGCGGCAGATCGCGCTCCAGGCGCATCATGCGGTCGCGCACCACGCCGGAATTGGTCACCACCACCGCCAGGACTTTCTGCGTCCCCTGCCGGGAAAAATAAACGTGGTCCAGCGCATTGCGCGGTCCGGTTGTGGCGATGGCCACTCCCACGCCGCTGGAAACCAAGGACAGCACGTGCGACGTCCGCTCCAGGAACTGCTGTATGTCCACCGTACCTTGCAGGTTTTCGGAAATCAGGTTCTGGTCGGCCGGGGAAATCAGCGTTTGGCCGGACAACTGGTCCACGTAATAGCGATACGCCTGCGCCGTTGGCACGCGGCCCGCCGAAGTATGCGGCTGCTCCAGAAATCCCGAGTCCGCCAGGTCGGCCATGACGTTGCGGATGGTGGCTGGACTCAGCCCGTCCCGGTTCTGGCGGGACAGCGTGCGCGAGCCCACCGGTTCACCCGTTGATATATAGGTTTCAACGATGGCCGTCAGAATCTCGCGTTCGCGATGGCCAATTTGACCTGGGTTCGGCATGTCTCTACTGCTAACCTACTTATTTTCTTATATTTGCATGAAGCTGATGCGTTCCTACTTGATTAGATTGTGGAATATTAGTGGGTTGTTGTCAAGATAGCACTTGGAAGGGGAGAGTGCTAAAGGCATTGCGATTATTCCCCCAATGACATCCGATCTCAGGCAATTTTGTCGCAGCTGATCAAAGAACCAGCGTAAGATCATGCGTTCGCCAGAGAAAGTCTAGAGATGGACATCCGTGTGGAATTCGAAGATGGCAGGTGGTTCGTTTTGCCTGACCCTTGCCGCATTACAGTGAACACGCCGTTGTTCTGGCTCTTGCTTTGCCGTTTATCGGCTGTCAAACGGCTTCGTTGGACCGTATACTTCGAGCACGGAACGCCATTCAACCTGCAAGGTCACCGTCCGGACAGGTTCTATCTCCCCGTCACTACCATGAACACACATATCGGTTCGGCGGCGGCCCGACGAAATGTATTGGCAAAGGAACTTAAAGCCGCGGGAATTAACCCCAGAGAAACTAGGGATCATGAAGGCGCGATCGGTCCGCTCATACCCACTGAGCCTGGAACGTATAAGTACGGAGTTAGAGTAGAGGATGCCGACAGCGGTGAACCCATAAGCGACGATGACCCGCAATTGATCGTTGTGAGTTACTAACACGGAGCGGCACAATATGCCTTATCACATAGAGATCCTCAGCGTAGGGGATAATTCCAATTCCAAGATCGCGGAAGTCGCACAAGCGCTCAATGTGACCCAAAAGGAATTCCATTTTGCGCTTCCCCCGGAGCGACTAAGGAATGAGGGTCTGGTTTTTGTTCAGGAAAACTATCACACCAGTAAGGTTTTTGAGTTCTTGAAAGACTATCGCAGCAACGCCAAAGGGAGCCGCCCTTTTCTCCTGGCCGTTCTGAACGGAAGACTTGAATCTGATAAATATGGAAACCTGTTTGGCTCCCATGAGGCGTCCGACGGTCTTGCAGTCGTCACTCTGCATGATCACCAGCGCTTTGCTGACTCCTATCGCTCATATCTCTCTTATTATTTCATCCGGTACGCGTTAAGTTTCGTTTGTCCTAGCTTAAAGTCCCACAGCGAAGCACGTGGCTGTTTCTTCGATTTCAAGGGCAATAAGCCCGACCTAAAGAAGTCACTGGAATCAGGGGCGTTCTGCGCCAAATGTATGGCGATACTGGCGAAGTCTCTAAATGCCGAGATCAAGGTGGCGATTGACAAGATGATCGCCGCAATGAAGTCCCTGCAGGCGAACTCGGAAGCCGATCTAGATGCCACGGCTCTCAAAGGTCAGATCGACATCGGAATTGTCACTGTCCGTGAAGATGAGTTTGATCACATGCTTGATCGCTTTCCGTCTCGCAGGCATGCTGAGGGAAAGAACCGGCTCTATGAGTATGCGGAGATCAAGACCAGGAGGAGTGAGCAATTAGGGATCGCGATCGCTCGTTGTCCAGAGCAGGGGCAAGGACCTGCGAGCGCTGTTGCGAACGACATGATCACTGACTTCGCACCAGTGTGGATTTTTTTAGTGGGAATAGCAGGCGGATTTCCTGATACCGAATACTCCTTGGGAGATGTGCTGCTTTCTAGCCGGGTACATGATTTTGCTGTTTCAGCAGCGCTTGAAGGTGGGACTTTTGAACATCAGCAGCAAGGAGGGGCAGTACACCTGGAAGTCGAAAAACTACTTACCCATCTAAAGGCGCTGAAAAAGGAACTTGGCGATTGGAACAGTCCACAAAACATTGGTGCCAAGAAACCGGTTGAGCAGGTGCCTGTCAAAGCTACAAAGATCTATGGTCCCAAAGAATGGCGAGCAAAAGTCAAGAGCTCACTCCGCGCACATTTTCCGCCGAACGGGCCCATTCGCGACCCTATTTTCAAGGCGGCTCCAATGATCTCTGGCAATACTCTGGTCAAGAATGCAGACCTTGCCCGTCAATGGCGGGTAGCGGCGCGTCATGCAGTTGGAGTAGAAATGGAGCTCGGAGGCGTCTATCTCGCAGCCCGCTACGGTGGGGACGGCAGTACGCGTGTACTTGCCATCCGTGGCGTCAGCGACATTGTCGGCTATAAGCGAGCACCCGAATGGACTGAATTCGCCTGTCGGTCAGCTGCGGCCTTTACGTATGGTCTAATTACAAGCGGAAGAATTCGGAAACATACCGCGTAGCACTTTGTTGGATGCGCTCAGTTTGGTCTCTTTATCGCAACCTGCAGTGCCAATAAACAGCACTCTTAGCCATTGAACTCAGCCCCTTTGCCATCAGGGTGGTGGAGAGCCATCGCCGAGCATACGACCGTGGAGTTCCCTTAGTCCTTTGGCGACGCCGCCATGATTTTCAGGGGCGACTTGGCCATATTCTGCCAGCGCTCCACCACTCCGTTTCGGAAATAGACACGGGATTGCCCATAGCGCCATTCTTTCTCGCTGGACCAATCCGGCACGCCCTGTATGCGATAGACGTCCGCCTTGCTGGATCCCACGGAAAAATACTCGGGCTGCTGCGGCGCCGTGACTGTGGCTTGCGCCGCAGTGCCACCCAGCGTGACGTCAACAGCCGACCGGCCAAGGCTGCTCTCCAACGGAATCACCTGGGAAACATTCGCGCTAGGCGGCGGTGGCGGAGGGGGTTTGTGGCTGCTGGAACGGGTCGTAAAGGTGGCAAGGTTGGCAACCACAATCAATACCCACACCAACGCGAACTTGTTCCCGCGAGACTCCCCCACCGGACGGTACTGGTAATTGCCTTCATAGGGATCAGCGACGGGAGGGCGATACTCCCTGCGGCGCTGGTACTCACGCCATTGCGCCGTGGCTCCACTGGGATACGGCCTTTGCTGCCAGTACAGATCGGCTTCGCCCGGCCTGTAGTCCTTCAGAAATGTGTATGCCTCATTGATCTCCTTCAGCTTTTCCTGGGCATGTGCCTGCTTCCGCGCGTACTGCTGAAAGCGGTCGGGATGCCACAGTTTGACCAGATGAAGATACGCGCGGCGCAGGTCTTGGGCGGAAGCGCCGGGCTGCAAGCCAAGCGCGCGATAGTAAGCGAGAGGGCTTTTGCGATTTCGCATCTGCGGCCTCAACAACAAATGGCGGTCGCGCCAAGGAGTATGGCTTGATTATGCCACAGGTTGGCCGACAATTCGCCTGCCGCAGGAGGACCCGAAAGTTGAGACACCAAAGTGGCCCAGGACTTCGCCACGAGCCTATCGCCCAAGGCTGTGCACGCAGTTTGGTGTTTGCTTGACGCTCTTCCCAGACCCCCTTCCCATGTGAAAGGAAGCCGAGAAGCACCAAAATCTGTGCGGCCAGGAAGCACAAGCTAACGGCTAAGTACTAATGGCTAAGTGCTGCTCTTAATGCACTTGCAGTACGTCGCCCGGAGCGTTCTTTTTGACCTCGGCTACGCGCTGCACCACTTGTTGCGCAAACTCAAACAGAGACTTGGCATACGGTGTGTTTTCTTCCAGCACCGCGGGTTTGCCGCTGTCGCCGCCTTTGCGGATGTCGGGATCGAGCGCGATGGTCCCCAGGAAGGGCACGCCGAATTGGGTTGCTGTCCGCGCCACGCCGCCTTTGGAGAAAATGTCGATCTCCTGGTGGCAATGCGGGCACAGGAAATTGCTCATGTTTTCGACGATTCCCAGCAGGTCCACGCGGGCGGTACGGAACATCTCAATGGCCTTGCGGGCGTCCTGCAGCGACACGTCCGACGGCGTGGACACCACCACCGCGCCGGTCAGCGGGACGGTCTGGAAGAGCGAGATCACCACGTCACCGGTCCCCGGAGGCAGGTCCACGACCAGGTAGTCCAGTTCGCCCCACACCACCTGCTGCAGAAACTGGCGGATGATGGAATGGAGCATGGGCCCGCGCCATACCAGCGGCTTGTCGCCGGGGTTGAGCAGGCCCACCGAGATCACCTTGACGCCAAAGTTCTGCAGCGGCTCAATGCGGTTTTCGCCGATCACGCGCGGCTGCAGGCTGGTGTTCATCATCAGCGGGACATTGGGGCCGTACACGTCGGCGTCCAGCAGGCCGGTGCGAAAGCCCATCTTGGCCAGCGCCACCGCCAGGTTGACCGCGACCGTGGTTTTACCCACGCCGCCTTTGCCCGATCCAACCGCAATGATGCTGCTGACGCCGGGCAGCGGGAACGGTCCCGTCTGCGGCGGCCCTCCATGTGAGTGTCCGTGTGCCATAGGTAAGCTTCAATTATACGGGAAGGGCTGGAATGGATCGGGTTATCGGGTCATCGAGTGTGATCGGGTGATCGGAGCGGCCGGATCAGCATTTATCTGCGAAATCAGCGGCTAGGTTTTTCGTGGCCGGCGTTCCAGGTACGTGCCCAGATAGACCTCGCTCTGCCGCTGCAAGCACTCGTCTTCCAGTTTCGCGACCCATCGCTGCGCTTCGCAGTCAAACTCCACTACGCCGTGCTCCACGGGCTCGTGGTCGCGCTCACAGGCGTATTGCAGCGAGATTCGCCGACCGTCATCCTTCGCAACCGCAAATCGCACGCAGTCGGCGGGGCGATCGGCGGGCAGTCGCGAACACCCGCCGGCGTAGCCCAAATTGCAGAAGTCCCGCAGCTCAGCGTCTGACGGAGTAACTTCTTCCTTCGCGGCGCGGCACGTCCCGCAGAAGCCTGCGCCCAGCGGCAACCGCGCGGGAAACGGCCATCCAACGGCATAGGTCTTTTCGGTGGGATAGAAAAAAGGACAAGCCACAGCCAGCCCATCTTATGTGACAGCGACGGCGAATTGTGTAGAATTTTTTTATAGCTATGACTGAACCCAATCGCTTGCAGATGCTCACCGCGTTCCTGGAACAAAACCCAGGCGACGCCTTCGCCCGCTACGGCCTGGCCATGGAGTATGCCAAGGCCGGCCAGACCGACTCCGCGCTCGAACAGTTCGCTAAGCTCCTGCAGCTCCATCCTGACTACACCAACGGCTACTTCATGGCCGCGCAAACGCTGGGGAAAGCCGGCCGCACCGCCGACGCCAAAAAGATGCTGGAGAACGGCGTGGAAGCCGCCAAACGCACCGGGAACAAACATGCGTTGTCTGAGATGGCGGGGATGCTGGAAGAAATCAGCAATTAGCAATTGGCAACTAGCAATTAGCCAGAATTCAATACCAGTGCACCCGAGTCCAATGGAGATTTGGCTTTTGGCTTTTGGCTTTTGGCTTTTGGCTTTTGGCTTTTGGCTTTTGGCTTTTGGCTTTTGGCTTTTGGCTTTTGGCTTTTGGCTTTTGGCTTTTGGCTTTTGGCCAATTGCCAATTGCTATTTGCTAGCTGCTCTTCTTTGCTTCCGCAATCACCTGCGCCGTCGGTCTCAACGACTTTCTGATCCGGCCTTCCACCAGGCCCGGCGCGTTCTGGTACAGCTTGACGAAGATCCAGTAGAACCACGGTGTCAAGGCCTGGCGTTTGCGCTTGAGGACGGCTTTGAGCGTGTCGCGGGCCACCACCTCCGGACCGACTCCGATCCTTGCGGACGCGCCCACGCGCTCCGGCTGGCTGCCCTTGATCATGTTCTTGCTGAAGTCGGTGGCGATGTAGCCGGGGCACACCGTGACCACGTTGATGTTGTGGCGCTTCAGCTCCATGCGCGACGCCATCCCGATGGCCTGCATGGCGTGCTTGGTGGCGGCGTAACCGCCCATGTACGGCGTGGCAATGTGTCCGGAGACCGACGAAATGTTCACAATGTCTCCTCCACCGTGCTGGCGCATCGCGGGGATTACCGCCTGCATGCACTCAACCGTGCCGAACAAATTTGTCTCGAACATCTCGCGGAACCGGCCCATGTCCATTTTCTCCACCGAATCGTTCAGCCCGAAGCCGGCGTTGTTCACCAGGATGTCAATCTTCCCAAATCTCCTGAGAGCCGCATGGACCATGACATCCACCTGGCTGCGCTGGCTGACGTCACAGCTCAGGCACAGTGTGTTCTCCTGTGTCCCGCCGATGCGCGGGACGGCGGCTTCCATCCGCGCCAGATCGCGCGCGCACAGCACCAGCTTGGCGCCTTCCTGCAGAAACAGTTTTGCGATGGCCTCGCCAATTCCCATGGACGCGCCAGTAATCACCGCCACTTTGCCTTGAAGTTTCATGGCTCAAGTTTGTAGTGGCTGGGATTGCGTAAGTCAAGACACCCTGCTCGAGAAGCGCAGACCGAGTTTCCATGTCGAATCAGCCTGCCGCTATTTTGCGTGGCTTTGAATCACCCGATCACGGCGATCACCCGATCACCCGATTCCGTACTGCAGTTTGGTGCTTCCCGTTCCGCGCCGTACTCCGGGTGGTCAGGTTGTAAAATATCCGGGTGAACCTGCTCCCCCTATTCCCCCTGGACCTGGTGCTGTTTCCCGGCGCGCCTCTTCCCCTGCACATCTTTGAGCCGCGCTACAAGGAGATGATCGCCGAGTGCATCGCGCAGAAAAAGCCGTTCGGGATTGCGCGGGCCAAGGAAAGCGCCGTGGCCGAAGTCGGCTGCACCGCGGTCATCCTCAGCGTGACCAAGCGCTATGACGACGGCCGGATGGACATCGCCGCCGAAGGCACGCAGCGCTTTTCCATCGCGCAACTGAACCACGATCGCGAATTCCTGCAGGCGGAAGTCACTTATTTTGACGACGACGAGCCCGCGCAGGCGCCCAAAGCCGACCAGGAAACCGCCGTGCAGTTGCATCAGCAGCTGTTTGACACCATGGAGCAGGATTTTGAGCTGGACCTGACCAAGCCGCTGCTGTCTTTCCAACTGGTGAACTCGCTGCCGGTGGACCTGGACTTCAAGCAGTCCATGCTGGAGATGAAGTCGGAGCCAGAGCGGGTTGAGACCTTGATTGAGTACTACCGCGTCACCATCCCCAAAGTGGAAAAAACCGTGCGCACGCGCGAGAAGGCCAGCGGCAACGGCCACGTCAGTTAAGCGGACGGCGTATAATCTCCGGCAGAGGGCCCCGCATGAACCTTCCTCCGACGTTAGGCGAGCTCAGGAAAAGTGAATTTTCCGAACAAAGACTCCGCACGCGCAAGACCAAAGACGAACTCCGCGAGAACCTGATCGCCCGGCTGCGTTCCGGTGAGACAATTTTTCCCGGCGTCATCGGCTACGAAGATACGGTGGTCCCGCAACTGGTGAACGCCATCCTCTCGCGTCATAATTTCATTCTGCTCGGACTGCGCGGCCAGGCCAAGAGCCGCATCCTGCGCGCCCTCACCGGACTTCTAGACCCGCACATGCCGTACATCGCCGGCTGTGAGATTCATGACAACCCCTATCAGCCCATCTGCAAACGCTGCCGCATGCTGATCGCCGAACAAGGCGATAAAACTCCGATCGCCTGGCTCTCTCCTGATGACCGTTACGTGGAGAAGCTGGCCACGCCGGACGTGACCATTGCGGACCTGATCGGCGATATTGATCCCATCAAGGCCGCGCGCGGCGGGCATGATCTGGCCAGCGAGTTCACCGTCCACTACGGGCTGCTGCCTCGCGCCAACCGCGGCATTTTCGCCATCAACGAGCTGCCGGATCTGGCGGGCAAAATTCAAGTCGGCCTGTTCAACATCATGCAGGAAGGCGACGTGCAGATCAAAGGCTACCCGCTGCGGCTGCCGCTCGACGTGGCGCTGGTCTTCAGCGCCAACCCTGAGGACTACACGGCGCGCGGCAAGATCGTCACGCCGCTCAAAGACCGCCTGGGGTCGGAGATTCGCACGCACTATCCCAGTTCTTTGGAAGAAGGCATCAGCATCACCGAGCAGGAAGCCTGGGCGCGCCGCGACGGCCTGGAACTCCATGTTCCCAAGTACGTCCGCGAAGTGATTGAGCGCGTGGCTTTCCTGGCGCGCGAAGATAAGAAGATTGACAAGCGCTCCGGCGTGAGCCAGCGCCTGCCCATCAGCGTACTGGAGAACGTGATTTCCAACGCCGAGCGCCGGGCCTTGCGCGGCGGCGAAAAAGTCATCGTTCCGCGCATCGGCGATATCTACGCCGCTCTGCCATCTATCACCGGCAAGCTGGAACTTGAGTACGAAGGCGAGATGAAGGGCGCCGACCACGTGGCCCGCGAGCTAATCCGCGTGGCCGTGGCCAAGACCTACGACACGTATTTTAAGGACTTGAATTTGCAGCAAGTGGTCCAGTGGTTCGAGCTGGGTGGCGAAATCAAGTTGTCCGACACGGCCACCGCACAGGAAGTCCTGGAAGGCTTGCGTAACATCCAGGGGCTAACGGAAAAGCTGTCACCGGTGGGCATTAAGTCCAAAGACCGGCCGGAGGTGGTGGTGTCCGCCGCGGAGTTTGTGCTGGAAGGCTTGCACGCGCATCGCCGCATCGGACGCTCAGAAGAGCGCGTCTTCCAGGCGGAGAAACAGCCCAAGCGCGCCGAGCGGCCCATTGAGCGCAGTGAGGACGAGCCGCCGCCATTCCGGAGCCGGCGTCCCTATAACTAAGAGCTTTACCACAGAGGACACAGAGGAACACCGAGAGAAAATCGAAAACCGCATTAGTCAAATTGTCATTCCGAGGCCGCAGGCCGAGGAATCTGCTTTTTCTAATTGCTAATTGCTGAATATGAAGTACACGAAATATTCCAAATACGTCGCCGACCTGGCGGACGAGATGAGCATGGAAGACCTGCTCAACTCCCTGTCCGACTACCTGCTGGAGTCCGGCTTCCAAAACCAGTACATGTATTTTCAGCAGATGGACGAGCATTCGCTCGACGCTTTGCGCCAGGCCATCCAGCAGGCGCTGGAGGCCGGCGACTTCCTGGACGAAGCCACCCGCGAACGCATCGAGCAAATGCAGATGGACGGAACGCTGGACGAGCTGATCGAAAAAATCATCCAGCGTATGCAGCAGGAAGATTACATCTCGGTGGACCAGCCTTCCGACCCCTCGCGGCCGGCCAACACACCCGGCGATACTGGCGACGGCGAGTCGCAAGTGAAATTTGAAATCACTGACAAGAGCCTGGACTTCCTGGGCTTCAAGACCCTGCGCGACCTGCTGGGCTCGCTGGGGCGCTCCAGCTTTGGCCGCCATGACACGCGCGACCTGGCCACCGGCATTGAAGCCAGCGGGGCGTCCAAGCAATATGAGTTCGGTGACACCATCAACCTGGACATCACCGAGACGCTGTCTTCGGCCATCCAGCGCGAAGGCCTGCATTTGCCGCTGAACATCGAGTATTCGGACCTGCGCGTGCACCAGTGCGAATACCAGTCGTCCTGCGCAACTGTGGTCATGCTGGATTGCTCGCACAGCATGATTCTCTACGGCGAAGACCGCTTCACCCCGGCGAAAAAAGTCGCCATGGCGCTGGGACACTTGATTCGCACGCAGTATTCCGGCGACTCGCTGTCCCTGGTGCTGTTCCACGACTCGGCGGAAGAGATGCCCATCTCGCAACTGGCGCGGGTGAAGGTTGGGCCCTATTACACCAACACCCGTGAAGGCCTGCGCCTGGCGCAGCGCATCCTGCAACGCCAGAAGAAAGACATGAAGCAGATCATCATGATCACGGACGGCAAGCCCTCAGCCTTGACGCTGGAAGACGGCCGCATTTACAAGAATGCTTTTGGGCTGGACCCGCTGGTGGTCAGCCAGACGCTGGAAGAAGTTTCGCGCTGCAAGCGTGCCGGCATCATGATCAACACCTTCATGCTGGCTTCTGACTACGGGCTGATCCAGTTCGTGCAGAAAGTCACGGAGATGTGCCGCGGCAAAGCTTACTTCACCACGCCGCAGAACCTGGGCCAGTACCTGCTGATGGATTACATGTCGCGCAAGATGAAGACCATCCACTAATTCACCCGCCGAAGCAATCCCCTGGCGTTGTCATGGGTTTCCTTGCTTGCCTCCGGCGGCGTTGAAGAGTTCTTCCGTGCTCACCGGCCGGAGCAGATTTGCTCCGATCGTGTCCTTCACCATTCTCTCCACGACGTGTTCCCCCAGACGCACGTAGCCTTGAAACTGCGACTCATCAAAGAACTGGTTTGCTGTGCTTTCGTGCGGGAAATCGGAGTGCGTCTTGGCGTATTGGGTGACATCCTCCGGCTCGTCGCCGGTGAGAGAAGCCTTGATGTAGATAAGTTGTCCGTCTTCCACAGCCGTGCCGTCCACCGCGCTGTATTGGACCTTGCCCAGGAACCAGTGCCGGTCTGACTTATCTGGCCGCGGCTTGAAGGAAGCCAGGGGCCGGAACTCGATTGGGATGCCCAGATCAATCTGGATTTTGCGCATGGCGCCTCCCAGGTCATCCAAATTGAACCCAGGGTCGGCCGAACCATCCACCACAATGATGCGTTTGCAGCGGCGCATCACCATCTCGTAGAGGCCAAGATTTTCAAAGTGTCCGCCATCGGAAACATACACCCAGCGATGCTGGTCTGAAGTGCGGCCTAGACCTTCATTCATCAGAGGCTAAAGAGAAAAACGCGGGCCTTTTTGCTGCCACACTTCGCAGCCAGCATCGCCGGGATTGGGCAGCCACCATCCCATACGGGCGTTGAAGAAGGTCATGGCCATGGTAAGGACGGGAGAGGAGTGGTAGCCAATGTTGGGACTGGCGGCGGCTCCGCTGATGGCCATGGCCGTGCCGATACTGATGCTGATGGGCTCCTACGGGCCCGCATACTCGCCCGTAGGCCGGCAGCCCACGCGAAAACTTCCTGAATGGAGCGCGCTCACGGTAAGCGATTCCGCTTTGCGCTGTTGCTTCATGCCCAGGAAGTCAAATGCGAAGTCAAACGAAGGTAAGAGTGGGCGATAGACGCTAGCTGTGGACCTTGGTGGTATCCACCACTTCCTTGGCCACGTCTTTCACCAGCGGCTGTTTGCGGAAGCGGCGGACGTGGTGCGGCTCCAGGACACGAACGCGGTGGGCCGGCAGGGTGACAGCGGCGATCCGGTCTATGCGGCCATTGCGGACTTCCACCTTAAAGCGGAACCAGTCGGTGCGGAACAGCCGTCCGGAGCAGTAGAAGCTGGCGGAGGCGGCGACGGTCCCCTGGAAGTTGTCGCCGGTCAGGTGCAGCAGGCGCTCGCCTATGGGATGGGTCCAGGCTGTGCCGCCAACCAGGGGTTCGTTGAGATACTGCTTCTCGAAGGGGAGCGCGTGGTCGGTGCTGCGCAACTGCACCAGTTGCAGCAGGACGGAAGTCTTGGCCAGGTTGGTGATCACCAGACGCGCGTCAGTCGCGGCCGTCCGCTCCATCCGCAGGTGCAGCTCAGGCGCCCACTCGCGCTCAAACTGTTCGTGGGCCAGTTCCAGGGTGCGGTCCGCGGCATGCGCGTAGCGAAGCGTGGCCCGCGCCAGCACAATGCTCAAAATCGTGGTGACGATCGTTGCCAGCACCGGAATGAAATTCACCAGTCCCGCAACAGGAACATTGTGGCCGGCGATGTGCATGGGAATCCCCCGATTTACCAGAGCGTTGCAGGGTGTATTGCGTCTGTATAGCCTACCCTGACTTCGCCAGCGGGCCAGATGCGCATCGTCTAGAGCCTTTGGTAACCCACAAAAATAAAACGAGGAGCCGGTGTGGCTCCTCGTTCAAAAAGGATTGCGGAATGTGCGCGTCTGAAGATTCTTCAGCTTAGCCGCCGGCCTTCACCGCACTCTCCGCCGCCTGGAACCCGATCTTGGAATGCTGGCCATCACAGAAAGGCTTGTTGACCGATGCGCCGCAGCGGCACAGAGCAACCGCTGCTTTACCGGTGAGGTCATATTTGTTGCCATCGGCATCCTTCAGCTCCAATTCGTTCAAGTCTCCAGTTACGATGTATGGCCCGTTCTTCTTGGGCATGATATTGATAGCCATCAGTCTCCTCCGAGCGTTCTCACGTCAACTCATTTCTATGTCAAACCAATCAATCTAAATGGTTGCGCAGGAGCGCGCAAGGGCGCCCCGCAGCAAACGTGGAGCGCACCAGGGGACAACCGCTCTCCAGATTCAGTTGCTGCGAACTCGCGCGGATGGCGCGGGGTAGCGGCGGACGAAGTTCACTTGTTCACGGCGTGGCCGCTTATCGAGCGATCGCGAATCAGGCTTCGCCAATGCCGTATTCTTTGAGCTTGCGGTACAGTGTGGTTTTGCCGATCCCCAGGAGCCGTGCGGTCATCAGCTTGTCGCCGTTCAGCCGTTCCAGCGTGTCCAGGATGGCATGTTTTTCCATTTCGGCCAGGGGAACAATCAGGCTGCGGTCCGCCGCGCCGCCGTTGATTCTTGCGGGCTGTCCGGCTGCCTGGACTTGCGCTGGAAGGTCGGTTACGCCCACCACGCTGCCCGCACTCATGGCGGTGGCGCGTTCCAAACAGTTTTCCAGTTCACGCACGTTGCCCGGCCAGTCGTATTTCGTGAGGGCTTTCATGGCTTCCGGGCTGAGCGAATACGGCGTGCCCTTGGCCATGGAGATCTGTTGCAGTACATGGTCGGCCAGAAGGCGGATGTCGTCTTTGCGTTCGCGCAGAGGAGGCAGCCGCAGACTTACCACGTTGAGGCGGAAGAACAAGTCACGGCGGAACAGACCCTGCTGCGCGTAGAGGTCCAGATCGCGATGGGTGGAGGCAATTACGCGGACGTCAACCGGCACCGGCCTGGCGCCAGCGGGCTGGCGAATCTCTTTTTCCTGCAGCACGCGCATGAACTTTCCTTGCAGATCCAGAGGCAACTCGCCTACCTCGTCCAGAAACACGGTGCCGCCGCTGGCCAGCGAGAGCACTCCGCTCCTGGGCTTGGCCCCGCCAAAAACGCCCTTGACGTAACCAAACAGCTCGCTTTCGACCATGGCTGGAGGAGCGGAACAATCCACCGCCACAAACGGCCGTTCGCGGGCGGGCCCTTCGGCATGGATGGCACGGGCCACTCGTTCTCGGCCGGTCCCGCTTTCCCCCAGCACCAGGACCGCATGCCGGCTGGAAGCCACCTTGGCAATGATGCGATACAGCTTCTGCATCTCCGCGGACTGGCCCACCAGTCCGGCATAGCCCGGGTTGCTCACCAGCTTTTCCCGCGTCGAGCGCTCTTCCAGCGAGTCCTGCAGCCGGGCGGCCACGCGCTGCAACAGCAGCTTGAACTCTTCAATGTTGAAAGGTTTGGGCAGGTAATCGAAAGCGCCGCTCTTTAAGGCGCCCAGGACGGCGGGGACCGTGGCGTTCGCGCTGGCCACGATCACTTCTGTGTCCGGATACTGCTCCTTGATTTTGGCCAGCAGATCAACGCCATTGGCTCCCACCAGCCGGAGGTCCAGCAGGATAACGTCCACGGGCCGCGCAGCTAACTGCCGCTGGAGGGCGGCGGCGCTGTCCACGGTAGATACCAGGAAGCCCTCCGATTTCGCAGCTTCCTGGCAGGAACTGCGGGTCTCGGGCTCGTCATCCACAATAAGAAGTGAAAAACAGTACGGGACAAGATGCTCGTCTTGGGGAATAACTCGCAATGCGTCCGCCATAAATTCCACGCTCTCCGGCCAAGAAGGTCTATCTACTTACCAAGTCCGAAGCAGCTCACGGTGCAACCAACCGGGCTATCTCACCACGCTACCTGAGCGCGGGATGCTTGAGGCTTGAACGGAAAAAAATTTCCAGATTCAGAACATTCATCGGACAGCGACGATGGGCCAGAACGCGCGTTGGCCGATGGTGCCAAGCGGCCAATTCCAATTTCACGTCCGTGACTTGACTTCACCCAAGGCCACGCGATACCTTCGCCTCATCGGAGCCAAGCAACCTTTCAGGGAGCAAAATTTGCCTGTTCAGCGACTGATTACTTTCACCACCGATTTTGGCTTGACGGAACACTATGTAGGCGTGATGAAAGGAGTCATCTACGGCATCAATCCTTCCGCTCGCATCGTGGACGTCACCAACGCGGTGCAGTCCTTTGATGTTCTGGATGGCGCCATCGCCATCTCCCAGGCCTACAGCTACTTTCCCAAGGACACCATTCACGTAGTGGTGGTGGACCCCGGCGTCGGCGGGGCGCGGCGTCCCATCCTGGCCCATGCCGGGCAATACACCTTCCTGGCCCCGGACAACGGCGTGCTCTCTCTGGTGTTTGAGCGCGAAGAACGCGTCACCGTACGGCACGTCACCTCAGAACACTACTTTCATCAGCCGGTCAGCAACACTTTTCACGGGCGCGACGTTTTTGCCCCGGTGGCTGCGTATTTGAGCAAAGGCGTGGATTCCGCCAAGTTCGGCGACGAAATCAGCGACTTTACCCGCTTTGCCGCTCCCAAACCGAAAGCCGTTTCGCCGAATAACTGGAAAGCCGTGGTACTGAAGAGCGACAAGTTCGGCAACCTCATCACCAACATCACGGCCAAAGATATCCCGGAGATTTTTGACGGCGGGGCCAAGCCGTTCAAGATCACGGTGGGCAAATCAGAAATCACCAAACTGAGCTCCACCTACAGCGACGGAGCCCAAGGCGAGTTGATCGCCGTGATGGGCAGCACGGGTTTTCTGGAAATTTCCACCAATAAGGGGCCCGCTTCGCGTCTGGCCGCGGCTGACAAGGGAAGCGAAGTGTCGGTAACCATCACCGGATGAACAAAACCCTGCTCTGGACCGTAATCTCAGGACAATCTTAGGACACAATGAGACAACTGCTTCGCTTCCTCTGGAACTCAACTCGCGGTCACCATCTGGCTCCGTGGCGCAGCCCGTATCTGCGCTGGCGTATGGAAACCTATTCCGGGCTCAAGATGGACAAGATCGGCTTCACCGAGTTCTGGGGCTTCCTCATTCGCGAGCGAAAGCAACTGGGCCGCTTCCTGAAGTGGACCGCCGAGATGGAAGATTACGCGCGGGCGAAGCCGAAGAACCCGTGAAGAAGTTGCCAAAATTGCCAGTATTGCCAAAATTGAAAATTGAGGATCTGTGAGACTCGGCGGAAGTTTACCGCTTTCAGATCACCGGATCACCCGATCACCCGATCATCCGATCTGTTGCCAGGCTGATGGCTGAGTGCTGAATACTGAGTGCTTCCCAGCTAGATATCGTACTTCTTCAGCAAATGCCGAAAAGACCGGTAGGACACCTTGAGCAGTTCGGCGGCGCGCGTCTGCACTCCACCAGACTGCTTCAAAGCCTGCTCGATGAGCGAGCGTTCAATATCGGCGACGAACTTTTCGAAGTCCAGGCCATCTGACGTTACTTGAAGATTGCCGTTGGACGTTGCCCCGGGCGGATGCGCGGGCGCCCGCTCTGAATCCAAGTCAATGCGCAGTTCCTGGCCGGTGGCCAGGGCCACGGCGCGCTCAACGGTGTTTTCCAACTGGCGCACATTGCCCGGCCAGTCGTACGCGCGCAAAGCAGCCATGGAAGCTTCTCCAATGCGCAGGATGCTCTTCTGAGCCGCGGTGGAATATTTTTTCAGGAAGTAAGTGGCCAGCAGTTCAATGTCGTCGCGACGCTCGCGCAAAGGCGGCACCTGGATCGGAATCACGCTCACACGGTAGTAAAGGTCTTCGCGGAAGGTGTTGGCGGCCACCATGGCTCCCAGGTCTTTGTTAGTGGCGGCAACCACGCGGACGTCAATCGCCACTTCCTGCGATCCACCCACCGGCCGCACCAGGCGTTCCTGCAGCACGCGCAGCAGCTTCACCTGCATGGAAACGCTCATCTCGCTGATTTCATCCAGGAAGATGGTGCCGCCGCCGGCGACCTCAAACAAACCGCGCTTGTTCTGGGAGGCGCCGGTGAACGCGCCCTTCACGTAGCCGAACAGTTCGCTTTCCAGCAAGGTTTCCGGGAACGCTCCGCAGTTGATGGAAACAAACGGCTCCCCGGAGCGCGCCGAGCAGGTGTGGATGGCGCGCGCCACCAGTTCTTTTCCGGTGCCGCTCTCTCCGTAAATCAACACCGTGCTGCCGGTGGGGGCCACGGTGCGGATGGTGGTCTTCAGCCGTTCGATGGCCACGCTCTTGCCGATGATGTTGTCCAGCGAGTTGCGGCTGGCGGCGTCGCGCTTGAAGGCCAGGTTCTGCCGCTGCAGCAGCATGGTTTCCAGCGCCCGGCCCACGGAAATCTTCAGCTCCTCCATCAGGCCGGGGCCTTTGTGGATGTAATCGAAGGCTCCGCCTTTCACCGCCTGCACCGCAGCTTCGTAGTCCTCCACCGCGGTAATCAGGATGACGGAGGTTTCCGGCGACGATTGCCGGGCAAAGCGCAGCACTTCAATGCCGTCGGTCTGCGGCATCTTGATGTCGGTGATCAGGACTTCATAGTTGGCGGAGCTGAGTTTTTTCTTGGCCGCCTCGCCGCCGTTGACGGTTTCCACGCGGTGGCCTTCCTTGCGCAAAGAGATGTCGAGCATCTCGCAGATGGAGCGCTGGTCGTCGCATACCAGAATGCTAGCCATGCGATACCTCCGCTCCCGCCAGCTCGCGCGCGGGTTCGTTCTCCGCTGCCCTGGCATTCAGAATCTCCAGCACAAACTCTGCCCCTTGCCCAGGTGGTGACTGGACGGAAATCTTGGCGCCATGGGCCTGCACGATCTGGTACACAATCGCCAGTCCCAGGCCGGTGCCGCCTTCAAAGTTCGATTGAAACGGTTCAAAAATCTTGTCCACCATGTTGGGAGGAACGCCGGGGCCGTTGTCGCGGATGCCGATCCGCCAATAATCGCCCGCCGGCTGCACGGACACGGTGATCTCGCCCTTCTGGTCGGTAGCGCGGACGGCATTTTCCAGCAGGTTCCACACTACTTGCTTCAGGCGGTCGGAGTCGGCCGTGGCAAAAGCATGATCCACTTTGTATTGCCGGATGACTTTCAGGCCCAGCGACGAGACGGTGGAGCGGTTCTCCAGCAGGACCAGCGCGTCTTCCAGCAGCGGCACCAGGTCCAAGCGGACAAACTTGTAACTCTTCTCCCGCGAGTACGCCAGGAAATCGGTGATGATGGCGTTCAGGCGCGTGGATTCGCGGGTAATGATGTCCACCAGCGTCTTCTGCTCGTCATTCAGCAGCGCGAGCTGGGAGAGCATCTTGATGGAGCCGGCGATGGAAGCCAGAGGATTGCGGATTTCGTGGGCGATGCCGGCGGCCAAGCGTCCCACCGCGGCCAGACGGTCGCGCATCCGGACTTCCCGCTCCAGCCGGCGCAGCTCGGTGCGGTCCTCAAAGGTGTAAACGTACCCGATGGCGCCTTGCTCGGGGACATTGAGTTCGGTCACGGTGACGCCGAAGGTCTTTTCTTTTCCAGCGGGCGTCAACGTTCGCACTTCGCCCTGAGCGGAAGACGATTCCAGAAGAGGCAGCCGGTCCAGAAACATTTCCGCAATGTGCCGCCCGCACACCGAGGAGGCGGTGCGCTCCAGTAGTTTTTGTCCCGGCGCGTTGAGCAGCGTGATGCGGCCTTCAAGATCGGTGGTGATCAGCCCGCCGCGCAGGGACTGGATCACGTTCTCATGCAGCGCCTGCAGGCTGAGCAGTTCGCCGCTCTTGTCCTGCAGTTCCCGGCCCGCCTGGCGCAGCTTGGCGGTCAGCGCGCTGGAAAGATGCGCTACGGTCAAATAAGCAAAAAAGTTGATGAGGATGACCGCTTGCAGGGACTTGGAGTCGCCGCGCGCTGAAAACTGGTAGGTGGGGATCTTCTCGAAATAACAAAGTTCCAGCAGCGCGCCGAACAGGATGAACGAAACCGCCGCCGTCAGATAGGCCCAGTAACGGGGCAGCAGAATGCTGGCCACGATGATGGCCAGCGGATAAAGAAAATTGAAAAAGGTGTCAATCCCGCCGGTGACGTACACCACCGCGGTGACAAATGCCAGGTCAGTAAAGATCTGGGTGATGGCCTGGAGCTTGTACTCCTGCCAGATGGAACTCAATACTATGAAGAAGACGGAGACCGTGTACCAGACCAGGACCACGGTAATGAACAGGCGGGTGGGGACGTTGTTCGGGGTGACCTTGACGATCAGGAATTCAACCGCGAACAAAAAGGTAATGATAATGACACGGACTTTGACCAGCCAAGCCAACCACGTCCGCTCATTGAACCTCGTGTCGCCCATTTCCGCCTGTTCGAACCATTCGTATCGGTATGCGTGCTTCTTTAGTCTGTCAATCCCGCGCCGTGCTGCCGTTGGTTAGCCGGAGAGCTTGGCAATCATGCTGAACAGCGGCATGTAGAGGGAAATGACGATTCCGCCAACCGCCACACCGAGGAAGCCGATCATGATGGGCTCCAGCAGGGTGAGCATGTTCTTGGTGGCGGCGTCCACCTCATCTTCGTAGAAGTCGGCGATCTTCTGCAGCATGGCGTCCATGGCGCCGGTGGCTTCGCCCACGCCGATCATCTGCGTGACCATGTTGGGGAACACGCCGCTTTCCCGCAGCGGGTCAACAATGGTGCGGCCTTCTTCCACTGATTTGCGCACCTTCATCAGCGCATCTTCAAGAACGGCGTTGCCGGAGGTCCTTGCGGTAATGGCCAGACCTTCCAGGATGGGCACGCCGGAGGTGATCAAGGTGCCCAGGGTGCGGGTAAAGCGGGCCACGGCGATCTTTCTCAGCACATTGCCAACCACGGGCAGGTTGAGCAGAAATCTGTCCAGGGCCAAGCGGCCCTTGGGATCTTTGCGGACCATCTTGATGGCTATGTAACCCACGGCGCCCAGCAACAGGATGACCCACCAGAAGCTGGCCACAAAGTGGCTGAGGCCGATGACCACCTTGGTGGGCAACGGCAGATCCACGCCCATGCTGCTGAACATGTTGGCGAAGATGGGCACCACAAACTTGAGCAGGCAGCCCACCACGATGCAGGCAATGCTGATGACCGCCACGGGGTAAATCAAGGCCGATTTCACCGCGGCCTTCAGCTTCACGTTCTTTTCCACGTAGGTGGCCAGGCGCTGCAGAATGGTGTCCAGAATACCGCCCGCTTCGCCGGCCTCAATCATGTTGGTGGTGAGGTCGTCAAAGATCTTGGGGTATTGCCGCATGGCGTTGGACAAGGTGGAACCGCCTTCCACCGTGGTGCGCACTCCGGTCAGGCATTTCTGGAAGAAGAGGTTCTCCTGGTTGGTGGCCAGGATTTCCAGACACTGCACCAGCGGAAGGCCGGCGTCAATCATCACGGAAAACTGGCGGAAGAATACGGCAATGTCCTTGATGGCCACTTTGCCGGTGCCAAACTTGGGCAGGGCGAACTCCTTGCCCTTTTCCTTGATGGCGCCGGGGGTTATGCGCTCGCGGCGCAGCAGCATGTTGACAGCTGCTTTGCTATCGGCTAACCGCTCCCCGGAAATCCTTTTTCCCTGGGAGTCAGTCCCTGTAAATGTGAATACCGGCATACCGAAAACTCCTCTCGTGCTTGTTCCTACCACCCTTGGTTTCCTACCACCAACGGGAGTGCTGCATTCTTACCGCCGGAGCGTCGCCGCCGCCGCTGGGGTACGCGTGGCGATGACTCCGCGGTTGATCATGTCCTGCAATTCATCCGGCATGGACGAACGCTGCAACGCCGTCTCCAGCGTGATCTGCTTCTGGAAATACAGCGTCGCCAGCGCTTGATTAAAGGTCTGCATGCCGAACCGGTCCTGGCCGGACTGCATGGACGAATACACCTGATGGATCTTGTCTTCGCGAATCAGGTTGCGGACCGCGGCATTGGGCACCAGGATTTCCATGGCCATGCAGCGTCCGCTGCCGCCCACGCGGGGCAGCAGGGTTTGGCAAAGAATTCCTTCCAGCACCAAGGAAAGCTGCGCGCGGATCTGCGACTGCTGGTGCGAAGGGAAAACGTCAATAATACGGTTGATGGTGGAGGCCGCGGAGTTGGTGTGCAGCGTGCCAAAGGTCAAGTGGCCGGTCTCCGCGATGCGCAACGCCGATTCAATGGTCTCCAGGTCGCGCATTTCGCCGATCAGCACCACGTCCGGATCTTCACGCAGCGCGGCGCGCAGGGCGTCACTGAACGACTTGGTGTCAGAGTGCACTTCACGCTGGTTCACCAGGCAACTCTTGTTCTGGTGGACGAATTCGATCGGGTCTTCAATGGTGATGATGTGGTCATGCCGCTCGATGTTGATCTTGTCCAGCATGGCGGCCAGCGTGGTGGATTTGCCCGAGCCCGTGGGACCGGTCACCAGCACCAGGCCGCGCGGTTTTTCACACAGCTTGGCCACAATGGGCGGAAGGTTGAGCTGCTGGAAGGTCTTGATCTCAAACGGAATCACGCGATAGACGGCGCCCACCGCGCCGCGCTGGTTGAAGCAGTTGCCGCGGAAACGGGCCAGGCCTTTCAGTCCAAAGGAGAAGTCCAGCTCCAGGTTCTCTTCAAAGCGGTGCTTCTGCGCGTCGGTGAGCACGCTGTACGCCAGCTGCTTGGTTTCAGAAGGAGTCAGTGGCGGCATATCCAGCGGCTGTAAATGGCCGTGGACACGCACCTGGGGCGGCGAATTGGTGGTAATGTGCAGGTCGCTGCCCGCCATATCCAACATCTTCTTCAGCAGATCACTTAGCGATATGTTCATAATTCCGTCTGTCTTCCCTTCTACAAATCTACAAACTCTAGTGGATCGTCTCCCGGGCAACTTCTTCCAGCGTGGTCAGGCCGTCCTTTACTTTGATCAGTCCGCTGCGCCGCAGGGTGATCATCCCGTGCTCCATGGCTTTCTTCTTCAGTTCCACGGCGGAAGCGCCAATCAGGATCAGCTCGCGGATGTCGTCGTCAACTTCCATCACTTCGTACAGGCCGGTGCGGCCCTTGTAGCCGGTGCCATTGCAGGTGTTGCAGCCCCGGCCTTTGAAGATTTTGGCGGAACGCGATTCTTCCGGGGTGAACCCGGCTTCAATCTTGGCTTGCGGCGGCAGCGGCACTTCTTCGCGGCACTCAGCGCAGATGCGGCGCACCAGGCGCTGGGCGCAGATTAGATGTACCGCGGTGGCCACCAGGAATGGTTCGATTCCCATGTTCATCAGGCGGCTGATGGTTTCCGGCGCGCCGTTGGTGTGCAGCGTGGACAGCACCAGGTGTCCGGTGAGCGCGGCCTTGATGGCGATTTCCGCGGTCTCAAAGTCGCGGATCTCGCCCACCAGGATCACGTTGGGGTCCTGGCGCAGGAAGGCGCGCAGCGCTGCGGCAAAGTTCAAGCCGATGGACTCCTTCATCTGCACCTGGTTTACGCCGTGCAACTGAAATTCCACCGGATCTTCCGCCGTCAAAATATTGGTGTCCGGCTTATTGAGCAGCGAAACCGAGGAATACAGCGTGTTGGTTTTGCCCGATCCCGTGGGCCCGGTGACCAGCACCATGCCGTACGGCTTGAGCACCGCGCGCTGGAATTTTTCCAGCGACTCCGGCTCAAAGCCCAGCTTGGTCATGTCCAAGCGCAGGTTCTCTTTGTCCAGGAGCCGCATGACCACTTTTTCGCCCCACAGAGTGGGCAGGCAGTTCACGCGGAAGTCGAGCTGCTTTTTCTTGCCGCCAAGCTGCATCTTCAGCATGATGCGTCCGTCCTGGGGCAGACGCTTTTCGCTGATGTCCATCTTGGCCATGATCTTGATGCGCGAGGTGATGGCGTCTTTCAGCTTCATGGGCGGCGACATGATGTGGGCCAGCACGCCGTCAATGCGGAAGCGCACACGGTATTCTTTTTCGTAAGGCTCAATGTGGATGTCGCTGGCGCCCTTCTTCACCGCGTCCGTCATGATGATGTTCACCAGCTTGACGATGGGCGCTTCGTCGGCCGACTTCTCCAGTTCGGCCAGGTCCAGATCGTCCTGTTCCGCCTGCAACTCGACGTCGGCTTCATCGCCCATGGCCGCCAGAAGCTCGTCCACGTTCTCTTCCGGGCCGCGGTTGCCGCCGTAAGCTTTGTCAATGGCGTCCATGATGGCCGATTCGGACGCCACCACCGGCTCAATGTTGAAGCCGGTCATGAACTTGATGTCGTCCATGGCGTAGACGTTGGTAGGGTCCACCATGGCGATGGTGAGCGACGCTCCCACGCGGCTCAGCGGCAGGATCTGGTAGCGCTTGGCGGTTTCTTCCGGGATCAGCTTGACGACAGAGGGGTCAATTTCAAAATATTGCAGATTAATGGCGGGCACGCCGTACTGGCGGGAAAGAAAGTTGGTGACCTCTTCGTCGCTGACAAAGCCCAACGACACCAGGGTGGACCCTAGACGCTGGTTGGGTCCGGCGTCCCGCTGCGCCTTCAGGGCCTTATCGAGCTGCTCGGAGGTGATGATCCTCTCTTTGACCAGAAGATCGCCAAGCCTTTGGGACATAGAATTCCGTCTGTTTCCTGGAATGAAAATTTAACTCAAGGGCGCTTTCCGCAAAGTGGCTGGGATTGCAAGCCAAAGATCATCAGCAGGAAAAACGTCGGCAGTGGCGATTGTGTGCCGGGTGACAGAAATTGTCAATCAGGCTTCGTCCACTAAGGTTCATGGACTTACGGGTGACAGAATTTGGCAGTGGGGCAGAGGGCCATATCTTGCGAGTGGAAAACGCTTAAACTGGTTTGGATGATAGTTCCAGCCAATTGCACCTGCGGCAGCACACAAGTGCTCGTCACAAAGGAACTCAATGACGGCACAATAGAAGGACGTTGTCCATCGTGCCAAGTAGCGTTTTCTGGTTTTCTGATAGTCACTAATTCAGTGCCCAACATACCAGACGGGCTGCTTGACGCTGGCAACGCCACTCCCACTTAAGCTGATGATACCCGGACGGATATGGTCCACTGAAAATCTTTGGGCGCTTGACCTTACCCCAATACTTGACAGGGAATGAGTGGCGGCTCACCTGTGTTACATCTGGATCACCAACGACGCATTCTAGCTCGTTAATTCTCGGTGCAACAACATTGAATGCCAAAGCATCGCACACCCTAGATTCTCCGAGCATCCAATCGCCGTTCAACATCACGTCAGTCTGAAGCTTGTGAGGAATCCAACCAGCATCATCCAATTCTTGAGGGCCACGCGCAACAAGGAGGACAAGAAGAATCAGCAATGCTCCCCATAGTAAAACGCGCTTCATTTCTGGCGTAACCTCTTACTGAGTCTTCTTCCTCTGTGTCTTCTTCAACCTTTTAACAGGTGCAAAGCTGAGACGTGGCGAGCCCGTTTTCATTCTTTCAGTGCCGGAGGGTCGCCGGCGCTCCCGACTAGGCGGGCGAGACTGAGATGAAACATTGGTGAACACCGGGAAACTCCGTCGAGGGATTAGGCTGCGTTTGGACAACACCCACGGCCCCACTATACCGCAAACACAACAACGTGCCATTCCTCATGCCCCACCCTCGCTCAATTCGCTGTATTTCCAACCGAGGGAACGAGCGGGTCTCCATTAAGGGCGAATCGAAGCGGCGCGGGATTATCAATTCCGCTCTCAATCATCAATTTTGGCAATTCCGGCGATTTTGGCAATCTCTTTCAGATCACCACCGTCTCCTGATACTCCCCAAACACCTTTCTGAGCGCGTCAGAAATCTCCCCTACCGTGCAATAGCTTTCCACCGCTTGAACGATATACGGCATCAGGTTGGCGCCCGAGCGGGCGGCCTCTTCCACCCCGCGCAGCCCGGCTTCCCAGGTTGACTGGTCGCGTCGAGCGCGCAGGGCCCGCAGGCGCTCCACCTGGCGGCGCTCCAGGTCTTCGTCAATTCTCTGGATGGGAATAGATTTGTCGCCCTCGCTCTGGAAGCGGTTCACGCCCACCACCACCTGCTCCAGCCGGTCCACCGCCTGCTGGACATCATACGCGGCGTTCTGGATTTCCTGCTGGATGTAGCCTTTTTCGATGGCCTTCAGCGTGCCGCCCAGGGCGTCCACTTTGTCCAGATAGGCCTGGGCGCGCTGTTCAATCTCATTGGTCAGCGACTCGATATAGTACGAGCCGGCCAGCGGATCAACCGTGTTCGCCGCGCCGGTTTCATAGCCGATGATCTGCTGCGTGCGCAGCGCAATGCGCGCGGCGTTTTCGGTGGGCAGGCCCAGAGCTTCATCGAACCCGTTGGTGTGCAGGGACTGCGTTCCCCCCACCACCGCAGCCATGGCCTGCAAGGCGGTGCGGACGATGTTGTTTTCCGGCTGCTGCGCCGTGAGCGTGGAACCGGCCGTCTGGGTATGGAAGCGCAGCATCATGGAGCGCGGGTTCTGCGCTCCGAACCTTTCTTTCATGAGGCGAGCCCACATCCGCCGCGCCGCGCGGAACTTGGCCACTTCTTCCAGAAAATTGTTGTGCGCGTTGAAGAAGAAAGAGAGTCGCGGAGCAAACGTGTCCACGTCCAGCCCGGCGCTGAGGGCCGCGTCCACGTAAGCGATGGCGTTGCCCAGCGTGAACGCCACTTCCTGCACCGCGGTGCAGCCGGCTTCGCGCATGTGATATCCGGAAATGGAGATGGGATTCCACTCCGGCATGTGCTCATTGGCATAGGCAAACATGTCCGTGATGATGCGCAAGGCCTGCCGCGGCGGATAAATGTATGTCCCGCGGGCGATGTATTCCTTCAACACGTCATTCTGCACCGTGCCGCTCAGCCGGCGGACGCTGGCCCCCGACCGCCGGGCCACCGCAACGTACAACGCCAGCAGAATGGACGCGGTGGCGTTGATGGTCATGGACGTGGAGATCTTCTCCAGATTGATGCCGTCAAACAGCCGCTGCATGTCCTCAACGGAATCAATGGCCACTCCCACTTTGCCGACTTCCCCGTTGGCCATCTCGTGGTCAGAGTCCATGCCGATCTGCGTGGGCAAATCAAAGGCCACGGAAAGCCCGGTGGTGCCGTTGCTCAGCAGGTATTTGTAACGTTTGTTGGATTCTTCGGCGTCACCCATGCCGGCGTACTGGCGCATGGTCCACAGGCGTCCGCGATACATGGTGGGTTGCACGCCGCGGGTAAAAGGAAACTCGCCGGGATAGCCGACGTCGCGATCATAATCCCAGTCCTGCAGGTTGGCCGGGGTGTAAAGCGCATGAGGCACGACCACGGCGGCAGGCCCGGCGTCGGACGGCATGCACGGCTCCGCCTTACGCGCCTTCGGCTGCCCTGCTTCGACCACGAGTTTTATGTCGTCAGGCATGTGAACCAGAGACGATGAACATTAGATGCAGGAGACGGAGAAAAACGCTCATTTCAGCAAAGAACCCAAGGGCGGCGGCCGCGCAAACCTGGCGGCCCTAACTCTTTCTGGTCTTCTTGGCCCGGGTAAAGGAAACCAGTGTAAACCAGGCACAAACCACGGTGAACGCCAGGATGACCCAGAACCGTTTCCGGTCGGCAAAATGGTCCTTGGTGTACTGCGCGAACAACCTGGAGCCCCCCATCACGGCAAAAATCGCGAACATCAGGCCGGTTACCTCCAGCCACAGGGCATAGAGGGTCTTGGCAAAGGAAACCACCAGGGTCTTTCCCCCGGCAAGGATGGCGTGGAGCAGTCGGTCGCGTTTCTGAGGTGGCTTCTTGGCGGCGGAAATGTCCGGCATTTTGCACTATTGTAGCCCGAAAATCGGCGCCTTTTAGCCTACCGGCAAAACGCCCGCGCGTGTGCCGGCATCTTAGGGAATAGAGACTGGACAACAACGCACGCAGAGGTGTGGTGTGAATTTCCGAATGAACCGCCTGATGAAGGAATTGAGCGACGCTATCAACAGTTCGCTCGCCGAGTCCGACCAGATCAGCCAAGCGCTCGCCAGGATCAAAGAAGAAGGCTACGACGTCTATCTGGTCCTGGAGGCCAGCGCCGGCCCGCATTTTCTCGAGAAGCTGGACGATGTCCGGGGCGATGACGAGAAGCTGGCTTGGCCGCCGGACAGAATTGCACCTCCGTCCCGGGAAGACCGTCTCACGAGGTGGCCGGTTACCGCCCATGATGCGCGCTTCCTCAAGTCGCTCCACATCCTCATTGACGATGCGGCGTAGAGTTTTCTTCGGTCTGAACATCATCGCCGCCATGGACCGTCCGCATGGCGTTTTTCCTTTTCTGTTAGCATTTACAGTTCGCATGTGTCTTTTGTCGGGAACCAGCATCTTCTTACCCGTCACGCTATGAAGAGCACACTTGGAGTCTTGCTGGCAGGCGGCGCCGGAGAGCGCCTGTATCCCCTCACGCGCGACCGCGCCAAGCCGGCCGTGGTCTTTGGCGGCAACTACCGCATCATTGACATCACACTTTCCAACTGCATCAACTCCGACCTGCGCAAGGTTTACATTCTCACCCAGTACAAGGCGCTGTCCCTGAACCGCCACATCCGCGAAGGCTGGGGCACCGTGGTGGCGCGCGAGTTGGGCGAATTCATTGAAGTGATGCCGCCCATGAAGCGCGTAAGCGACAGCTGGTACCTGGGCACCGCCGACGCCGTCTACCAGAACATCTACTCCATTGGCTCCGAGCAGCCCAAGCATGTGCTGATTCTTTCCGGCGACCACATCTACAAGATGAACTACCAGCGCATGCTGGACCAGCACGAAGCCTCCGGGGCTGACGTCACGCTGGCCACCATCTTGATTGATCCCGGCGACTGCTCGCGCTTCGGCGTGGTGGATATTGACCGAACCGGCCGCATTATCGGATTTGAGGAGAAGCCCGCAACCACCACTCTGCGTTCGCCCTATAACCCGGATGCGGTCTCCGGCTCCATGGGCGTCTATCTTTTCAATACTGACGTGCTGCTGCCGGTGCTCCTGAAGGACGCGGAAGACGCCAACTCGTCGCATGACTTTGGCAAAGACATCCTGCCCAAGATCCTGGACCACTACAAGCTCTACTCCTTCAACTTTATTGACGAAAACCGCAAAGAAGCTCTCTACTGGCGCGACGTCGGCACGCTGGAAGCCTATTACGAAGCCAACATGGACCTGGTGGCCGTCTCGCCGGTCTTTAATCTGTATGACAAAGAGTGGCCCATCCGCACGCACCAGAGGCAGTACCCGCCGGCCAAGTTCGTCTTCGGCGAGCCCGGGCGCACCGGCATGGCCATTGACTCCATCGTTTGCCCGGGCTGCATCCTCTCCGGCGGCTCGGTCAAGAACAGCGTGCTCTCGCCCGACGTGCGCGTGAATTCGTTCTCTGAAGTGGACGCCAGCATCATCTTTTCCCACGTCAACATCGGCCGCCACTGCCGCATCCGCCGCGCCATTCTGGACCGCGACGTCCACATCCCGGAAGGCACGGTCATCGGCTTTGACCCGGAAGAAGACGCGCGCAACTACGTGGTCACCGAATCCGGCATCACCGTGGTTACTCGCGATTACTCGCTGTTCGAAAGCCCGGTAGCGGTGGATTACTTTACGAGCGAGTAATTTCTTTCTCCGTGGACCGCAGGCGCCCTCGCCTGCGCCTCAGCGAACCAGTTTCGGCGATGTTTGCCATACCCCTCCCATCCCCCTTCATCCCCGGAAAATAAAGACTTAGCTCCACTCATCCCCGGCGATAGGCGCAGGCTTCTCAATCGTCACTTTTTGGCAATTTCGACGGGTCATGGCAAATCCCATTGGGATACCCCCACCCCTCCCTATTCATCCCAATGGTCCCAATAAACAAAGGACTTACACGCAGCCGATCCCAATCGGGCCCAATCAGCAAGGCCCAGCTTCTTGCCTTGGCTGAATGCTGATTGCTAATTTGCTAACTGCTTATTTTTCAAAGATCCCTTCCAGGCGCTCGACGCACCCGGTCGCCATTTTGGCGACAACGAAAATCTCAACATAATACCTTATTTTATTCGCCTTAGCAAGAAGGAAAGAGTACATTGATCCAAAATCCCTTTGTGCCGAAGGTGCGCGCGCAGGAAAGCGCAGGGGACGGATCGTCGAATACCGCTCTTAGCGCCGCAATGGAACTGGGCAACCGCGCTTCTTGCCACTTGCTACAATCCATGTTGCTGGACTGAATAACACGAAAGCAAATTATGGCAGATGAAGCGCTGATCAGAATTCTGCAAGAGCGAGGTGTAGAGGCTTGGAACGAATGGAAAAACCACAATCCTGGAGCCCCGACGGATTTAAGCGGGGCAGATTTTAGCTTCGCAAATCTGATCAATGCCAACCTAGACGACGCAAATATGGCCCAGGCAGACCTCAGCGAAGCAAACCTGAGTGAGGCACAGGTGAGACGGGCAATCTTCACTTGCGCAGACCTCCACAATGCCAAGTTTGGGAGAGCAAATCTTTCCGCAGCTAGATTTGGATATGCAAACTGCAAAAATGCGAGCTTCGTTGAAGCTGATCTCGAAAACTCCTATTTTCATGAAGCAAATCTGATAAAAGCGGGGCTACGTGGCGCCAAACTGAGGCACGCAAATCTCACGCTCGCCAATCTTGCAATGGCCAGCCTGATTGATGCCGACTTCAGCGATTCCTACCTCACATCATCGAATCTAGCCGGAACGAGTCTTCTGAGAGCCAACTTACGCAACTCGGATCTTCGAGGTGCAAATCTCAGCGGTTCGATTCTCCAAGGAGCAGACGTAACCGACAGTACCATGGGATACACATTGCTGTCAGCCCTGGATCTGAGCGGTGTCATTGGTCTTGAGACAGTTAAGCACGAGACTCCCTCAAGTATTGGCTTGGATACCCTATTCCTTTCAGGAGGTAACATTCCAAGAGATTTCCTGCGTGGTGTCGGTGTACCCGAACATTTCCTCTCATACATAAAATCTCTTACGTGGTCAGGAATCGAGTTCTACTCCTGTTTCATCAGCCACTCCAGCAAAGATGCAGATTTTGCAGCCAAAATCAATCAAGGCCTCAGGTCAAGTGGGGTTCGATGTTGGTATTTCCCCGAGGATGCCAAATGGGGCGAGTCTATCTGGGGTGAGATTGATAGCTCAATCAAGACGTATGACAAGTTAGTGGTAGTTTGCTCCGAAAACTCGCTTCAGAGCGAACCGGTCATCCGTGAAATTGAGCGCGCCCTACAGCGTGAGGACAAAGAGAAAAGGAGCGTCCTGTTTCCCATCAGAATTGATGATTATCTTCTTGGAAAATGGGATCACCCTCGCAAGGCAGATGTGTTGAGCAAAGTAGTCGGAGATTTTCGGCATTGGAGAAATCCAAACGCCTATCAGAATGCCCTCAACAAACTTGTTGCCGCCCTGAACAAGCCCATTGGCCCGGTTGAACAAACATAAGGACATCGGCGACTTCCGCGATTGGAAGAACCATGACAAATACAAGAAAGCCTTTGACCGGCTACTGCGCGACTTGAAAGCCGAAGGAACTCCGCAACCGCCGACGATTGAAGGGGTCCGGTAGTGTAAGGGAAAGCGAAGAAGGAAGGAGCGATTACCTGCAACCACTCCCCCCAGAATCTTGCCAGAAGCACGTTTCGTGCAACCGTGAAAAGCTACCACATCGTGGGATCGCAGTCAGGCGGCACATGGTAACGCGGCTTTCCTTTTAGGCGAAGACGCTGGCCCGAGATGCGAACCAGCTTTCCTTCAACTTGAATCAACAGCAAGTTCTTTTGCCGCCCCACAATTCTCAGGGCGCGTATGGACTTTCTAGACTTGCCATTCACATGACCGTTGTTCGACACGGTGGAATCCTCCTTGTTCGCGAAAAAAGAGCTCGCGAAAGAAAAAAAGGTCAAATTCCGGCGTAGGAACGCGCCGGCGTGGACCACAAGGAGAAAGAAATCAGCAGCGGAGGGAGATGCCGCTGGTCACGGCGTCAGGGGGGCGGAGCAGGGCCGAGAACAAATCTGCCAGGACCAGATGACTTGGTCGTAAGCAAGAAGCTGTAATCCTTCCGGCGGCGAGCAAGAGAAAAAGACCAGCCAAGGCGAGACGCAAGCTATTGACCGGAGTGGTGGGGCCGTTCCTGGACTGGAAGCCGCCATCGGACGAAGGGAAAAAGAACAAGAGTGCCACCAGCACAATCAGCACGAAAAACAGCGATTTGGCGTGGCTGGCGCTCATCGCCCAGAGTTTAGCGTGCTTTGGCAGCCTTTTCAAATAAAGTTTGCAACATTGCCAGCCATCCCTGCAACAGCGTAGGTGGCCCAGGCGCGTGGCCCATCTTTGGCTGGTTCTCTGTCTTACGTCAGAGTAGCGCTCTACTCAGTGCCGCGCGCGACGCAGGGGGCCCCATCCACCACAAGAAAGCGCAGACCTCAGCCATCCTTGGCGTTGGGTGTTCAATTCCGGCGATTTTGGCAGTAGTTCAAAACGGGAATCTCAGGTTTACGCGACCTGCAATTCTTGCTGCTCACGCTGCAACGGAAACCGGAGGTGGGTCACAATAGAACAAGAAAGGAAGAAATTATGGCAAACGTTGTTGGCTCTTGGTCATTAACTACGGATTGGGGATGCGACGGCAGCATCACCGGTTCGTTCAATCAGACCTTCAATGCGGACGGCACTTGGACTTCGCCCGCCCCGTTCGTACACAGTGGACGGTGGTTCCAGGTTGAAGGACTCGTTACATGGACTTTCAACGACACTCCGAACTTGGTTTATGCGGCCAACCTTAGCGGCAGTTGGATGGCAGGAATCCAGGGATACGAAGCAGCAGGAGGAATCAAAGGCTGCTTCGGGGGCCACCGTGCAGGGGTACCAGCCGCACTTGAGACCGCCAAGGTCGCCAAGAAACACATCAATCCGCTTCTGGGTAAGTAGTTGGTCAAACGCGGGCATCCGCAAGGGGAGGGCAGGCGATACCGCCTGCCCCACTCCTGCCTTGGACGTTGACTTTGACAAGTTGATCGCCGCAATGCAGACCTATGTAGACAGGCAGGTGGCGCCGGTATGGGGGACGCCGGCGAAGCTGGTCAAAACCAAGGATTTCAAGAAAGGCGCGTGGGCCATGGTGTTCGGACGATGCCGACACGCCGGATGCGCTGGCGTTGGCTTACCACGATCTCACCCCGGCCTGCCGCAGTCAAAAATCCCGAATTACCGGCACGCACCCCTGCAACAGCGTAGGATCAAAGATGAGAAAGAATGGAGTCCTGCGAATGCCAAAGCTCAATGCACGGGAGAACTCACGCAATCGGACGCAAGCGAAAAAGCGGGAAAGAAACCGCATCCTCAGGGCCACGCTGACAGCGCCAGCCAAGACCATTACCAAAGCCAAGGGCCCTGCGGCAGCGTAAGCAAGCCTAACTAATGCTTAGCGGCTGGGTCAGCCGGAAACCCAGGCGATCGTCCGCCGCAAAACCTACTTGCTTCTTGCCGCCGCTTCCGGGAGTTCCGTCCGCTTTGCTGACGGTCACGCTCTTGCTGCCGGCCAACGCGTCCAGCAAACGGACCCCGCCTTTGCCGCTGCTCATGATGGCGATGTTGTGTTTCCGGTCGCCACCCATGAACACGCTGTTGGTCTGCAGCGGTGTTGGCTTGCCGTTCAGAGTAATGGACGTCAATGTGATCCGCAGGTAGCCGGCGTTGTGCAGGCGTCCCGATTCGCGCACCGCCAGAACCGTCCCGGTCACTCCCGCGCCCTCCGGCGCAATGGTCTGGTTGTCCACCACCAGCGGCTGGTCCAGCACGGCGTTAAAGGTTTGGCCTTCGCGCGCGGTAGCGCTGGAAATAGGCTCCTGCAGGCGGATGTAAATCGTGGAATTCGCTGGGACCACCAGCGGCTTGTTTCCAGTGAACGGCAACTGTTGCGAACTGGACGCGTCCGCCCCGGCGGCGGGCTGGTTCGCCTCAACGCCTTTGCAACCGGCAATCGCCAGAACACTCAACAGCGGAAACAGCAGGAACTTGGAAATCCTTGAGCCCTTCATACGTACTCCCGGCAGCGGGGGAACTGCCGGTAATGATGTTGCAATACGATTGCCAGTGTAAGCAGTGTTTTTTCATTAACTTACATATTGCTGACGCACGGTCAGCGTGTACTTTTTACCAAATCCGGTCCCTAATCACCGTCATGCCAGCCTTCAAAATGCCCCTCTCGCCGGATGTACATTGGCGACTCGATCTGCGCTACTTTTGCAGTCCGGCGAATTCAGAGTTGGTAAGCGGCTATGAGCGAGGCCAACAGAATTGACGAGTTTGAATCTGAGTGCTTGATGAGAACTCACTGACGCGGCATGGTGAGGACAAACATTCTCGGGATCCTTCGACTCCCACTTACTCGCTCTGCTCGCGCGTGGTCGCTCAGGACGACACAGCTTGAGGTGCGTCGGTCACCTGGATCCTCGTATGAGTTCAAAGCGGTCTACCGTCAGCTAGCGCGTGCCACTGCCGGCTACGGGCTGCAAACTCGCCGGCGGCTCCGGCTGAAGGACCACGCCGTCGAAAGGAGTGGTTCCCAGCAATCTGGCCCCGGCAGAACGGACAGTGCGCAGCAGCCAGCCGGAGTTGATGGGCTCCCAGGTGCGTCCGTTGTCTGAACTGGAAAACACGTTGGAAGAAGCCGCGCCGGTGGCCAGGATGCGCTGGTTCTCTTCATCGAATTGAACATTCACGACATTGGAGAGGCGCAGGGACGAGATGCGCTTCCAAGTATCGCCCAGGTCGCTGCTGCGGAACACGCCTTCACGCGCCGCCAGCCAGATGTTGCCGGTGGAATCCAGCGATACCGAGTTGATGACAAACTCGGCTTCCAGCGGTTTGGGAGTGAGCCAGCTTTCACCGCCGTTGACGGAGACGGCCACCGCGTTGCGGCTGGTGGCCACCACCATGCGGTCAGCGACGGCCAGTGTGTGGAGGCCCTTGACGGCAATCTCCGGCTTGCGCCAGGTTTGTCCGGAGTCCTCGCTCATCAGCAGCCCGGTGGAAGTTGTGGCGTACCACTTCTGTCCGGTAAGCTCCAGCCCGCTGACGCGCGCGTTCAGCTCGCTTATGACCGTCTTGGTCACTGGCGGCGTCTTTGCAATAGCCGAAGCCGGCTGCTTGGAGCGCGGCTTCAGGGCATTTCCTTTCTCAACTTCGGCCTTCTCTTCCACCAGCGTATTGCGAGGGACCCATCGCTTGTTGTCGCTGGTGAACTGGAAAATCCCGCGGTCGGTGCCGGCGACCAGAGAATTGTCCATGGCCTGGCGAAGCACCAGAACGTCGCGGCCATCCAGTCCGTCACTGATCTGGCTCCAGGTCTGTCCGGCGTCGCGCGAAAGGAAAACTCCTCCATATTCTTTGTCGTTGAGCAGACCGGCGTAGAGGATGGACTTGTCGCGGCGGTCCACCAGCAGCGCCGCCACCTGGCGATGGGTAAACCCGCGATTGACCGCGGTGAACGTAAAGCCACCATCGTCGCTGGAGAGCACGCCGCTGCGGTCGGTGGCCAGGAGCACGTGCGCCGGACGCTTGGGGTCCACCATCACGTCATTGATCACCAGGTTGGCGCCGGTGGTACGCCTCCATGTGGCTCCGCCGTCGGTGGTCTTCCACAAACCTTCCGTGGTCCCGGCATAAACAATCTTGTGGTCCGTGGGGTCCATTTGCAACATGCGCGTGCGCCGCGCGGAATAAGGAATTCCCTGGATCTTGCGAAACAATTCGCCGGCCGATTCGCTGCGATAAATCCCCGAACACGCGCTGATGTAAAGACTGGCCGGGTTCTGCGAGTCAATCACAATCGAGAACACGTCGGAATCGTCAATCACGCCTTTTTTGATGCTGTGCCAGGTCTTGCCGCCGTCATCGGTCTTCCAGGGCAGGTGCCAGGTCCCGGCGTAAATAATGTCGGGATTGGCAGGATCAACGGCCACCGACTCAACGTTCTTGATTTCGGCATGGTGCTCAGGCGAGATGCGTGTCCAGTTATCGCCGCCATCGCGGCTGCGGAAGATCCCGTCGAGCGCTCCTGCGACCAGGATTTTGGGGTCCGACGCCGCCATGGCCAGCGCGCGAATGGATTTGCCGTGCAGATCGGCCACAAGGTCCCAGGTCTTGCCGCCGTCTTTGCTGCGAAAAACGTCGCCGTCACTGTTGGGCGACTGCGCATTCCATGCGGCCACGTAGATGTTTCTGGGATTCGCAGGATCAATGATGATGTGGTCCAGCACCATCTCCGACGCGCTGCCTAAATGCGCGTAGCGCGACCAACTGGCTCCGTTGTCCACCGAGAGGTACAACCGGCCGGCGCTGGTGCCTAGAAAGATGTGCTCTGGATTCCTGGGATCAAAGGCCAGACTGCGGACCGTGCCTCCGTCCGGACCGAGCGGCAGCCATGACTGGCCGGACGCCGGAGTGGCGAGCCAAAACCAACTCAACAGAATGATGCTGCAAAAAATTCCAGAACGCATGGGTCGCATTGGTCTAGGGGAACTTCTCCACAATTATGGCTTATTGGCAGATTGCCACGGCCATTTTCTGCCAGCAAGTTACCCAAGGCCAACGGGATTGGTCAAAGAAAGGGTTTACTGATCAGCATACGCCGGCTAGTGGACCTGGGCCTGCTGCGGCGGAGGTCCGCTTACTTTAAGCAGGACCTGCGTGCCGAATTCCAGCTTCACACTGCCTGATTTGGACAGAATCACCGGCCCCGGCGTTAGGGCTGAAGGCCCGGCACTGAGCGCTAAGCCCGGCAGCCCGACAACGCCTTGAGGCAAACCAGCGCTGATCGGTTTGGCCCCGTCGCCCACTTCCACGGTCGCTACCGCATCTCCGGGGCTGCTGCCAGGATTACTCTTGATCCTAACCGGCGCGGACACCGGCATGGACGCCATGGAAGAAGCTCCGGTATTTCCCGATGACGTGGTGCGATTGTTGTTGTTGTTGCTGCCGCGAGATCCGCCGGGAGGGGTAATGGTGCTGTTCGCCTGGGCGTTGCCGCCGCCGCCCATCAGTGACGGAGGCAGCATCTGGCTGGGCATATCCACTTTCGACTTCCTTTGGCCAGGAGGAGCTAAAGCCTGCACGACTCCGACGAAATCCAGCTCCTGGTGGTGCTTGAGCAGAATCTTGTCAAAGACAATTCCCAAACGTGACGACGGATCTGCATCGGTCGCGCCTTTGGCCTCGGTGACGTGACCGATCAGCCGGGATTCCGACGGCGCCACGATCTTGCCCTTAAGAATCAAGTCTTGCGTAAGAGTCCCTTTTACTTTGCTCCCGGGCTTCAGCTTTTTGGCATTGAGCGTGTCATCAAACTCTGCCACCAGGTGGATGCCGGGCGGCAGGACGACGCTGGGTGCAACCGCAGGCTTGGCTGCTGCCGGCACAACCGGAGTTTGGGCAGAGGCAGAAGGAGTCATTTTTGGGCAGATTGTGCCCACGGTGAAGAGTAAGGCAATGACGATGACAATCGCGCAGTTTCTCATATCGCACCCCACAAGTAAGCAGCACCCGGATATGTCACTACACTTTAGTGCAACATTGTGCACTAATCGGTTGCCAAGATAAACCACAAAAAACAAGGACTAGGGTGATTCGTAGTATCGGCTGGCCCTGGCATGGGATGGCGAAAGTTGTGGTTGTGGGCTTCCAGACGGACATCGGGAGAGCAAGAAGCGGCCAGGACCTTGCGCCCGGCCGCCAAGGGAAGAGCTCTCAATGTGCTATTTGGCGCTCACCACCAGAAGTATCTGCGTTCCGCTCTCCAGCTTAATGTTGTGGCCGGCGGATTGGAGTACGGGCGGCTGGCTCGCGTCGGTTGCGGCCGCAAGGCTGACATCGGAAATGCCAAAGACACCTTTGCTCGAAGGGGTGAGGACGCCGTTGGCGGAAACACCTGTGTTTACCGCTCCGTCGGTCACGCCGCCCGCCGGTCTGCTCATGGGTCCGCTGGACGCTGGCCCCATCCCGCTGGGCGGCGCAGTGCTGACCCTGCTGCCCTGGCTTCCCATGGAAGTCGGCACGCCAAGATCCGGATTGATGTTGGAGGACATCGCGGGCAGCGGCGGCGCCCCTACGGCCTGAATGTTGACGCTCAAGACCGTTTCAACACCGCCTTTGGCGACGGCCTTTTCAAAGACCATGGTCAGCGTGGACCCTGGGGTTTCCTTGGTATGGGCTCGGGCCTGGGCCACATGACCGATCAGCTTTGTGCCTTGGTGCAGGACGACTTTGCCGTCGGCCTTCACGTCAGAAACCAGTTTGGCGGTCACCTCGTCGCCGGCTTTCGCGCTTTTTGTGTCCACGGACTTGGAAAGTTGTATCAGCAGAACGGTCCCGTTGCTCAACCCGGCGGAAGCGCCGGGCGCGCTCTGGCTGGCGACCGCCGGCGGCGGCGGGGCGGGGGCATTTCCGGTGGAGAAAGCGCTCGCCATCGGCGCCCAAGCGCTGACGGCAATCAACCCCACGCCCGCGGCAACCATCCAATGACTTTTCATCTTCATATATGGGTTCTCCTGGCGAAAATCCCGGTGCTCGAGCGGCCGGGTCGCTGGTCTCTACAAGGATGCAGATTCGCCCAAAAGAGTCTACCCTGTTAAATAGCGGCTTTTCCCGGGAAAATTTGCGCGAAGTGATGGTTGCCAAGGCGCTGTGCGGCGGTGTACGAAGGCGGCTCCAGGCTGCCCGGAAAGCGCCGGACTGGTGTAATCTTTCTAAAAAGGGGAACCTTTGAGTACTCAGGAGAAAGTCCTCGTTGTGGAGGACGAAGAAAACGAACGGACCGGGCTGGCGGAATTGATTACAGCCTGGGGCTACCGCACAGAGACGGCCAAAGACGGACTGGAAGGCCTGGACAAAGTGGCTGCGTGGTCGCCGGGAATCGTGGTCACCGACTACAAGATGCCGCGCATGAACGGCATCGAACTCTTGCAGCGCCTGGCCGAGCAGCCGAAACCGATTGCCGTGGTCCTGCTCACCGCGCAAGGCAGTATTGACATCGCCGTGGACGCCATGAAGGCCGGCGCTTATGACTTCATTCAAAAGCCGGTGGAGCCTTCGCGGCTGAAGCAGATCCTGCAAAACGCCGCGCGCCAGCGCGGCACCACGATCGAGTTGGAAGCCACGCGCCGCAAGCTGCGGGACACCGGAGTCTTCGGGAATATGGTCGGCTCGTCCAAGGCCATGCAGGAAATCTTCCGCATGGTGGAGATGGTGGCCCCCAGCACGGCGTCCGTACTGATCACCGGGGAAAGCGGCACCGGGAAGGAAATGGTGGCGCGGGCCATTCACGACCTTAGCCCGCGCAAAAACAAGCCGTTTGTGGCCATCAACTGCTCGGCCATTCCGGAAACGTTGATTGAAAGCGAGATTTTTGGCCACGAGAAAGGCGCGTTCACCGGAGCGGTGGAACGCCGCGCTGGTTGCTTTGAACTGGCTGAAGAAGGCACGTTGTTGCTGGATGAAATCGGTGAAATGCCGGCGCCCACGCAGGCCAAGCTTCTGCGTGTGCTGGAAGAGCGCAAATTGCGCCGCCTGGGCAGCAAAGTGGAAACTCCGGTGGATGTCCGCGTGCTCGCCGCCACCAACAAGGTACCCGAGGAGGCTGTGGCCCGGGGCGAATTGCGCGGCGACCTCTACTATCGCCTGAACGTCTTCACCATCCACATGCCGCCGCTGCGCGAGCACAAAGAAGACGTCCCGCAACTGGTGGAAGCGTTGCTGAACGACATGAACGCCAAGCACAATCGCAACGTGGCCGGTGTGAATGACGCGGTGCTGCAGATTTTCTCCAGCTACAACTGGCCGGGCAACGTGCGCGAGATGCGCAATACGCTGGAACGCGCGGTCATCGTCTGCCAGGGCAGCGTGGTGGAGCAGAGCCATCTTCCGCCCAACTTTGGCAGCAGCAGCCTGAAGATTTCCACCGGCGATGGTGACGGCATCCGCATGGAAGTGGGCACCACCGTGGGCGAAGCGGAAAAGATGCTGATCCTCAAGACCCTGGCCGCGACCAATAACAATAAGACCCGGGCCGCGGAAATTCTGGGCATCAGCCTGAAAACGTTGCACAATAAACTCAAGGAGTATGGCAACGCCGGCGTGGCCAGCGAAGCCGCCAGCTAAACACCCGCATGCCCACCTTGCGCCTGAAAACCAAACTGGTGTTCGCCATCACTGGCATGGTGGTGGTGATTGTGGCCGCCATGGCGGGCGTGTACATCTACGAGCTGGTCCACCAGCGGATTGAGCAAACCAACAAAGAAGCGGAAGCCACCGCGTACCAAGTCGTCGCCGCCGCGCAAAATGCCCTGCAGGTGGACCTGCGAGACACCCGTATCAACGTGAAGGACCCGGAACAGGTCAACGCCGCGTTGAAAGACTTGCTGGAAACCGACACGGCGGTCAACTCGCTGCTGGAATCGTGGCTGAGCTACCGGCCCGATTTCTATGACGCTGCCATTACTGACACCGATGGCTACGTGCTGTCGCATTCCAACCCAGCCCTGTTGGGCAAGACCATCTCGCGGCGCAAAGACCTTTCTACCCTGGTGAAAGCCAACTTTCGCGACCAGCTCAGAATGATTAACGGGCCGATCCAGTTTTACGACTACACCATGCCTCTGCAACGCGGTGGCGCGCCCTTCGGCGAAGTAAGGATCGCCGTCTCCACCATCCTGCTGCAGAACGAAGTGAAGAAGCAGATGAAACGCGCGCTGCAGGTATCGGGCGGCGCAATCCTGGTTTCTCTCTTTCTCTCTGTGCTGGTTTCCAGTCTCACTCTGCGTCCGCTAAGCGCCATCAGCCGCCGCCTGGACTTGCTGACCTCCGGCCAAGCCGAGCCCACCCTCTCTCTGCCGCAGCGCTCGGACGAATACGGCGCGGTCTCCCACAAGATTGAACGGCTGGGCCGCCAGGTGCGCGACGTGAAGGAAGTCTTCTCCGCCCTGAAAGAGAACCTGGACCAGATGATGGCCAACCTGCAGGATGGCGTCATGCTGTTCACCAGCGACTTTCGCGCGGTACTGGTCAGCGCGTCGGTGGAGCGCTTTGTCGGCCGGGCGCGCGGAGAAATGCTGGGCAGCTATCCATCGCAGATTTTTTCCACCGAATCGCCGTTGGGCCGGATGGTCCTGGATGCCTTCAACAACCACCAGCCGGTGGGCCAGGAAGAAGTGGAAGCCAAGAACGGCCACATCGTGCAGGTGTCACTGGACTTCATCGAGGAACGCGGCGAACGCATTGGCGCGCTGCTCACGCTGCGCGACTCTGAGTCGGTGCACCGCATTGAAGATGAGATCGAGTTGTCGCGCCGCCTCGCGGCCATTGGAAGACTCACCTCCGGCGTGGCCCATGAAGTCAAAAATCCCATCAACGCCATCGTGGTGCACCTGGAAGTCCTGCGCCAGAAATTGAAGGACATTGATCCCGACACGCGCCGCCACATGGACGTGATCGGCAGTGAAATCCAGCGGCTGGACCGCGTGGTGCAGACCCTGGTGGACTTTACCCGTCCGGTGGACCTGCGGCTGACGGAGATTGACCTGCACAAACTGGTGGATGAAGTGGTGGCCCTGGCCGCCCCCGCGGCGGCGCAGCACGACGTGCGCATTGAACGCAAGACCTCCCAGGACCCGCTGCCCGCGCGGGTTGACGTTGACCTGGTCAAGCAGGCGGTGCTGAACATTGTGCTCAATGGAGTCCAAGCCATGCCGGATGGAGGCGCCCTGCGGGTGACCACGCGCCGCGAAACTGAAGGCGCGTTGATTTCCATCCGCGACCACGGCAGCGGCATTCCGGCCGACCTGCGCGACAAGATTTTTAACTTGTATTTCACCACCAAAAAAGGCGGCAGCGGCATTGGCCTGGCCATGGCGTACCGCGTGGTGCAGTTGCATCACGGCTCGCTGGAGTTCACCTCCATCGCCGACCATGGGACCACTTTTTACCTGCGCTTTCCCCTGGCAGAATCCACTACAATGGAACAACCGCGCCGCGTCCCTTCCGAGGATTCGGTCAGCAAGACATGAAGCCACTTCGTATCAAACCGGGCCCTGGTTTGCTATTGTTCCGGCTGCCGACGTCCACGCTGCTGGTGTTCGCGCTGCTGGTGTGCAGCGGCTGCTTCCAGAAGAAGCCGGCGCAGACCACGGCAACAGCGCCTCCGCCAGTAGCTTCTCCCACGCCTGCTCCGCCGGAACCGGCGCCGCCGCAGTCCGCCACCGCGGGCCAGCCGGCGCAAGAGACCCCGCAAACCGAGCAGGCGCAAACCGCTCAGAAGAAGCCGGACAAGAAACCGCTGCCGCGCAAGCCGCGTCCAGTCGCCAAGAAGCCCGCGCCCACGCCGACTCCCCAGGAAAAGCCCACGGCTACTCCCGCAACCCAGGAAGCCAGGAACACGCTTCCAGCGAAACCGGACTCCGCGTCCGCGCCTCTGGCCAGTCTTGCGCCCGGCCCGGTGAAGAGCGACGCGACGCATGATCAGGCGGCCACCGACCACCTCCTGCAAACCGCGGAGAACAATCTCAACGGCCTCAAGCGCCAGCTCTCCAAGGACGAAGAAGACGTGGTCACGCAGATCAAGGCATTCATCGCGCAGAGCCGCGAAGCCTCCAAGAACAACGACCAGGTGCGCGCCTACAACCTGGCGGTGAAAGCCCAGTTGCTCTCTGACGCGCTGGCCAAGCCGAAGTAAGCATCGATAGTGTTAACCTGTCCCGGCCTGCCGTGGATCAGCGGTAGGGTTTTGCCTTTCCGATCTTAGCGATGATCCGGTAGGCTCTTGCCTTTCAATCACCCGATTACCAATTTCGTAATCACCAATCTGTTACTCCCCACCCCACCCCTCCCCTGCTTCCGTTGTTAAAAGCAAAGGGTTTATTCCATTCGACCCAACGGTCACCCAACTGTTTACTCATCAGTAAAATCCAGCTCTAAGTCATTCATTCTTTACGCTCTCTGCCTGCTTTGAGGTAATCGACGGGTTTTGTGCTTTTGCCTTAGCTGAATGCTGACTGCTGATTGCTTTTTTTGTCAAAGACCATTTCCCCGCCGCCTGGGCGGCGCGGCCCGCATTTTGCGGATTTTGCCAAGTGCCAACTACTAAATACTAAGTACCGTATTCGCATTGTACCGTATTTTATTCGCTCAGAAAAGCGCGAAGAAGTTCATCTGTGCGCACGCCTGTCAAGTGTCCTGAAGGTCAATTCGGGGCGGTTGTCGGGTACAGCCTCAAAGAATCTTAACGCCTGTCATCCTGACCGAGCCTGAGTCCCGCCCCGGCGGGCTGAGGGCGCGTGGAAGGACCCCGAGGATGCTTCCCATCACCATGCTCCTACAGTGTCTTCACACCATGCACTTTTGGCAATTCTGGCAATCTTCTTTATCACACCTCCCTGTAACGGCGCGCACAGCATAACCTCTCGGCCCGGACGATGATCAATGCAGGTTGGCGACACGCGGCGCGGGTCCGCGACCGCCGCCTGAGGAGGTTACCGTATGAAAGTCCAGGACATTATGACCAGAGCGCCTGCATGCTGTTTTCCCAAAGACGCCATTTATGTTGCCGCTGAGTTGATGTCGCGCTTTGACGTCGGCATCGTTCCCGTAACGGAAAAGATCAGCCAGCATGCCAAGCTCGTCGGAGTGGTCACGGACCGCGATCTTTGCCTCAAAGTGCTCGTCCCCGGCAAAGACCCTGGATCCGTAACAGTGGATGATTGCATGTCCAGAGAACTTACCATTTGCACGCCGGCGGAGAGAGTGGACCTGGTCCTGAAGCGTATGGGACGGGCCAAGGTGCGCCGTCTTCCCGTGGTGGACCGCAACTATGAAGTGGTGGGCATCCTCTCTCTGGATGACATCGTACGCATGAAAGCGGCGAAAGACAGCGAAATCTGCAAAGCCCTGGCCGCGATCAGTTCACCGGCGAGAGCCGCGCGTGTCGCCAGAAAGGCCGCAGCGTAGAGAGCACGCAGCGAGGGGCGAGTCGAAGAATCTCGGGAAGGTTTTACCGCCATGCAGGTTGAAGGAGTTTTTCTCGACGCTCTTTGGGAGAACGCCCCGCCGCTGCATTTGATGATCCAACATCTTCGGGATCTTTCGACTCGCGCCCGTCACCGCAGTTAGCGAATAAGCGCGTATCGGCGCTCCGCTCAAGATGACAATTCTTTAGGTATGTCGTGGAGTTTGCCGCAGTGGTTTGGCAGCCGCCAAGCAGAAACCAAGGGCCCGCGCTTGCTTGTGCTGAACAGTTTCCCGATTACCAAATTACCCATTTACCCAATCTTCTTTGACATTTCCCACGCCTTGGCATACTTCCAGCTCACGTACGCGGCGTGGGTCATCAGCACCAGCAGGCCTTCGCGGCCGTCGAGGAAGCCGAGACGGAAAATGTAGCTGTAGAGAAAACGCACCATTGGACGCAGAACGATATTGATAAAGCTGAAGCCCACCGGACGCTTCTCCACCACCATCTGCGCGCCCAGAGTTGAATAACGGTTAGCGTGCTCGATGAAGCTTTCCAGCGTGGGATAAGCGTGGTGAATCATGTCGCCGTCCAGGTGGCCGAGCGGCCCGGCCATCTTCATGTCTTCATGCACGGCGCGCAACTCAAATTCCGCCGCGCCGCGCTTGATCAGCCGCAGCTTGGGGTCGGGATAGTAGCCGCTGTGCTTGATCCAGCGCTTCATGTACATGTTGCGGCGATTCATCTTGTAACCGGCAAACCCCGCAGGCGAACTTGTCGTTAACAACGCCTTGATGCTCCGGGCGAGTTCCGGGCTGACTTCTTCGTCGGCATCGAGCGACAGAATCCAGTCGCAGGTCGCCTTGGCCAGCGACGAATTTTTCTGCGCGGCGAATCCTTTCCACGGCTCGGTAAAGACTTTCGCGCCGCGCGCCTGCGCCAGGGCCACGGTTTTGTCCGTGCTGCCGGAGTCCACCACAATGATTTCGTCCGCAATGCCTTTCACGCTGTCCAGCGTGCGGACGATGTTGGCTTCCTCATTCAGAGTAATGATGCACACTGAGAGAGTCATGCGCGGAAGGATAACAGGAGCTTGCGGCAGATCAAAAACCGTAGGACAACCCTGTGCCAAATTTACCCAATTACCAAATTACTCATTTACTCAATCTTTACTTCCGTCCTTCCTTCTTCTGTGCGATCACTAACCCGCGCGGCGTCGGCAGTAGGACAACGGAGATCAGTTGTTCCTGTTCCAGTTTGAGCGCCGCGTCGCGCACGGTCTTGAGGTGCGAACTGGCGTCGTGCATCAGGACCAGGCCCGTGGGATTTACCTGCGGAAGAAAGTGGCGGACTTCCTGTTCGCGCAGCTCCACCACCGAATCGCAAAACAGCATATCAATCGTCCCGCTGACCTTGATCTCCAGCGAAGACTGCTGGCGGGAGTCCACCCACTTGGACAAGCCTGAGGCCGCGATCTTCTCTTTGGCTTTGGCAAACACTTCCGGGTCAGGCTCGCAGGTGATGATCTTGCCGAAGCCGTTTTGCTTGAGGCCTTCCGCCATGTACACGGTGCTCACGCCCAGAAACGTTCCGGTTTCAACAATGATGTTGGGCTTGACGGTGGTGACCAGGCAACGCAGGAATTCCAGGACTTCAACTTCAGCGGTCATGGTGTCAAACATTCTCCAGCGCTCCGGGTGGGGACACTCCGGGGTGGCGCGATGATATTCCGGTTTTACTTCGTTTCCATGCTGGGTTACGTGGTCCAGGACTTTGTGGACGGGGTCAACGCGGCGAAATCGCCACCTCGCAAAAAGAAGAATGATGATTCCGGCGACGATGGACAGCAGCGCGGTGAACTGCGCGTTGCTCATGCCCAGCGCCGCATGCGGCGCGATCGGAATGAAGATCACACGCGGGTTGATGCGGATGAACTCGACGAGAAAACGTTCCAGGCCGCTGAGGATGAGGAACTCGCCTACGATCACGCCCGGGCCGAGCGGAGTCCGCAGCGCGCGCGTGCCGCGCCGCCAGATGTACCAGAAGATGAGCACGCCGGCCAGGAATTCGTAGATCGGCGTGGGATGAACGGCGCAATCTGCCGGCCATCCCAGAGGATGCACGGCGTCTTTCCAGTTCACGCAGGCCTGCGTGGTCGGGGCCAGCCCGTTGGGAAACGCCATGCCCCAGGGCACGTTGGTGGGAATGCCGTAGTCGCCGTCGCCGGAGACGAGGCAGCCGATGCGGCCCACGGCGTAACCAATGGCCGCCGCGGAGCTGGAAAGATCGAGCATGGCAAGAAGGTTGACGCGATGGCGGCGGGCGATCAGCAGCAGTGTGGCGATGCCGGCGACGAACCCGCCGAACCAGGCAAAGCCGCCGCGGAACCAGCCGAACACCTGCCAACTGAAGAGCAAGTCCAGCGTTGGACGGTCCGCCGGCGTGTCCATGATGTGCCACAGCTTGGCGCCCAGGATTCCGGCCAGCGCCACGTAAGCGACGACGCTGTAGGTATCCAGGCTGAGCTTGCGGCGTTTGATTTCGGCGTCCAGGGCGAAGTAAGCGGCCACGAACGCCAGGCACATGAACAGGCCGAAGGTGGGCAGATCAAAAAACCTGCCAATGTGTATATAAGGAAGCAGCTTGTCTCCTATGGAACAAAACGCACGTGACAGTATAAATGGAGAGCACGGCAGCGTTGCGATTTCCCGATATCCGGTCGTGGGCTAATGCTGCGTTGCCAATCGCGGGCAGTCGCGGGCCACGGCGGGAGGTCGCGGGATGAGTAAATCAACGGGCAATGACCAGACCCAGCACGTTCAGGAAAGGAAGCAGAACGAATGCTGGGGCCTTCTTCCTCAGGGCCGCCCCGGCGATCACAGTCAACGGATAGGTCCAGATCGACCAGACAATTAGGTAAGCGCTCCAAGTCACTCCGCCATCGAAGACCATGGCCGCCCATGGAGCCAGCATGAACCAAGGCACGAGAAGAACGAGCCACACAATCAACAGGGCCGTTGCAAGTTTTTGCGACATCGAGCACTTTCCTGCCGGAAGGGCGGGTTTTTATTGGAGCGAAATATGGCAATCTCGGTACTACGCAAGCAACTGTGGAAGCAGGAATCAGAGACGAGAACATGCATTTTGCTGATGCGGCTGCCGGAGCCATCATTCCTCGCCTTGTTCTTCAAAGTCATGAAGTAAGGCGGCAATTTTATGCCGCCCCTGGCAATTCGGCAACGCTCCCAACGTGGTCAATTAGCCCGCTTCCATTGCGGGAGTGACCCGCGGAGTTTGGTGAACACGGCAGAAGTTGTAGAACCCAAACCCGAGGCAAACCACAGCTTTCAGGTTGTCTAGCTTCTTTGAAAAAGCATTCGTCAATCCCGTAAATCTCCGTAGGTGCATACGGAAACTCAAGTGACTTCTTTCCACATAAGATGTGCTGATGTGTTCGGGATCCGGCCTACCATCGCGGACTCTGGACAACCAAGAAAGCGAAAGCAGCGCGGCATTAGCCCACTACCCCAATATCCCGTGCGGTCCATCGCAATGAACTTGCAGCGAAAACGCGGCTCTGAGATGAAACGGAAAGGCCGCCCGACGCACTACTCTTCAAACGGGAGCGAACCTTTCCGGCGCAAATCAGCCGGAGGCTTTTCAGGGCCTCAAGACGAGCATGAAGACAGGCCGCGCCATGAGAAAGAAAAAGAAGGAGCTCATTCTCTTGATTCCAGGGTTCTACGCCGACAATTCGGGAAGCGTATATCTGAACATGCGGGAATTTCTGCTGCAGCATGGACTGCCTGACTCCGCCGATGCAAGAAAAGTGGTGTGGGAGGAAGTCCGCGCCATCTTTGACGAAGTGGAAGTCCGGGAGATCGCTGACTGACCCGCGCTGCTTCGCGCAAGCCGAACCTCACTCTGCGCGAGCAGCACCTCGCTTTGCGCGAGCAGCACCTCGCTTCGCGCAAGCAGAATCTCGCTTTGCGCAGCAGAATTTCAGCCACGTTACTTCGCCAGCGGCGCCATTTCCGGCCGCTGGGCTTTCCCGCGCACGGCAAGGTGCGCCGGCACGATGAGGATTCGCGGCAAGGCGCCGTCTTTGCGGCGAAAGCGCTTGAGATCGGCGAACGTGGCAATGCCCAGCTTTTCCGCCAGAGCGGTGTTGGCGGGAATGTCCTGGATATCAAAGAGGTCTGCCGGACGGAACCTTTGTTCCGCGGCCATCAGCAATTCCCGTTCGCTGCGCAGGTCGGGGGACACGCTGGGATCAAGGACGAAACACCAGTAGATGTCCCACTCCCGAGGCTTGCCGTCCACCGTGTATTTGTTGACCACGCGAGTGTGGTCGTATTCCGGGCGCGCGGCCGAATGATATTGCTCGCCGGGGACCACTATATAAAGGTTAAGCCGCTTGTCCAGGGGCTTGCCTTCGGTCAGGCGTTCGCCAAAATTCCACGGCCCAAAGCTGGCCAGATGGCGCGAGCCGGTGACCTCGGGCGCAAACAGGATGTCCGTCCCGTCGTGATAGGCGTTGTAGGGCTTGACCGTTTGCAGCGACGCGCTGGGAAGGACCAGCGCGGCGGCAACGATCCCAGCTTGGGACAACTCCGGGAAATGTTTGAAGATGTCTCTGAACACGTGCCGGAGATTATTCCAGCTTAGGGTTCCCCGGAGCAAGCAAACAATTCGCCCGCCGAAGGATGCTAAAGTGAGTAGACGTGCGTAACATCCTTCAGAATCGCGGACTGCAGCTTCACGGGGTAGTCACAATGATCGCGCTGCACCGCTGCTTGGTCATGCGCCAATAACTGTGGCGCACACCAGAATCAAAGTAGATGGAATCGCCCTCGTCCAGCCGCTGCGCGTCGGAACCGATGACGATTTCCAGTTTCCCCCGCAGTACGTAGAGAAACTCAACGCCCGCGTGCTGGTGCATGCGGACCTTCTCCGGCGCCACCAGCTCAAAGTCCGCATAGAAGGCGCTCAGTTTGCGCTCCGTGGCCTTGAAGTCAAGACTTTCAAAGTGGTAAGTGCTGGCGCCTCCGCCGGGCTTTTCCGGGAAACGCAGCCGTTCATTCTTGCGCACGACCGCCACCACGTGGCGTTTCCGCTCATCGGTGAAGAAGTAGTCCAGCCCCACGCTGAACACCATGGCAATGCGGAGCAGGGTCGGCAAGGTCGGGAACAGTTTGCCTCGCTCCAGTTTTGACAGCATGGCGGGTGAAAGTTTAGTGTGCCTGCCTAACTCCACCAGTCCCATGCTTTTCTTCAGTCGCAGGGCACGAAGCTTTTCTCCCAGGCCGTAAGGCATGAGACCTTCAGAAATTGTCTTGTTGACCATAGTCCATTCGCCTGCTTTTCCTCCCAGTTAAAAGAACCCCGGTTTTTTGCCTGTCATGCACATGAACTTGCTGGGCCGCCCGATTGTGCACGTAAGGAAAATAGTTTTGACTTACAGTTAATACCAGCACAGCACGATCGAGTGCAAGAACAAAAGGAGTTTTTCAAATGATGAAATCAATGACAATTCTGAGCGGGCTGGCAATGCTTCTCTCCGTCACAACGGCGTACGCAGCCAGCGGCACAACTGCGGAAAAAGACATCGTTGACACGGCGGTCGCCGCAGGTTCATTCAACACACTGGCCAAGGCGCTGCAGGCCGCGGACCTGGTGGACACGCTGAAAGGCAAAGGCCCGTTCACGGTGTTCGCCCCCACCGATGCGGCATTCGCCAAGCTGCCGGCAGGCACCCTGGAAGAACTGCTCAAGCCGGAAAACAAGGACAAGCTGCGCGCCATCCTTACCTACCACGTGGTTGCGGCCCGGGTTGCCGCCAAGGACGTGGTCAAACTGGCGTCTACGCCGACCGTCAACGGACAGGAGATCCACATCAGCACGGTGGGTGGATCGGTAAAGATCAATGATGCCAGCGTCATCACCACTGACATCCAGACGTCGAACGGAGTAATCCACGTGATTGACACCGTACTTCTGCCCAAGTACTAGCCCGGGCAGAACCATCATCCATAGCAAGCAGACAAAAAACACTTTGAAAGAGGAGAACATGAAAACTACAGACATTGTGGCGGCATTGCTGCTGGTAATCGGCGGCTTGAATTGGTTCCTGGTTGGCGTGGCCCATTTTGACCTGGTGGCTGCCATCTTCGGCATGCATTTTGGCGAAACCTCGGCGTTCAGTTCCGTGGTCTACGTACTGGTCGGATTGGCCGCTGTGTATCAGGCGGTTCAGTGGAAGGCGATCCAGCGCCGTTGGGGCCAGGAACTGGCGCATTCCCGCTAAGGCAAGACCTGCCTTGGGGGAGGGCGGGGCCGGAGCGGTGAAGATGATGGCCGGCTCCGCTTACGGGCTCACGTCAAGCGTTTGACGACTGAGAACTTGATCTGGTGGATGAGCCGGGAGGAGGACGTTAGTGCACGGGAACTCTGCAGTTGTATTGAACACTTTCGTCCTCCTTTTTTGCTCTTCTCAACTTAAAAATCTATCAACTGAATGCGGGGGCGAAATGAGAATACTTGTTACCGGCGCGACCGGATACATCGGACGTCAGCTTGTACCCCTGCTGGTGAAGTCCGGCCACGACGTGACCTGCATGGTGCGCGACACCACACGTCCCGTCCCCGATGTCCTCAAGCGCCTAACAGTCGTCGAAGCTGACCCTTTGCGTCGTGACACTTTGCCGGCGGCGCTGAAGGGGATTGAGGTTGCGTACTACCTTATCCACTCCATGTCCGGGGCAGAGCATGGATTCGAAGAACGGGACCGCCGCGCCGCTTATAACTTTGCCACTGCGGCAGTTGCCGCCGGTGTGAAACGGGTCATTTATCTAGGCGGGTTGGTGGCCGCGGGGACTGCGGTTTCCGCTCACTTGCAGAGCCGTGTGGAAACAGGGGCGGTGCTGCGCAGGTTTGGCCCGCCTCTCACCGAATTTCGTGCCGGCATCATCGTCGGCAACGGAAGCACTTCCTTCGAGATCATTCGTTGTCTAACCGAACGGCTGCCGGTGATGATTTGTCCACGCTGGGTCATTACCCGCACGCAGCCCATCGCCGTGCATGACGTCTTGCGATATCTGGTTTCCGCACTCCACCGAACTAAGTCAACTGGCCAGATCATCGAAATCGGCGGCTCCACCGTGGAAACCTACCGCAGCATGATGCTCACTTACGCCCGGATGCGCGGGCTGCGGCGATGGCTCGTCCGCGTTCCAGTACTTACGCCGAGGCTCTCTTCTTATTGGCTGGACCTTGTGACTCCAGTGCCTGCGGCGGTAACCCGTCCATTGATTGAAGGTCTGCGCAGCGAGGCAGTGTGTACCGGTAGCACTGCCTTTACCTTGTTCCCCAACATCTGGCCGATGTCTTACGAGGCCGCTCTAAAAGTGGCTTTGCAGCGCTCGGGACCGGACACCGCTCCCGAACTCCAGCTTCCCCAGGCGGAGGGGCATTGGGCCATCCGCGACCAGGGCCTCACGCGGGATGTTCGCCAGACCATGATTCACGCTTCGCCTGAACAAGTCTTCCGGCTGCTGGAAAGGATAGGCGGAGATAACGGATGGTTCCATGCCAACGCGCTGTGGCGGCTTCGTGGCTGGATTGACAAACTGGCCGGCGGGGTCGGCATGTCAAGAGGACGAACCCATGCTGCTCGATTGAGCGCGGGCGACCATGTGGACTTCTGGCGCGTCCAGCGGGTCCTGCCTAACCGCTCGATCCTGCTGCGGGCGGAAATGAAGCTTCCTGGACGTGCCTGGCTGCAGTTCGAACTCTTGCCCCAGTCGCAGGGAAAAACGCTGCTGCGTTGCTGCGCATGGTTTCAGCCACGCGGGCTCTTGGGGGAAACGTACTGGTATGCTCTCTACCCCATCCACCTTCTGATATTCAGTGGTATGGTACGGGCCATCAAACGAACCGCAGAGAAACACGTGCCATCTCTGGCCGCTGCGTGAGCACCTAATAGTCTAGACGGCCCTTCGATCTGCACTCGCCAACGCGAAATGCTAAAGTGAGTAGGCGTGCGCAACATCCTTCAGCATCGCGGACTGCGGCTGATATTCGCGGCCAACGTGATCTCCATGTTGGGCAGCGGCCTGAACGCGGCCGGAGTCACCTGGTATGTTCTGCAGGCCACGCATTCGGAAATGGCCCTGGGCACCATGCTCATGCTGCAGACCATTCCCGCGCTGCTCATGCTGCCGTTTACCGGCGTGGTGATTGATCGCGAAGACCGCCGCCGTCTGGTCATGGTGCTGGACGCGGCGCGTGGCATCGTCGTCCTGATTGTTGCCGTGATGGCCTGGAACGGCGTGGCGCGATTGTGGGAAGTTTATTTGATGAGCATCCTGGTGGCTGCCGGATTCTGGATGTTCTGGCCCACCATCAACGCGCTGATTCAGGAGTTGACGCCGGATTCCAAGCTGGCCCACTCCAACAGCTTTATTCTCGCCGGATTCCAGGGCGGATGGCTGATTGCCGGTGCGATCGTGGGGTTCGTGTACAACCACATCGGCCTGGGCGGCATATTGTTCATTGATTTTGTGACGTACGGCCTCTCGTTCACTTGCTACCTGTTTGTGCGCAAAGGACGCCACGTGGTGGCAGTGGCTTCGCCGCACGTGCATCATGAGAGCGAGGTCGCCCGCTTTGTGCACGAGTTGCGGGAAGGCATCGCCTACATTCGTTTGCGTCCGCGATTATTGCTGCTGGGAATTTCATGGGCGTTGTTCATCGGCGGCATGTTGACGCAAGGCATCATCACGGCGCCGTTCAGTGACCGCATCCTGCAGGCCGGCGCCGTGGGCTATGGCTGGTTGAATTCAGGATGGGCCATCGGCGCGTGCACCAGCGCGTTTTTTACTCCGGCGTTGTTGCACGGTACAGGACATCGCCGCGCTATTGGCGTGACCATGGCGCTTCTGGGGATCTCGCTGATCGCGCTTCCCTTCCTGGGCGCGCATCTGCAGCGGCCGGTGAGAATCGCCGCGTTTACCGTCACGCTGGGACTGATTGCCGCCGTGGCCGTTTATTGCGTCATGGGCTCTTGCCGGGGGCTGGGCGGCGTGGCCATTACCACGGCCATGATGGAAATGGTGCCTAAACATTTCATGGGACGCGTGCAGAACACTTTCTATTTCGCCGGGACCTGCCTGCAACTTGGCTTCTCGATTCTGGTAGGGACCGTGGCGCACAAGCGAAGCCTGGCCGCAGGCTTTGCCATGGTTGGCGGTCTTTATCTTCTGGCGTGCGTTACCGGATCGTGGCCGGTGCGGGATTCGCTGGCAGAAGAAGTTCGCGCTCCGCTATCGGCACAGGGCGACTAAACATGGCCGTGGTCCAGCGCTAGGGCTTTATCAGCACTTTGCCGGCGCTCATGCTTTTGGCGTACTGATCGAGCGCTCGCGCGACATCTGGCAAAGGAAAGCGTCCTTGCACTTCGCTCTTGAGATCGGTGGAAAGAAGCGCCTGCACATGGTTGGAAACGCGGAATTTCTGCACAAGATTTTTATTGCGCAGCCAGCCGCTGAGCCAGAAGCCTTCCAGCCGCTTGCCTTCAAAGATCAACGACGCAGGATCTGTCTGGCATGTTTCCAGAGACAGAGCACCGTAAACCAGCAAGCGCGCGCCGAGTGGCTGTGCGCGCAGCACGCGCGCGGACAGCTCGCCGCTTACGGCGTCAAAGCCAATGGTCGCGCCCAGTTTGTGGCACAGAGAATGAAGTTGTTCGTCAAAACCAGCGGCCGAACTATCCAGCACGTGCTCCGCGCCGGATTGCCGCAGCAACTCAACTTGTTCCGGCCTTCGCACCACGTTGATGAGCGGAAGAGAAAACCGCTTGGCCAGGCGCACCATCATTTTTCCCAGCGCGCTGGCCGCGGCCGTCTGCACCGCCGCGCGATGACCGCCCTTGCGCGCCTCATCCACCAGCGCCCATGCGGTGAGAGGATTCACCAGCATCATGGCGCCTTGTTCCATGTCCACGTTCTTGCGCAGAGGAATGCAGAACTGCGCTGAAGTCACCAGGTACTCCGCCCACATGCCGCCCGGGGTCTTCGCGTCGGCGGCCGCGCAAGCCACGCGCTTGCCTTTCAGGAATCGCGGCATCAGGCCGGCGCCAGCTTCCACCACGGTGCCGCTGCCTTCGAATCCGGGGGTGGCCGGCAGGGGTTTCTTGAAGCCGTAGATCCCGCGAACAAACATGAGGTCAGAGGGATTCACCGGCGACGCAAATACCCGCACCAGCACCTCGCCTGGTCCGGGACGGGGCACAGGCACTTCGGCCACGCCGATGCTTTGCGGGGCGCCATCATAAGCGCGGATCTGCACGGCGCGCATGGTTGCAGGAACTGTGGCCATAGGGTTGCGATAGTAACACGCAGGGTGTGTTCACGCCGAAACTACCCTGCGCGGACCATTTCTATCCACCATCCACCTACGGCGCCAGCAAGCGATAGTTTTAGCCAATAGGAAGTATTCAAAAAAGTGCTTTACCTGAAGAGATTACTTGTATACTTCTTCGCGACTGGGAAGACCATGGAATCCCCGGGTGAAATTCTTTGACAGGCTCCTCGCCGTCCCGGTCGGCGATTCGCGCGTGGTAAAGCCTATGAAAGTCACCTTCGTCCGCCCAAATATGAGCGACATACGCTCCTGGGACGCGATGACGCCTCTGGTCTTCGCCATACTGGCCGGGCTCACTCCGCGCGACGTCCAGGTGGTCCTCTACGATGAACGCCTGGAGCCGATTCCCTTCGACGATCCAACCGACCTGGTCGCCATCACTGTGGAAACCTACACCGCGCGGCGCGCCTATCAAATCGCGAGCCAATATCGGAAGCGGGGCGTTCCGGTGGTCATGGGTGGATACCATGCGACGTTCCTTCCCGAAGAAGCGCTGAACTACGCCGACTCAGTTGTTGTCGGCGACGCAGAAGGTCTCTGGGAGCAGGTGGTGCGTGACGCGCGCGCCGGCCGCCTGCAGCGCATCTACCGGCAGGCGACCCAGCCGTCGTTGCAAGGCTCCAAGCCGGACCACGGCATCTTCCGCGGCAAGCGCTACGCTCCCATCACCTTGGTGCAGTACGGGCGCGGCTGCCGCTACGCCTGTGATTTCTGCTCCATCCACGCTTTCTACGGATTCAACCTGCGCCAGCGCCCGGTGCGCGAAGTGGTGGCGGAGATTGAGGCCTTGAATCGCAAACACGTTTTTCTGGTGGACGATAACATCTTCGTGGACGTGGCCAAGGCCGAGGAGCTATTTCAGGCGCTCATTCCGTTGAAGATCCACTGGTCGTGCCAGGTCAGCATTGACGTGGCCCGCAATGAGCGGCTGTTGGAGCTGATGGAAAAAAGCGGCTGCCTGACTGCTGTGGTCGGCTTCGAATCGCTGGACGAACGCAACCTGCAGCAGATGAAGAAGCGCTGGAACCTCAAGCACGATGACTACGCCACTTCGATCCACAAACTGCAAGATCATGGCATCATGATTTACGGGACGTTTGTCTTCGGCTATGACCACGACACGGTGGATTCGTTCGATGTGAGCGTGGAGTTCGCGCTGCGTTCCAATTTCTATCTCGCCAACTTCAATCCCCTTACACCCACGCCCGGCGCCCAGCTTTATGACCGGTTGCGCGCCGAAGGACGGCTGGTCCACGACCGCTGGTGGCTGGCGCCTGATTTTCGTTATGGCCAGGCGACGTTCCATCCCCGCCGCATGACCGCCGAACAGCTCACCGAAGGCTGTTACCGCGCGCGTTCGGCATTCAACACTTATGGGGCAATCTTCAAGCGTACCCTGGCCCCGAAAACCAACTGCCGCAGCCCCTATCGGCTGGGTGTCTATTTGGCGTCAAACCTCATTTCCCGCCGGGAGATTCATCGCAAACAGGGGCTTCGCCTGGGCGATGAAACCTGCCTTGAGCCGCTGCTGGAGGCGTCGTGAAACTCACCCTGATCAAGCCCAACATCGGCCGCATGGAGCACAGCCTCTATGTGGATGAAGCAAGAATGGAGCCGCTGCAGTTGGGAGTCATCGCCGGCATGACGCCGCCGGACGTCGAGGTTGTGCTCTACGACGACCGCATGGAAGCCATTCCCTACGATGAACCCACCGACCTGGTGGCAATCACCATCGAGACCTACATGGCGCGGCGTTGTTATGAGATCAGCGCCGAGTATCGCCGGCGCGGCGTGCCCGTCATCATGGGCGGCATGCAGGCCACTCTGCTGCCCGAAGAGGTGGCCGAGCACGCCGATTCCATCTTTATCGGCGATGCGGAGTTCCTGTGGCATCAGGTAATCGAAGACGCGCGCCATCACCGGCTGCAGAAGGTTTACAAGGCTGACGTGGGCATCCCGCAACCGGGGACGCTCACCCGCCGTGACATCTTCAAGGGCAAAGGCTACCTGCCCGTTACGCTGCTCCAGTTCAGCCGCGGTTGCCGCTTTGCCTGCACCTTCTGTGCGGTGAGCGTTTTCTTTGACAAGACCCAGTATTGCCGCGACGTGCGTGAAGTGGTCCAGGAAATTGAGTCGCAGGAGCGCAAGCTTCTCTTTTTTGTGGACGACAACATTCTTTCCAATCACGAAGCGGCCAAGGAGCTGTTTCGCGCCCTGATTCCTCTCAAGGTCCACTGGGTCTCTCAAGCCAGCATTGACATGACGCGCGACCCGGAGCTGATGCGGTTGATGGTCCAGAGCGGCTGCGTAGGCCATGTGGTGGGGTTTGAGTCGCTCAACCTGCAAAACCTGAAGAGCATGAAGAAGGCCCCCAACCTGGTGAACGGCTACAAAAACTACGCGCCGCAATTGCAGATCATCCGCGACTATGGCCTGCAATTGTGGGCTGCGTTCACGCTCGGCTACGACCACGATACCCGTGAATCCATTGAGCGCACTCTGGAATTCGCCCTGGAAAACAAATTCTGCTTCGCGGCCTTCAACATCCTTATGCCCTATCCCGGCACTCCGCTGTACAAGACCCTGGCTGCTGAAGGGCGTCTTCTCTACGGCGGCAAATGGTGGCTGCATCCGGAGTACCGTTTTAACTACGCGGCGTTTCGCCCCAAACTGATGACGCCGGATGAACTGACGGACGCGGCCTTCTACTGCCGCTCGCAATTCAACAGCATCCCATCTGTTTTTCGGCGAGCTTGGGATTTCAAAACGAACATGCGCTCACCTTATCGGCTGGGCGTGTATTTGAGCTATAACCCGATCTTTCGCAAGGAAACGTTCAAGAAGCATGGTATGTGGTTCGGCTTGCACGGACACCCTGACCTGGACGCCGGTGATGGAAGAAGGCGGCAAGGTTTTGCGCGGCTGTAAGCAGGAGAGAGCATGCGAAGATTTTTGGGGCTTTATCAGTACCTGGCGCCGGCCCTTCTGTTTCCAGTCAGCTACTGGCTATGGTGGGAGCGCAGCGGCCACAATCATCGCTTCGTCGCGCTGGTGCTGACCGTGCCCGTCCTGTTCGCCTACATCATTCCCGGTCTGGGCACCAACTGGCTGAAGCTCTGGGAGTTTCATACCCGCTGGCGATGGGGCAAGTTCCGTCCTCATCATGGATTCGTTTTTGGGACAGCGGCCAGCCTTTTCGCCCTTCTATGCGTGGATGCCCGCCCGCCGGGATTCGGCGTCTGGGAAGTGCTTCGCGCCGGATTTGTCATGGGGTCGGTTCTGGCCTTCTGGAATTGGATCTATGACATCTCGGCCATCAAGACGGGCTTTATTGTTGTGTACAACCGGCCTCACTTTGAGAAGCTGGGCCCGGAGGCCATCGCCACGGACTATGCTCCCGTTTTTTTTGGAGTTTTTGGCTTGTGCTACGGCATTACGATTCGCCTGGGCCAGCACTACTTGCTTGAGTTGGGACGATGGAACCTTATGGCCCGATTGATTGTCTTGGGCACGTTCGCCGTATTGGTGTTGCCGGTTTCGGCATTTGTGGTCTCCTCCTTGTTGAAAAACAAAACAACCGGATTGAAGCCATGCAAAGGAGAGTGAAATGAAAAAAGTACTGCAGCTATTCCTGTGGGGAGTTTGCGCCTTTCACGTGATCGTCGCGATTGGAATTAACTTCTCCACCGACTTCGTCAACCTGATGGCGTCGTGGTATGGAGCGCGCGTGGACATGACGCCCCAGTTCGTCGCCATCCTGCATCCACTGGGAGCGTTCATGCTTATTCTGGGCGGGTTGGCGGCCGTGGCGGCCATGGATCCGCTGCGCTACCGGCCCATCGTCTACGGCTTCGCAGCGCTGTTTCTGGTCCGCTCGCTGCAGAGAATCGTTTTCAAGCAGCAGCTCGTGGGCGCGTTCTCCATTGACCCCATGAAGAACACCATCAGCATGGTCTTCTTTTTCCTGCTGGGAGCGTCGTTGTTCCTTTTGTACCGGTACGTGGACAACCACTCCCAAACGGCTTGAACGAGTTCAGGCCGGATGCTGCCTGACTCGATTTATCAAGCAGCGCCCGGCCGGATGGACCCATGATCAACTTCGTAATGCTGGCGGCCGGCATTCAGGGCCTCTTCGTGCTGCTCGATTTGATCGAGTGGTATCGCGCGCCTGACCGCCGCGATTCCGCGCCGCCGGAAGGCCTGGGAACGTGGCTGTTTCTGGTGGGATGGATCGTCCTTTTCCTGGCGATCCAGTACGGCGGTTACTCGCTGGTTCCGCGCAATCAGGACCTGCTGCTGAGCATGCGGGCCGCCGTGGCGCGGTGGTTCCATCTGAACTCGGCTGACGCGCCCATGAACTGGCGGGCATTGGTGTTGGTCTCGGTGGCAGGGTTCTACATCTCTGGATTATGGGATTACCTGAACCACCGCTTCTTCAGCCACAGCCGCTGGCTGTTCTTTACCCATGAATATCATCATCTGCCCCGGCAAGTGACCTGCCTGATGCCGGGCATCGCGGGACGGCCATTCGCCGTGTTCGCCGTGTTCCCGCCCGTGGCCGCCAGCATCGTGACTGTCTACGCGCTGCTGGCTGTGTGCGGTCTTCCGTTGTGGGACCTGAGCGCGCTGAAAGTGCTCTTCCCCACGCTGCTTACCGTGCAAGTCGCTAGTCATTCTTCGTTTGTGCGCCGGCAACGATGGGTACACTACGTGCTCAGGACGTTGGCGATCACGTCTCCGCAGGAGCATGTGTTGCATCACACGGTTGACCTTAAGGGCAACTATGGCAACTACACGTCGCTTTGGGACCGCCTCTTTGGCACGTACCTTGATCCGCTGTTGCCGCAGCACCAGGGTCACGCCTGCGGGCTGGCTTACGACCAGGATTTTCTGGGCACCATCACGCTGGGAAAACTGAAGCTGCCGTCCGCGTGGCGCCGCCGCTTTCATGTCGCACGCTTCTGCAACATCACGCGAGAGCGGAAGACTCCATGAGACGTATTGCTTCCGGAATAGAGACCAGGCGCGAAACCAATGACAATCAACGGCACAACTCGATGTCGTGCTTTACCGCTTGTCTGTTTTCCTGCGGTCAAGCATCTTGTGAAACTAAGCTAGTAAAGGTGGAAACCAGCGGAGCATTCTTTTGGGGTAGGTTGGGAGAATGCTTCGCTGTAAAACCATCTTTGGAACGAAAAACTACATGCTAGAATCGGGAACTATTGTTGGCCTCGCTGATGGAGGGATCCCATGCTAACCGCTGACCCGCGCCCTTCCGACACAGCCTCTTCACTACTGCCGGCGGTTGCGCCAGAAGCCCGCAAGCTGCGCATTGTCCTGCTCTCGCCGCGCGGCCCGCTCTATCGCCAGCGGGGCGGCATATGGAAAAAGACCATGCGCTATGCGCCGCTCACGCTGACCACGCTGGCGTCGCTGGTGCCGGCGGATCTCTCCGCTCAGATAAGCATTGTGGATGAATATGCCGACGAAATTGAGCCGGACGCGATCCAGGCTGACCTGGTGGGCATTAGCGCCATCACGGGCACGGCGCCGCGCGCTTACGAAATTTCCGCGCGGCTGCGGCAGCGCGGAATTCCCGTAGTGCTGGGCGGCGTTCACCCCACGCTCATGCCGGACGAAGCCATGCAGCATGCCGACAGCACCGTGGTGGGCTACGCTGAAGAATCCTGGCCGCAACTGCTGAACGATTTCGTCGCCGGACGCATGGCCCCGCGTTACAACCAAAGTCCAACGCTCAAGCTGGCCAATCTTCCCTTCCCGCAGCGCCGACTCTTCGATCAACGCGTGGTCAACGTGGCTGACACCATTGAAGCCACGCGCGGCTGCATCTACCAGTGTGATTTCTGCGTGGTTCCCGCGGCCTGGGGCAAACCCATGCAGAAACCCGTGGCCGACGTGGTCGCGGACATTGTGCAGATGAAAGCCAAGCGGCTCATCTTTCTTGATCTCAACCTGATTGCCGACATCCCCTACGCCAAAGAACTCTTCACCGCGCTCATTCCTCTGAACATCCGCTGGGGCGGCCTGGCCACCACCAGCATCGCCTGGGACGACGAGTTGCTCGATCTGGCGGCGCGCAGCGGCTGCCGTGGCTTGCTGATCGGATTTGAATCGCTCAATCCCGAATCGCTCAAGGAAGCTAAGAAAGGCTTCAACATGCGCCGCGACTACCATGAAGTGGTGCGCAAGGTGCGCGACCGCGGCATCGCGCTGATGGGCTGCTTCGTTTTTGGCTTCGACCACGACACGCTCACCACCTTTGACGAAACCGTGGACTTCGTCATGAAATGCAAGATGGACTTGCCACGCTACGCCATCGCCGTCCCTTTCCCCGGCACCACCTTTTATAAGAGGTTAAAAGCGGAGGGCCGCATCACCACCGAAAACTGGGGGCTTTACGACGGCCAGCACGTGGTCTTTGAACCGCGCCGCATGACCCCCGATGAACTGCTTACCAACACGCGCCGCGCGTGGAAGAAGACATACAGTTACGCTTCCATGGCCAAGCGGCTGATGGGATCGCGCACGCAGTTGCCGGTGGCCATCCCCGCCAACCTGGGCTACCGCTTTTACGCCTATCACCTGGACACGTTTTACAACTGCGACTGGCAACTCGCGCCCAACGCCTGAAGGGAACCCATGCGTCTCACTCTGGTCCATCCTTGTATTGGCCGCCGCAAAGGCCAGCCCTACATTCGCACATGGCAGATGGAGCCGCTGGCGCCAGCCACGCTCGCCGGCCTCACGCCGCGCCACGACATGGACATCCGCTTCTATGACGACCGCACGGAAGACATTCCCTTCGACGAGCCGACTGATCTGGTTGCTATGAGCGTTGAGACTTACACCGCCAAGCGGTCGTACCAGATTGCTTCCGAGTATCGCCGGCGCGGAGTGCCAGTGGTGATGGGCGGGTTCCATCCGTCGCTGGTGCCGGAAGAAGCCGGCGAGTACGCCGAGTCTATTGTCATCGGCGAAGCGGAGGGCCTGTGGCCGGACGTGATTGACGATTTTCGCAATGGCCGCATGCAGCGTGTTTATCGCCAGCCTAAGCGTCCGCCGCTCACCGGCCTGCGTCCCGACCGTTCCATCTTCGCCGGCAAGCGCTATCTTCCGGTCGGCTTGGTGGAAGCCGGCCGCGGCTGCCACTTTCGCTGCGAGTTTTGCGCCATTCAGTCATACTTCGCCAATACGCAGACGCGCCGCCCTGTGGAAGAAATCATTGATGAAATCAAGCGCGTCAAGAAGCCGCTGATCTTCTTCGTGGATGACAACATCACCTCCAACATGGACCAGGCAAAAGAATTCTTTCGCGCGCTGATCCCGTTGAAAGTCCGCTGGGTCAGCCAGGCCAGCATTAACGCCGCGCACGACGAAGAATTCCTCCGCCTGATCAAAGCCAGCGGCTGCCAGGGCCTGCTCATCGGTTTTGAAACCCTCAACCCGGAAAATCTTCGCCGCATGAAAAAATCGTTCAACATGATGAAAGGCGGCTATGAAAAAGCCCTGGAGAACCTGCGGCGGCATGAAATCCGCCTCTACGTGACTTTTATTCTTGGCTACGACGAAGACAACGGTGACACCCTCAGAGAAACTCTGGCTTTTGCCGAACGGCACAAGTTTTATATTGTTGCGTTCAACCACCTCACGCCGTTTCCCGGAACGCCGCTGTACGAGCGGCTCCAGAGCGAAGGACGCCTGCTCTATGACCGCTGGTGGTTGCACCCTGAATATCGTTACGGCATGGTCCCGTTCGCGCCGCGCGGCCTCACCGCCGAGCAGGTCAAGCAGCGCTGCATTGAAGCGCGCCAGGCCTTCTACAGTTTCTCGTCCATCTTCCGCCGCGGCCTTGATTTCCAGGTGAACGCCAGCAACTGGTTCATGTGGACGCATTTCTTTTCCATCAACATGCTGTTTCGCTCGGAAGTACTCAAGCGAAAGGATTTTCCGTTGGGTGACGAATCCTACCGCGCGCCGCTGCTCAAGGCCGAACACGGCGCGCCACTGATCTTTGAACCATTGGCCAGTTTGCAGGCATGATGCACCTCACCGTAGATTTCGCCCGACCTGCCGATGACGCCGCCATTCGCCGCCTGCTGGCGCGCGAGCCCATGCCGGGACGCGTAACCGTCACCTTTGAGCGCGAGCCGGATTTCTCTCTGGGCTGTGCGGTCATGGGAGAAGATTGCAGGACCCTGGTTGCACGAAACGGAGTTGCACGAAACGGGGCCGCCCGCAACGGCCAAGCCAACGAGGTAATCGGCGTGGCGTGCCGCGCAACTCGTACCGTGTTCTTCAATGGCCGCGAACAGCGCCTGGGTTATCTGGGACAGCTCCGCATTGACGAGCGCTTCCGCGGACGCTGGCTTCTCTCATACGGGTTTCGGCTTCTGCGCCAACTGCATGAGGCAGACCCGGTGCCTGCGTATCTTGCGGCGATCATCGGCGGCAACGACGAAGCCACCGCGGTGCTGGTGGAAAAACGCCGCCGCATGTTCCCCGCTTTTCATCCGGTGGCCGACTATTGCACGCTGGCGATTGACGTTCATCGCGCCAAGCCGCCGTTGCCATGCGATGCGCAGATCGCGCCGGGCAGCGCGGACGACACGACTGAATTAGTAGAGTTCCTGCAAACGCACGGCCCTCGCCGCCAGTTTTTTCCTGTGTGGACGGAAGAAGACTTTCGCCGCCTCGCGCCCTTCGGCCTGAGCATGGGGGATGTGCAGATCGCACGCCGCAAAGGACAGATTGTCGGCGTCTGCGCGCTGTGGGACCAGTCGACATTCAAGCAGACCATTGTTCGCGGATATTCCGGCTGGCTCAAAGCCGCGGCGCCGGCATGGAACTTGAGCGCCTCGTTTTTCGGCCGCGCGCCTCTGCCTCGTCCCGGAGAAAGACTGCGGCACGCCTACGCCGCGCTGATCTGCGTCGCGGGCGATGATGCAGCCATCTTCGCTGCGCTCTTGCGGGCTGTTTACAATCTGGCGCACGCGCGCGGCTTCAGCTATTTGATGGTGGGCCTGGACGCGCGCGACCCGCTGCTGCCCACGGCGCGCGCCTACCGGCACGTGCTTTATCCCAGCCGTTTTTATCTGGCCGAATGGCCGGATGGAGGTCACCTGCATGAGCAACTCGACCAGCGCCCTTGTTACGTTGACATCGCCACGCTCTGAGCCGCGGCCAGAGCGCCGCATGGCGGGCTCCGTGGTTGCTCCGGGCACCCTCTCGTCCGGCGACCGCGACGTGATGTATCGCCTGCTGGAAACATATTTCGCGGGCACCAGCCGCGCGCAGTTTGAATCCGACTTGGCGGAGAAAGAATGCGCCATCCTCTTGCGCGACGCCGAGTCCGGCCAGATCCAGGGCTTCTCCACCTCCATGCGCCTCACGACACAAGTGGACGGTGAAACCATTGTCGCTTTCTTTTCCGGCGACACCATTGTGGCCCGCGAATACTGGGGTGACACGCTGCTCAGCCGCCTTTGGTCGCATACAGTTTTTTCCGCTGCTGACCGCATCCTCGCGGCCAACGCGGCGGCCCGCGTTTATTGGTTTCTGATCTGCTCCGGATATCGCACCTGGCGCTTCTTGCCCGTCTTTTTTCGCGAGTTTTATCCCAATCCGGATACTGCCACGCCGCCGCGCGTGCAGAAGCTCATGGATGCGCTGGGCCGGCAGAAATTTGGCGATCAATATTTGCCCGGAGCGGGCGTCGTCCGTTTCCGCTCAGCCGCGCCGCTGCGTCCGGGAATCTCTGACGTGACGGATGAGCGCTTGCATGATCCCTTCGTGGCGTTCTTCGCCCGCATGAATCCCGGCCACGTTCGCGGGGACGAACTTGCCTGCCTGACGGAAGTTTCCCGCGCCAACTTGACGCGCGCCGGCGCCCGCATGGTGGCAGGTGGCGCGAAGCTAATTGAAGGCTGATCCTGTTCTTCATCCAGATGCTGTGATCTGCACAATCGCAAATTCGCTTTGGCTGGCCGGGTGTCTTGCGGAATACACCCGCTTTCGTCGCGCAACGCGGCAAGTGGAACAAGAACAGCGGTCGTTGCTCCAGCGCATTCTGTGGGAAAACGCGGAAACCGACTTTGGCCGGCAACACCAGTTCAGTTCGATTCGCTCAGTACAGGAATTTCAGTCGAGAGTCCCTCTGCGCGACTACGCGGCCCTCCAGCCTTGGATGGACCGCGCTGCCGCCGGAGAGCCGAACGTTCTCACGCGAGAAGGCGTGCGACTATTTGAGCCAACCAGCGGGACGGGGTCCTCAGCAGCCACCAAGTTGATTCCGTACACGCCTGCGCTTCAGCGCGAATTTCATCGCGGCGTGCAGGCATGGATCGCCGATCTTTTTCTTCATCAACCGGAACTGCTCAACGGCCCCGCATATTGGTCGGTCAGCCCGGCACTCAAGCGCGAACAACGGACAGCGGGCGGCATTCCCATTGGCTTTGACGACGATGCTGCGTATCTTGGCTGGCAACAACGGCTGGCGCGCGCGGTGATGGCCGTGCCTGCTGCTGTGCGAGGCATCAGCCAGACCGAGGCATTCCGCTATCTGACTCTGCTCTTTCTGGTGCGCAGCCGAAAATTGAAATTGATCTCGGTCTGGAACCCAACATTTCTTTCGCTGATAGTCGGCCAGTTGGCGGAGTGGGGAGAAGAGCTTGCGCGCGACCTTTACCACGGAGGCGTGGCCCGCGATATTCCTTCCCTCGACGCTTCCCTGCGCTCGTCGCTGCTGGGCTCGCTGCATCCGGACAAGCGCCGGGCAGGTGAATTGCGCGCGGCGTTGCGCACCGGCAGTCCCGCGGGAACACACGCGGCCTTGTGGCCCGAATTGAAGCTCATCAGTTGCTGGGCGGACGCCAACGCAGCCGCGCCCGCCGCTGAGCTGCAAACGCTTTTCCCCGAGTCGCGAATCCAGGGAAAGGGCCTAATCGCCACGGAAGGTTTTATCTCTTTTCCCTTGGCTGGTCATCAAGACGCGGCGCTGGCGATACGTTCGCACTTCTTGGAATTTCTTCCCGTCAACGCCGCGGGCGAGTCTGATCCATCCACACCGCGGCTGGCCCACCAGCTCGACCAGGGCCAGCGATACTCGGTGGTGATCACCACCGGCGGCGGGCTCTATCGTTACCCGCTGGGCGACACGGTGGAAGTAACCGGCCGCGTTGCTGAGTGCCCTCTCATCCGCTTTGTGGGCCGCGAAGGCTACGTTTCTGATTGGTTCGGCGAGAAGCTGAATGAAGCCCACGTGGCACGCGTGCTTCAAACAGCGTTTGCTGCACAGGCGATGTCACCGCGGTTCGCCATGCTGGCTTGCGATCCTGCTCCGCCGGCCAGCTACGTCCTTTATATAGATACGCCGGAGCCGGACGAGACGCTCTACCGTGCCGCCGCGAGAATTGACGCCACCCTGCGCGATAACTTTCATTACGACTACTGCCGTGAACTCCGGCAACTCGGCCCGGTCCACGTGTTGCGCGCGAAGAATGCCGCAGAAACCTACATGGCCTTGGCTGCAAACAATGGACAACGCAGCGGCGGCGTGAAGCTGCTGGCGCTTGACCGTCGCGACGGGTGGTCCAGGATCTTCCAGGGCAAGCCGGCTGCTGACGTCATGCAGGAAAGTGCGCGATTGTGAGCAGATTCTTGGACGCGAATTAGTCCCAATCTTGCTCGCCTATCCTTACTGAATCTCCTGAAATTCTTGTGGAATATGCCTTGGGTTACCGGCAGTTTGCACATACCAGTTGCGGACCCTGAGGGCCGGGCCAAGGGCGAACTCAAAACTGACGTGCCCTTTCTGATACGCGCAGGTCACGATCACCACATCCGAATAGAGGTCCAGTTCTGAATCTTCTATGCGCTCAAAATCGCCAGCCTGCTGGGTCACCTGGTTCAAGTAGCTCCGCAACTGTTTTTCGTCAGGCACTTGGACCTGGGGCGCAAAGTTGTTGCGAAATTCGGCGAACTTCCCATGCGCCAGCAATTCAACCAGGTCTCGCGCGCGTTGCTGGATTCGGTCCGCAGGGCTGCCGGATATGATGGCGCCCGACCCAATTTGGGAGATTTTTCCCTGATCATTAAGAATCATCCACAAACGGGGACGCCCTTCATCGCAATTTCCCAGGGCTACGTATCCCGGAGGCGTGTTTCTCCACGTCACCCTGTGGACCTCCACGTCGTCAGCGCAGTGGCTTAGGTGCGACAGGCGGGCCGCGACCGTGTTAACCGGACTGGTATCGGCATGCGGCGCGAACCTGCCTTGCAGATATTGAAGATCGCCCCGCAAGACATGCGCGAGAATCTGGCCGGCCAACGCGTCGGGCTCCAGCGGCGATTCCGAATCATTATTGTCGGTATTGCCGCTGTTCTGGGCGAACACTTCTCCGATGGTGTCTTCCACTTGGGTTACGTTGCCGCTTTTGAGAACGTCATTCTTGAAGTGAAAAACCACTTCTCCCTTGTAAGGCGCGGCTTGGTTGCCTTCGCCCGAACAGTAGCCGATGGTGAGCTTCACCTCGCCTTTCTCCACATTCACATCAAACCTGGTTGGGTAAGCGCTGTCTCCTTTTTCGAGTTTGGCAAGTTCTCGCTCGGGTATTTTGTCGAGATTGCTTGTCTTGTCTCCTCCCCACGGCACTTTTTGGGCCAGGCCGGTCCATTTTTTCCCGATCCCCGTGCAAACCATCCCCGGCGGATTGAGCTTGCCTTCTTTGTAGTTTGAGGCGCACTTCGGGGCAAAGCTGTTGGCCGGGACGGCGACAACGCCCGGTATTTGAATCAATAGGCTGGCGGCTGCGTCGGCGTTGGTTACGGTGCAGCCGCCGCGGGATGTGATGGTAGCCAACGGATACTGCGCTTCCAGTTGTTCCTGCAACGTCGGCGCGGCAGCGGGAGCGCTCTGCGCGCGAAGTGTGACCGCGGATGCGATTACGCCCAGCGCCAGCGCGGATGTCTGAATGCAGCTAAAGAAGATCTTGCTCATCGTGCTTCTCCTTTTGGGGGATCGACTGCCTTCTACTGGTTCGGCCGGGCGGGACTTTGCGCTGGTTTTGCTATCTCCTGTTCCATTTGCTCAACGTTCCTTTGCTGGTCTTTCAGCTCAGATTCGGCGTTCGCGTCCGGCACTGGCGGGGCCACCTCGCCCGCGGTCCTGCCGGTGTCCGGGGCCGCAGGCAGGCCGTTTTTGCCCTGGTTCTCGGCCAGGGTTTTCAGGCCTGCATCCAGCTTTTCGCGAAATGCGTTGTGCATCTCCTGCAACTCGCTCACGTCCACGCTCGAGTTGGTGTCCACCGGGCAGTCACCTTGCTTGCTGCTGACCACGTTTACGGCGATCTTGTGGTCCGCGTCCGGTGTCTTTCCCATGCGCATGAGGACGTCGCCCGGCGTGACGGCACATTCGTTACCGTCATCGTCCGCCAAGTCAAGGTTGCTGGCCACGATGAAGATTTTTTGGCGGGGATCGAGCGCCTCAGGAACGTCTTCCGGCGTTTGATTAGGCGCTTGCTTGCCTCCACTCGGCGCAGGCGTCTGGGCCGCCACGGCCGGCTGCTCCGCCGCCGCGCGCTCTGCGGCCAGTTGGCGCTGGACCTCTTCAGAAATCATCTGCTTCACTTCCGGAGAGAGCGCGACCTGGCCAGCGCCGCCATCGTCGGCAGGCGGCGCCGCAGCCGGCGTGCCGGCAGCAGCTTCAGCGCGGGCGGCATACGCCAGCTGCAAACTTTCCGCCAGTAGATAATCCGTCAGCCAGAGAGATGCGTTGGCATAAGCCGGATAAGGAGTGAAGTAATATCCGTATCCCACGAACCACGGATTGCCGGCCCATCCCCAGTTGTAATAAACCGGCGACGCCCATGGGTTGTACGCCCATCCGTAGAACGCCGGATGATAGTAGTACGCAGGCGCGTAGCGGTAATAGACCACGCCATGATAGGGATAAGACCGATACGCTACCGCATAACGCCGTCCACCGTACACATATGTGCGTTGGTAGTACTCGCGTCCTCCGCGACGGTAGTATTTCCTCCCCACGTAACCCCCGTGTGGTCCATAGCCGACAACTTTGCGCTCATTGGGGCCCTCGTGGACGAAGGTTTTTCCACCGCGCAGGTTTTGATGAACTCTCAAGCCATGCTTCTCTATGTCACGCACGCGGCCATGATCATCCTTGGTTACTCGCTTGTCACCGATCTGCGTGTGGGTGCGAGTCGGTTCGCGTTTGGTGCCAAAGTGTTGCCTATCACGAGGCGTGCGTTCAGGAGGCTTGGGGACTGGAGGCTTGCGAACTGGAGGTTTGGGCTTCTTTTGGCCCGTCGGGTTCTTAGATGGCGGGCCAGGTTTCTTCGTCGTCGGTGGTCCACCGGTCAGGCCACTCGGCCGCTGTGGACGCCCCTGACTGCCTGTTGAGCCACCACCGGTGCCATTTGGTTTTTGTCCGCTAGGGGCGCTCGGTCTGCCTTGCCCCGATGATTGGGGCTTACCCTGCGGCTTGCCTGCGGCAGGTTTTGCCGGTGCAGCCGGCCTGGGGGTAGCGCTGGCAGGCGGCTTCTTGTCGCCTCCCCAAACGGGGCTTGAGACCGCAACCCAGAGAAGGAGCATCAAAACAATTTGCCAGCGGTGGGGACTGTGCGGTGAACTCATACGGCCTCCTGAACTGATCGGAACAGCTTGGCCCTGAGGATTCCTGACAACTGCGTTACCCGGTACCCAAGACAACCTGAGTTGAAGCGAAGGCTGCCACACTGCTTGAAAACGCATCGCGACAGCATTTCTACGAACACCACAAAGCCGGCCTGCGCCGTGGTTCTCGCTCGCACGATGATGGTATGACCATCTGCCAAGCGGCGTTACATTCGTTCAAGCAATTTTTTTGCCACTTCCAGGCCCCTGTCGCCGGCGTGTGGCAACAAACGCTCATGGGTTCAAAACCGTCCTTGGTCGCATACCAAAACTTGGGCGAAGTTTAGGCTTCCCTTAGGAAAATACCGACTAAGGCCCTAAACATTAGCTCAAAAACACCGCTTGGTTCGACGTATAATACGCAACCATTAACCAGGCAAGACCCCTCGTGCCCAACTGCCGCTCCATTTCGCCGGACGCGTGGACACACGCAAGAGAATGCCTGGTCTTCTATTTCTCCCGGCGGCTCCTTCGGTCAGACGCCGAAGATCTGGCGCAAGAGACGCTGCTCTCCATCTGGAACCGCGAAGACTACGAGTTCGACCAGGAAGACGACTTCCTGAAGGTCTGCTACGGGTTCGCCCGCCGCAAGCTGCAGGAAAGCTATCGCGACGCCCAGCGGCATGACGGCAGCGAACTGGATGGTTCTTTCCCAGCGCCGCCGCACGATTGGGCCGGCCAACGGGCCACCGAATCCCGCATGCTGCTGGAGAAGGTGTTCGAGATCGGACAGTCGCAACTGCGCGACAAAGACTGGGAATTGATTCGGCAGGCCGCCAACGCGGACCATCCGGCAGATGGACAGGCCGCCACTGCAGGGGACGGAACCAACGCGCGCGTCCGGCTGCACCGGGCACGCAAGCGGCTGGCAAAATTAGTGGGACTGGGCGAGGGGTAAGGTGTAACAACGGATGGAAACGGACCATATGTTAGCGGAGCCTATGAGAAGTTACCTGCTCGGTTTTCTTCCCGAAGACGAGGCGGCGGCGCTCGAACAGCAGTACTTTGCTGATCGGGCCGTCTTTCTGCGCCTGCAGGCGGAGGAGACGGCGCTGATCGCGGATTATCTCGATGGCCGCCTGCGTCCCTGGGAAAAGACCCGGTTTGAAGCCCGCTACCTGAAAGTGCCGGTGCTGCAGCGCAAGGTGGAGGAGGTCCGCCGCCAGCGTGCCGTGGATCGTCCGGCCGCGCGGCCTTCCATCTGGGCATGGCGTCCGCTGTTTGCCTCCGCGGCGCTGGTGCTGGTCTTAGGGCTCGGGCTGGGCCTCTGGGTTTATCGCAACCGGCAGGCGAACCAGGCACAATCGGTGGCTCAGGTGAAGCCGGCGGAAAACCCGGGCAATGAAACAAGGTCAGATGAGCAGCCGCCACAGCCCGACGGCGCTGGCCAAGCGTCCCTCTCATCCGAACTCCAGCAGCCTTCTGCTGCGCTCGATCCCAACCTGACGGTGTTCATCGCTTCCAACAGGATGTATTTGGTGGGCGACACGGACGAGTGTGCTGTCACCGCTGGAGACATTCTGCTCCGCACCGTGAGCGCGCCTGACGAGAACAACCGAGTTGATGTCAACGTGGTCAAGAGCAAGCAGGGTGACTGCCCGGAAGATACCTACTGGCAAGCGGAAGTCAGGGACCTGCAGGAAATGCATGAGCGGTTTCAGGAAAAACAGGATTCCCATATGCAAAGGCTGCAAGCACTGGCCAAGCAAGCTCCGCCGCAAACTGCAGCCATGGTCGCGAGCACTCCTCCACCTGGCAATGCGCCAACACCATCATCGGCGACTGCGAGCGCCGCGGCTGCCAACAGCGCCGCTAGCCCACAACCGTCTGTAAACCAGACTATCGCCGCAAATCCGCCAGCCAATGCTCCGCCGAGAGCTGAATACAAGCCGAGAGCATTGCCTGATGCGGCGCCCGCGCCGGACCATCAACCTCTCGCAGCGAATGCGGATTCACCCTCAGTCGCTTCCGTCCCTGGCAGGCCCAGTCATGCCAACGCCCGCGGTACGACACGTCCAACGCCGGGCGGCACTTTCCCGCCTTCGATGCAGGAACGACTGGAGGCACAGTTCCCTTTCGCCCGAGGGACAGACGGCTGCCATGTCGGCAACCCAGACACCGCTCTGGTGGCGCAACGCAATGTCGGCGGCATGCGCATTCTTCCCGTCAGTTCGACCGGCGCCACGATTGCCAAGTGCACCAACCACTACACGGACGGCAAGCTCAAAACGCCCAGCACCGCGTGCAATGGCGAAAAAATCGCCAAAGCGGGCGGGTGGCTGTCACACGTACCCAGAGTGGGAGGAGTGATCGGCGCGGGCGGGAAAGTGGGCGATCAAGCCGCGCAACAACCGATGGACGTGGTGACCACCGGAGACACGGTCTACCCGGTCAAGCTGGAAGTGGACGAGGGCAAGGGCGAGGTCAAGTTCTCCATCATCACCTGCAAGCAATCCGGCGACCAGTTGAATCCCTACAAAGGAGAAATCATCTTCCATTTTGCGCCCGGCACGCTCACAGTGGGGAACAGCATCCAGGTGGAAGACACTATCGCCGAAGTCTTTAACCAAGCTGGCGGAGATGCGCAAGGCAAAGACGGAGCCGACCAGGATAGCGGCGCACAGGCACAGCAAGCCAACCACGACCAGCAGCAGGACGATCCGGCCTCTACCTGCAACCCTGAGGTTGGGCAAACCGTTGCCCAGGTGGAGGGCGCATGCGGCGCACCGGCCTCAATAGCAAAAGGAGCCGGCACCAAAGCGATCTACATTTACAACCACCCCAAGCTCAGGATCACTTTTGTGAACGGCAGAGTGGCCGATATTGAGTGAGAACTTGCGGCTGAGCAAGAGATCAGATGAGTTCAAGGACCAGGCCCCGACGCGCCCTCTGAATTGTTGGAACCGTCCAGAAATTCTTTGCCTTTCCCGCTGATCATGCCGTGTTGCCATGCCGGGGTCTTGTACCAATTGGTGCCGCGGCGCAGACGTTCGTCACCTGCCGGCTGGTTCCCGAGATTTTTCTTTACCGCCCGTGCTGTGATGTACTAAAAGGGTTGAAACAGGCAAGTCATCTCTTTACTCATGCGACGGGAACTGACAGATTGAAAAACCACTTGTGCTTCAAAACAAGAATCTTTCTGAACGCGCGCTGCTGGCTGCTGGCCGCTTGCGCATTCTCCGCCAATATTTTTGCCGGACAAGCCTTTGCCGCGCAGATCACCGGCACGGTCACCAACGGAACCACCAACAAGCCGGCTTCGGGCACTGAAGTCGTGTTGCTATCGCTGGCCGGTGGCATGGAAGAAGCCGGCCGCGTCCGGACAGATGGCCAAGGCCACTTTAGTTTCGAGTTCAATGATGTGAGCGTCCCGCATTTGATTCGCGTTGATTATCAGGGCGCCAGCTACTTCCGCCAGGTGCCGCCCGGGACCACCACCGCCGACATCAGCATTTACGACGCCGCGATGCAGGTGGACCATTTGATCGCCGAGGCGCACATTTTCCAACTCCAGGCCGGCGGCGGTCAACTGGAGGTCAGGGAAAGCTACACCCTTCGCAATGAGTCCAAACCGCCGCGCACCAAGGCTGGCGACCGCACTTTTGAGATCGTGCTTCCTGACGGCGCGCAACTGAAGGAGGGCTCGTTTCTGCGTCCCGGCGGCATGCCTCTCTCCAGCATGCCCGTTCCCACGAAGCAAAAAGGCCACTACGCCTTTGACAATCCGCTGCGCCCCGGACAGTCGCAGTTCCAGGTCACTTATACCCTTCCTTACGGTGGATCGCAGGATTTTGTCATCAAGCCTGACATGCTCACGGCGGAGATAGGCATCATGCTGCCCAAGAGCATGCAGTTCAAGGCCAGGGGTGAGGACTTTCTGACCGCGCAGGAAGAGTCCGGCATGGCCACTTTCGTGGCCAAGAGCGTCCCTGCGGGGAGGACGTTGCAGTTCTCAGTTTCCGGGGAAGGTTCTGCCCCGATGGAAGCGAAGCAAGGCGGCGCTCGGGTACCAACTCAGGGTGGACCGCAAGCTGGATCCGGAGGCGGCTTGGGGCCACCGAACAATTCTGCCGATCCTTTGAGCGGATTGCGCTGGTATGTGATTGGCGGAGTGGCAGTGATCATAGCCGGTGGGGCGTGGTTTGCCATGCGAAAGAAGAACGCCTTGGCCCAGGCTGGAATGGCGGCGTCTGAGCCGGGCTCAAGTCCGGCAACGTCTTCACGGCGCGGAACGCGGCAAGATGGTCAGCGAACTTCGTCGCCGCCTGCGGGCGCCGCCAGCATGCTGGATGTGATCAAGGAAGAGTTGTTCCAGCTGGAAACTGACCGCCTTCTTGGCAAGATTTCACCACAGGAGTATCAAGCGTCCAAGGCCGGACTGGAATCGCTGTTGCGCCGGCAGCTCAAGAATTCTTGACGGAACTCAGCACTGACCGTTTGATTTTCAGTGCCGACCTGGAGTAGCGGGCCATTGTCATTCGCATGGCGAACCAAGAGTTTCGCAGTAGCACTCACCTTGCTGTCTCTGGCCACTTGGGGAGGCAGCCGCCTCCACGCCCAGATTTCTCCCGGCCCGCTTTCCAAGGCCCACCAGTCGCTCTCCGGCGTGACGCAATGCGCCAACTGCCACAAAGTCGGCGGAGGCGGTGCGCTCAAATGCCTGGACTGCCACACGGAGATCAATCGCCGTCTTACTGCAGGTCTGGGGTTCCACGCAGGCGTGGTGAAGAAAGACAATCCCAACAAAGATTGTGCCCGCTGCCATTCTGAACACAACGGAGAAAACTTCCAGCTTATCCGGTGGGACCCTTCGCAGGAGAAGTTCGACCACAACAAAGCCGGCTACAGGCTGGATGGCAAACATGCGTCCATCAGGTGCAGTCAATGCCACAACTCTGCCTTCATTCAGCCCGAGTTCAAGGAGCTGATCAAACAGAAAGACCAGAACCGCAGCTTCCTGGGGCTTTCACCTGCGTGCCTTTCGTGCCACAAGGATTTCCATCAAGGCCAACTGAAAAAAGATTGCTTGGCCTGCCACAATACAGCCGACTGGAAGGACGTGACCAGGTTCAACCACGCCAACACGCGTTATTCGCTCACGGGCGAACATGCCAAGGTCGCCTGCGCCAAATGTCACAAACCGGTTGAGCCGGGCCGCTCAGCCAAGTACACGGGTATCAATTTTGCGTCGTGCGCAGCATGCCACGCTGACCCGCACAAAGGCGCGTTCAAGAAAGACTGCGCTTCCTGCCACTCCACCGCGGGCTGGAAGCAGCTTTCTGCTGCCGGGTTGAGTTCGCAGTTCGATCACAGCAAAACCAGTTTTCCACTGCTCGGCAAGCACGCGACGGTGGACTGCGCCAAGTGCCATCGCAGCGGAGATTTCAAAGCCAAGGTGCCATTCGCGCTTTGCGCGGATTGCCACAAGCCGGATCCGCATGACGGCCAGTTCGCCAAGCGTAAGGGCGGCGACAAGTGCGAGTCCTGCCACACCGTAGAGGGATGGAAGCCCGCCAAGTTTACGGTGCAGGACCACGCGACCAGCGGCTATCCCCTGGAAGGCGCGCACATCAAAGTGGATTGCGCCAAGTGTCATGTCCCGGCGGGCAAGGCCACTAAATTCAAAATCAAGTTCGCTCTGTGCACCAACTGCCACCAGGACGCGCACGCCTCACAGTTCGCCGGCCCGCCTCTCTCCAACAAGTGCGAGAGCTGTCACACGGTCAAGACTTTCGCTCCTTCCACGTTCACGCTGGCCCGTCACAAGCAGACCAAGTTCCCGCTGGTGGAAGCGCATATCGCCGTGCCGTGCATGGAGTGCCATGCCGCCAAGCGCAAGAACGAGAAATCGCCCGTGCCCTATCACTTCACGGACATGACTTGCCAGGCCTGCCACCAGGATCCCCATCGCGGCCAGTTCAAGGAACAGATGTCCAGGAAGAGAGCCGACGGCCGCGTCCCCGGCTGCGCGTCGTGTCACAGCCAGGGCGACTGGAAGGACCTGACGAAGTTCGACCACGACCAGACTGCATATCCGCTGGCCGGAGCGCATAAGGCCGTCTCGTGCATACAGTGCCACAAGCCGCCGAACCTCGAGGTGACCCTGCGCAATGTGTCGTTCAAGGACGCGCCTCGAACCTGCGAAGGCTGCCACCAGGACCCGCACGCTCGCCAGTTTGCGCGCAAGGGCGCAACCCCGGCTTGCGAACAATGCCACCGCGTGGCCAAGTGGAAGCCGTCACTGTTTGAACATGAGAAAACTGCCTTCTCCCTCAAAGGCGCGCATGAGCGCGTGCAATGTACTGCATGTCACAAGAGTATTCGGGAAATCGACGGTAAACAGGTGCTTTTCTACCTACCTACTCCAAAAGAATGCTCAGCCTGCCATGGGCCAAGGGTGTCCGGTTGACCACCCATATCACATTGTTTCGTCCATGGGCGAAAACCGAGTCCGCTGGTGGCCATGTGTAACTCACGCATCCTGACCCAGGTGCTTTAAGATACCCGGCATGTAATTTGCAGGAGTGCGCGCCCGACGCCTACTTCGCAGGTTCTGTTCAACCACTTCGTCTGACGGAGCGAACCCAAGGTGGAACAGATGTTGCTCTTTGTAGTTGCGTTGTTGGCGCCGCTGATGCTTTCGGGCCAGGCCAAGCAAGACTCGGCTTCCACCCGTAGCCCGCACGGCGCATTGAATATCGCCTGCCAGTCCTGCCACACCAGCATGAGCTGGAAGCCGATCCGTGCGGTACCCGATTTCAATCACAACAAGACTGCTTATCCTCTGCGCGGTATGCACGCGTCGGTCGGCTGTACGCAGTGCCACGCCAAGTTGGTGTTTACCAACGTTGGCCACAAATGCGCGGAATGCCACGCCGACATCCATCGCGGGCAGATGGGGGCCAAGTGCGAATCGTGCCACTCGGTCAAAGGCTGGAACGTTTCCATCAAGGACATTCAGCAGCACCAGAACCGCTTCCCGCTGATTGGGGCGCACGCTCCGCTGACGTGCGACTCCTGCCACAAAGGCGCAGCCAGCGGGCAGTTTGTGGGACTTTCCACAAGCTGCTACTCCTGCCATTCCGCCGAGTACGCGGCCACCAATAACCCCAGCCACGTAAAAATCGGCTACAGCACGGATTGCCAGCAGTGCCACTCCATGGATAGCTGGCTGGGCGCGCGTTTTGACCACGCCAAGTTCACCGGATTTGCCTTGACCGGCGCGCACGCCAAGCTGGATTGCACCGCCTGCCATGCCAACAACGTCTTTACCGGCGCGCGCTCGGCTTGCGTCAGCTGCCACCTTACCGACTTCAACGGCACCAAGAACCCGCCGCATGCCAGCGCCGGGTTTTCGCAGGAATGCTCCATGTGCCACAGCACCACCACCTGGCTGGGCGTGAGATTTGATCACAACACCATGACCAAGTTCCCGCTGACCGGGGCGCACGTGAGCACGACGTGCTCGCAATGCCACTCGAGTGGAGTGTTTGTCGGCCTCTCGACCCAGTGCGTGTCGTGCCACCTGACGAACTTCCAGGCGACCACCAACCCCAATCACGCCTCCAACGGTATTCCGCAAACCTGCGAGCAGTGCCACAGCACCGCCAATTGGGGCAACGCCAGCTTTGATCATTCCAAGACCGTTTTCCCGCTCACCGGCGCGCACCTGACCGTGCAGTGCACCCAGTGCCATACCCAGGGCGGAAACTATGCTGCAGCGCCCACGCAGTGCGTTGGATGCCACCTGGCCAATTTCCAGCAGACCACGAACCCCAACCACGCGTCGTCCGGGTTCCCGCAGACGTGCGCGCAGTGCCACACCACCGCGACCTGGCTGAACGCGACGTTTGATCACTCTAAAACGTTGTTTCCGCTGACCGGGGCGCATATCGCGCTGCAATGCACGCAGTGCCACGCTGCCGGCAGCAACTTTGCCGCAACGCCCACGCAGTGTTCAGGTTGTCATCTGTCCACTTTCCAGAAGACGACGAACCCCAACCACGTAACCGGCGGCTTCGCGCAAACCTGTGAGCAGTGCCACACCACGGCCACTTGGCTGACGTCAACCTTCAACCACACCACCATGACCAAGTTCCCTTTGACGGGGGCCCACGTCAACGCGACCTGCGCCCAGTGTCACACCAGCGGAGCGTTTTCCGCCACGCCCACCGGCTGCAGTGCCTGTCACCTGACCACGTTCCAGGCCACCACCAATCCCAACCACGTGGCTGCGGGCTTCCCCACGGACTGCTCGGTGTGCCACAGCACGGCAACCTGGCTCACCGCCACGTTTGACCACTCCAAAACTCTGTTTCCGCTGACCGGATTTCACGCCACGCTGACCTGCACCAATTGTCATGCCAGCGGAGTCTTCGTCGGCTTGAGCACCACGTGCGTCTCATGCCACCTGACGAACTTCCAGAAGACCACCACTCCCAACCACCTGACCAGCGGCTTCCCCACGGACTGCCAGGTGTGCCACAACACCGCGGCGTGGGTGCCTTCCATCTTTGACCACAGCAAGACCGTGTTCCCCTTGACCGGCGCCCACACCAGCGTGGCGTGCGCCAACTGTCATGTCGGAGGCCGCTACGCCGGCACTCCCACCGACTGCTACTCTTGTCACAAGACAGTTTTCACAGCCACCACCAATCCCAACCACATTGCGGCGGCATTCCCCACCACCTGCCAAACGTGCCATAACACCACGGCCTGGACTGGCGCCACTTTCAACCACACCTGGTTCCCCATTTACTCCGGCACCCACGCGGGCAAATGGACGACGTGCGCTGATTGCCACACCAACTCTGCGAATTATGCAGTCTTTACCTGTGTTTCCTGCCACGCCCATGACAAGACGACCACAGACGCTCATCACTCCGGCGTGCGCAACTACGTTTACAACAGCACGAATTGCTATTCATGCCATCGCACAGGGAGTGCAGGTTGATGAGGCGCCTTTTAGTACTGGCTTGCCTAGTTATTTGGGCGAATTCGTTGTTGGCAGCGCAAGATTCTGCCTCGGCGGCGCGCACCACCTTTGCGGTCAAACAGGTTGACGACCGCGTCATCTACATTGACGGCGGCAAGAATGACGGCCTCGCTGCCGGCATGACGCTGAACATCAAGCGTGCCCGCGTGCTCGCCGGCGCGGGCGATGGCGAATTCAAGGGCAGTGTCATCATCGCCAAGCTGACGATCGTGTCGGTGTCCAGCACGTCGGCGCAATGCGAAGTCCGCACCCAGAGCGGTGACGTCCGGCGTGGCGATATTGCCACTCTGGTTGTCGTCGCCCACGATAAGAACACGCGCACGCCGAACTTTCCCGTAACGCCCCTGCTTCAAGACGGGCGCAATGCAGTTTTCAAAGCGCCCCTGGTTGAGATGGACCAGGAGACGGCCAAGACCACTTCCGCTCCTGCTCCGGTCAAGGCGGCGCCGGCGCCCACGCCTGCGGACGGACAAATTTCTCTCGCTGACGCGGCACGGGAAATAGCGCGCAGGAAGCGTGAAAAGAATTCGCCCGCGACTGCCACGGCAGCGAAGCAACCCGCTGCGCCTGCGTCCTCACCGGTTGCGAATCCAACAGTAGCCGCCAAGCCTCCTGCAAATCCCGGACCTCCAACCGCCACAGTAGCGGCCGACAAAAAGCCTGCGGCAAATCCAGCGAATCGAGATGCGGGAGTCAGCGTTGCTAATGCAACTCCGCCGCAGCCTCCGGCCCCTGCAAATGTCACGCCACCTTCCCCAATCGCGCCAATCACAGCAGCCGCGGCATCTAAGACCGCGCCCGCGCCTGCAAGCAGCGCTGAGTCCGCTCCAAGCACCATCGCTTCCGCAGTAACTAAGAGACCTGTCGCCGCGCCAGCACCGGTTGCGACGGCTCAGCCTCCGGCATCGCCCAGCAACTCAGCCAATAGCACGGCCAAGCCGGCTCTCGAAACGCGCGCGGCTGTTGCCACTCCATCGTCACCAGAGGTCCCGGTCGCGGAACCAGAAGCTGTCCCGGCAGCTGTGTCCGGCATGGCAGCCACAAGTGCAGCCCTGAAAACAGACTTCAAAGTGAAATACGTCGCCGAAGACGCGGTGTACATTGACGGCGGCAAGAGCGCGGGCCTGGCCGAAGGCATGGTCCTTGCGCTGAAGCATGCGGGCGATCCCGCAGCCAACGGCAGTGACCTCGCCAACCGCCCGGTCGTCGCCGAAGTTGCCGTAGTCTCGGTCTCCAACACGTCCGCGGTCTGTGAGGTCCGCACCAAGAACGCTGACATCCAGCGCGGCGACGTCGCACAGCTCTCGCAAGGCGATCAGGACAAGCTGGTCGAGATGCGCACGCTGGGGCCCACGCGCAAGTATCCGCAGGTGATCGCGTTCTCAGAGGGCGACCCGCTGGATGAAGAGGTGCGTGCGAGCGTCCCCAAGCCGCCGCTGCCGGAAGTGAATCGCGCGCGCGGAAGAATTGGGCTGGACTACACATACATCAGCAGCCGCGGCAGCACGGTGATCAACAGTTCGCAGACCGGCGGCGTGGTGCGCGCAGACATTACTCGCATCGGCGGGTCCTACTGGAATTTGAATGGATATTGGCGCGGGCGTCTCAACATTCGCTCGGCCTCCACCACCTCGCCGGCGCCGCAAAGCGTATTCGACCTGGTCAACCGCACATACACCATCGGATTAACGTATGTGAACCCGCAATCGCATTGGACCGCCGGCGTCGGTCGGCTCTATTTGCCCTGGGCGCCTAGTCTGGACACCATTGACGGCGGCTATGGAGGGCTCAAGCTGGGCAAACATACGACGATCGGCATTTTCGGCGGCACCACGCCTGATCCTGCTTCCTTCGATTACAACCAGGACCGCCGGCTGGCCGGATCGTTTGTCGCCTTTGAAGGCGGCAGCTTTGATAGCGTCCGCTTCACCAGCACGGAGGGCATCGCCGTAAGCGCCATTGAGTGGCGCGAAGACCGCCAGTTTATTTTTTCTGAGAACGGCCTGTTCTACAAAAGGTTCCTCTCCATCTACCACTCTGCGCAGGCGGACAAGCAGCGGCTTCCCACCGGCGGCACCACGGACGGCTTGAGCCGCAGCTTCGCCACTCTGCGTATCCAGCCGTTTTCGCGGCTGTCGTTTGACGTGAACCACAACTACTTCCGCGACGTCCCCACCTTTGACGCCAACCTGGTCGGCACCGGGCTCTTGGACAAGTTCCTGTTCCAGGGACTCAGCGCCGGCGCCCGCGTGGAACTTCCCGGCCGCATCAGCGTGTATAACAACTTCGGCCAGAGCAGCAAGAGCGGCGACGCCAAGAGTTCGCTCAACCAGCTTTACGGCGTCACGGTGGCCAAGCTGTGGTTCACCGGCATTCGGGGCGACGTTCGCTACTCCAAGTTCACCAGTTCGTTTGGCCAGGGCAACTATCGCGCGGCCTCCGTCTCGCGCAGCTTCGCTGAAGCCGTGAGAATTGAAGTCACCGCCGGCCGCCAGGATTTTGTTTCGTCCCTGGGCGTGGCCACCAACTACAAGCTGCTGGGGTCCACCATTGACCTGAACCTGGGCGGGCACTACTTCCTGGAGTCAGGGTTCAACATGCAACGCAGCAGCCAGCAGAATTTTGACCAGTGGCTTATGACCATGGGCTATCGCTTTGATTCGGGGAGACGCAAATGATGAGATTCAAGGCGACGGTAAGAATCGTGCTGGCATTGTTACCGGCGTGGCTGGCGACGGCGCAGACGGCTGCGGCGCAAGCCGATACGCTGGAACAGTTGCTGAACCGCGCCGGCGCCAGCGCTGCCCGCTTCCTGGACAAACTGGCGGACGTCAAGTGCAACGAAGATGTTCTGCAAGAGAAGCTGAATCTCAAGGGCAAAGCGGAAGAACGCGTGCAGTCGTCGTTCGACTACCTGGTCCTCGCGCAGAACCAAGGCAACGAACCGGTGCTGTACGAAGCGCGGGAGGCACTCAAGCAGTCGCACGGAAAGAAGAACGTGTCGCTGCTGGTGACCAACGGGTTCGCCACGCAGATGCTGGTCTTCCATCCCTATTACCAGCCCAGCTTCACGTTTGAAAGGCTGCCGGACGTGCACGTCAACGGCAAAGTCTACGCTCTGGTGCATTTCCAGCACGTGAAAGGGCGCCCGACGCCCGCCGCCCTTCTGCTGCGCGGGCGCGAATACCCGCTTTCTTTTTCCGGTACTGCGCGCATTGACCCGGCCAGCGGCGTAGTGGAACACATCGAAACCGAACTGGGCGCCAGCCTGGAAGACCTTGGTCTGAAGGGCCTGCGCAGTGAAGTTGAGTACGCGGCCGTAGGGTTTCCGCCCAACGCCACGTATTGGCTGCCGGCCCAGGCCACCGTGGAAGTGAATACCGCCAAGCAACATTGGAAAAACGTGCACCGCTTCACCAACTATCATCTTTTCTCCGTGAGCACAACGCAGAGCGTGGACCTGGAGAAACTGAAGGCGAAGGAGCAATGAGCACACTAGGACTCACTACCACCGCGACCATAAGCAGCCCCGAGGCCAGCAAAGGCCACAAGCTGCGCGTGGCGCTCTGTGCGCTCGCGGCCATGGCCGTTACCGCTGCCATCCTTTATTACGGGATGGGGTACTACCTGTCTTCGCCGATGGACCGCCCGTATCATCCGCGTCATGCGATGCTTCGCCCTGGCGGATTGATCGGCCTGTCGTTGGGTGTTTTCGGCGTGTTTCTGTTTCTCCTGATCTTCATTTACCCTTTGCGAAAGCGCTGGAAGTGGCTGGGCAAAATCGGCAATTCGCGGCACTGGCTTGATTTCCATATCGTGCTGGGGCTGACCGCGCCGGTGGTCATCGCGCTGCACGCGTCCTTCAAATTCAGCGGCATCGCCGGCATGGCCTACTGGATCATGTTCGCGGTGGCGCTCAGCGGCATCGCCGGACGCTATATCTACGCGCAAATCCCGCGCAGCATGAACTCGGCTGAGGTCAACTTGCAGGAACTCAAGCAGCGGCAGGAGAGCCTGACCGCGCAACTGAGCGCCCAGAATGTGGTGCGACCCAACGACCTGGCGGTCCTTTTCCGATTGCCGTCTCCGAAATACGTTGAGCGCGAATCGTTGCTGCGCGCCTTGGGGGCCCTCCTGTGGATCGACTTCAAGCGGCCCTTCCGCGTGGCCCGCGTACGGCGCAGAGCGTTGGGCTTCTTCGGCAAGGTCGTCACACTGGCCGGCTTTGTGTCGTCGCGAAACTATAAGCTGGAACACATCATCGCGGTCGCGCGCGATCAGGCGCGCCTTTCCAAGAAACTGCTGTTCCTCGCCAAGTCGCAGCGCATCCTGCATTTGTGGCACGTGGTACACCGGCCGTTCAGTTATTCGTTTGCGGTGCTTGCGCTGGTCCACATCGCCATTGCTTCTCTGTTCGGCTTGATGAGGTAAGGGTTCATGGAAAGTCTGTTCGCATTTGGGCTGGCGGTGGTGGTTACGCTTTTCTTTGTTCTGCGCTATCTCACCAAGCAGAAGAAGAGAGACCAGCGCGCTCGTGAGGCCCTGGAACAAGGCAAGCTGTTTTCTGACGGCCCCCGCGGCCAGCACCCGCACATTGATACATCGCATTGCATCGGCTGCGCTACTTGCACCCAGGTCTGCCCGGAAGGTGACGTGCTGGCCATGCTGGCCGGACAAGCGGTGATCGCCAACGGTCACAAATGCATTGGCCACGGATTGTGCGCCGACGCGTGCCCGGTTGGGGCCATCACCATGGTCATGGCCAGCCCCAGCCTGGGCGCGGACATGCCGTACCTCACGCCAGAGTTTGAGACTAGCATTACGAACCTGTTCATCGTGGGCGAACTGGGCGGACTGGCGCTGATCAAAAATGCCGTCAACCAGGGTCGCGACTGCATTGACCTGTTGGCCCGCAGGATGTCATCAAGGTCGCCGGGAAAGCACGATCCCGGGGTTTACGACGTGCTCATCGTCGGAGCAGGACCGGCCGGCATCAGCGCGTCATTGCGTGCGATCGAAAAAGGACTGAATTACATCACCCTGGAGCGCGACGAAGTGGGCGGTACGGTCGCCAAATTTCCGCGCCAGAAACTGGTGATGACCAGCCCGGTGCAGTTTCCCACCTATGGCAAGTTCAAGAAGCTGGAACTCTCCAAAGAACACTTGCTGGCATTCTGGGAGATGGTGCTCAACCGCGCTGACTTCAACGTTTGTACCGGTGCGAAAGTGGAGGACATCAAAAAAGGTCCGGACGGCATTTTCACCGTCACCACTGTCACCACGCAATACCGCGCGCGTGCGGTATTGCTGGCTCTGGGCCGCGCCGGCGAACCACGCAAGCTCGGCGTAAAAGGCGAGGAACTGCCCAAAGTGATGTACCGCTTGATTGAAGCCGACCACTACACCAACCATAAGATACTGGTTGTGGGCGGAGGCGACAGCGCGGTGGAAGCCGCCATGGGGCTCGCCCACCAGAAGGGCAACGTGGTGACCCTTTCCTACCGCCAAGCCCGCTTTGGGCGAATCAAGGAACGCAACTCCAAGCGCATCGAAGAGTGTGCGCGTACCGGCAAGATCCAGGTCATCTTCAACTCGCTGCCGGTGGAGTTCAAGCCGGATTCTGTTGTCCTGGACGTCCAGGGCCAGCAGCGGACCATCCCCAACGATTTTGTGTGGATCTTCGCGGGGGGCCTTCCTCCCACAGACTTCCTCAAGAAAATTGGCGTGCGCTTTGGCATGCGCGACATGACCGTGGAAGCCGCTCAGGAAAATAAGCGCGCCAGCGACGAGAAGACTCAGGCCACCGACACCAGCCTTGAGGTCAGTAGCGGCGCTCCTCAGCTCTTTTGAAGCCGGCCTTCGCGGATGCGTTCTGGCTCGATGGCCGCGGTTCAGGCAGCAGCGCGACGAGCAGTTTGACGGACGCCCTGTTTAGCCACAATTCGCACGGTACTGGCCTGCGGACCTTTGTCGCCTTGTTCTTCCGCAAAACTCACCGTGCTTCCCACCTTAAGGCGGCCAAAGGCCTTATTGAGGACGCTGTCCTTGTGGAAATAGATATTGCGTCCGTCCAACGTCGCCAGGAATCCATAGCCCTCATCGCTGAAGAGCTGGCTGACTTTTGCCAATGGGCGCGCTTCTCGACGCTTCACGTCGCCCCGCTGCCGGCGTGCATAGTCCTGCAATAGACGGCCCGCCGCTTTGAACGCTTGGTGGATCGCTTGGCGAAGATTTTTTTGCGGCGCTCTGGTTTCCAGGCGTTTCTTGATTTCCGCTTCGCCCGACTGCCGCGCGCTGGTCTTCAGACCGGGTTCGTGCTTGACCACGAGTTCACCACCCGGCACAGTCAAATCAATGCGTACATGATATGGGCTGCCCTCCCGATGGCGGCGGTGCGGACTCTCAACTGCCACCCGGCAACCCATGATCCGGCTGTAGAAATTCTCGAGCTTCGCTGCCTCCGAGCGTATCCACAGCTCGGCAGCCGGCAACGTCATCCCCTCACGAAAGGTGATCTGCAAAGGAAAGTTAGTCATTACATCACTCGCTTTCATATTCAAAGTCTCTGCCTCGACGCTCGGCGTTCTCAGTGATTCCTGTCACACCAGAGAAGAGAGAGGAGGACGCGTGTTGATGAGTGGATTGGCGGGATCAGGTCGCCGCGCGGGATTGCGCAACAAACAGCATCCAGCGAAGCAGATTCTTCTGCTCGCCCGCCCGGCTTCCAGTCCGAAATCGGCAGTGTGCAACGCCTGTGATGCGAATCACAGAATACCCATTCGACGGATTGGATAATTGTAATGACCGGGGAAGGGGCCGTAGCCTGTGCTCGAGGCTCTTGGTAAATCCCGCAGATTCTTCACTCGCCTTGTGCCGCAACAGCGGCCGTAGCGAGTGATTTTTTTGTCTTTGGGCAACTCCATCAACCACGGGCCATTCTGGCGCGGCAGGTCGACCCGGAACGCGGCCCGCATGTTGAGGGGCCGGACTCCCCCTGTATTTTGCCCGAATCGGCGTGAACTTAATCGGTTCGCACCGGAAGGAGTTCGCAATGAACATCCGCGCAGTGCTCCTGCTTCTTCTCTTCTTGCCGGTAATCATCTTGGGCGGCGTTGTCGTCGCGAAAATACCGATGAACGCAGCGTTTGTCGCCATTCTGGGCGCCTTGATGATTTATCTGGCCTACAACCTTTACGCGCGCCGCATTGACCGCGACGTCATCCGACCCGACATGAAAAAAGCTACTCCAGCCAAGCTGTACATGGATGGTGTGGATTTCATGCCCACCGGCCGCAACGTGCTCTTTGGTTATCACTTCAAGTCCGTTGCCGCGGCCGGCCCCATCGTAGGACCGGTTGCCGCCGCCACCCTGTGGGGATGGCTGCCAGCCCTGCTGTGGTTGACTCTGGGAGTAATGTTCGTGGGCTGGGCCAGCGACTATTCCGCGATCATGGTGGCCGTACGCAATGACGGCAATTCGCTCTCCGCGATTGCCCATCGCTTGATCGCGCCACGCACCCGGACCATTCTGTTCGTTTTTATTTTTTTCTACCTTCTGCTGCTGGCAGGGGCTTTCGTGGGCATTCTTGCCGGTATTTTGGACCCGCGTGCTGACGTCCCCTTCGGCATCTTCATGCTGGCCATATCGGCGCTGCTCGCCGGGCAAATGCTCTATCGCTGGAAGGTGGACCTGATCGCGGTTACGCTCATAGCACTGGGCATCACCGTGGGATCAATGGCCATTGGCGCACGCGGCATGACTCCGGCCAAGGGCATGGGGCCTGACGGCAAACCCGCGACGGCGATCACCTACACCGGGCCGATTAACTCCATGATCGAAAAGATTGACAACGGCATTAACCGCATCAGCGGTCAAAAACCAATGTACACCGTTGTTGATCCCACCAAAGCCGACCCCCGGCTGGGAATCACCACCCTCACACCGGAAGGCAAAGTAGTGCCCAAGTACCTGGACAAGAGTGGCGCGATCAAAGTGCTCCCGTCATTCGTGTTCTGGTGCTTGTTCATCTTCGCCTTCTCTTACATGGGCACGGTCTTGCCGATCTGGCGATTTGCTCAACCGGTAAGCTACATCGGCTTCTGGCTGACGTTCATGACCATCCTGCTCTCAGCGCTCGGGGCCATTGTGGGCGGTATTCTGGGCCTCCTTGGCAACGCCGATTTGCTGAAAGCAGTAACCTTCCAGTTGCCCGCTTTCAAACTCTGGATGCCGATCCAGCAGGTTGCGGGTCAGACTTTGCCCGCGATCCAGCCGCTCTGGCCGATGTTGTTCGTGACCATCGCCTGCGGCGCTATTTCCGGATGGCATACGCTGGTGGGATCCATCGGCACAGCGCGGCAACTCGAATATGAGACAGACGCGCTGCCCATTGGTGGCGGCGGAATGTTCGCCGAGTACTCGTTGGCTCTGCTCTCGCTGGTCGCGGTATCCATCGCGGGTGGAGCGGGGGCGGGCGCGTTTGCGGCGGGAGTCGGCAAGCTCCTGGGCATCGTCAGCTTTGGCTTCCTCCCCATCGCCTATGGCACGGCGCTCGGTTTTGGAGTGTTCGTGGTGATCGTGCTCACCGTGGTGCAGCTGGTCTTTCGCGTGATGCGCGTGACCCTGGGCGAATGGCTGGGCGAAGCGTGGGTTGGCTTCAAGAACCCGCACATCGCCGCGATTGTTTCCATGGCGCTGACTCTGGTGCTGGTACTGAGCGGAACGTGGATCTACCTCTGGCAGTTGTTCGGTGCGTCCAATCAGCTCATGGCGGCGCTGGGTCTGCTGGTGGTTTCGCTCTGGCTGTACTCAACCAAGCGCAATCCGGCGTATGCCTTCTACCCGATGGTGTTCATGTACATCACCACCATGGCGGCCATTGTTGTGACCGCCTACAACTTGTACGCCAGCATCCTCTCCAATCCGGCCATCTCCGCGCAGAAGATCAACGTCTTTGGCGCGGTCGCGATGATCGTGCTGGCCGCGCTGCTGTTTGTTGCCGCGCTGCTGATTGCCTGGGATGCATGGAAGGCCTGGGGGCGCATGCGTGGCGAGCACCCTCAGCATATACGTGAAATTGCTGCGGACTAACCTTAACCGGCCTGAGGGCAGGCCCGCAAAGCAGCATGGGCAGGCCCTCTGGCCGATTTCATAACTGGTCGCTGATCTCGCGGAGGATTTCAAAGACACGCCGTGCTGACACGTTTCCATAGCGGAGAAGTTGCAATTGAACTTCAAGCTGAGGCGCGTCCCGCCGAATGGCCAAGCGGACCAGGGGAAGCTGGCATCCAGCCGCTAGGGCCAGCAGCTTTTCGGCGATCTCCAGCCGGCCTTCGCCGGATGCAATCACCTGCGTTCCCGGCGGAGCAGCGACTGGGGCCCACAACTTTCTCGCCTCTTCCCGGCGGACGCCCCGAGGGGACCAAGCGCGCGGATCGGATGCTTCGAGTTGCAACGCAGGGCTCGAAGGCAGTTGGCAGCGCACAATCAAAATGTCGCGCCGGCCGCGGGCGTGGAAATATCCCCACAGGAAGGGGATGTCACGAGGTTCCAGCAAGATGAAGATTTCCACGTTCAGCAACGGCTTGCGCGGGTTTTGGAGCTTCAACTCCACGCCGGAAGTGCCCAACCAACGCAACGTGGTTTTCTCGCCGATCAGCGGCAGGCCTTCTTGCATCCAGCGCGCCACCGCATTGCCCTTGCGTACGTTGACCCACATGCCTGCGGCAAACCAGCCGACGAAGACGATGACGGCCACGAAAAACAGCGTCTTCCCCGCTTCCGGCGAAATTGCCATCATTTCAATCATCACACAGTGGTTAACACATTTGTGCCGCTATTACCAGCAGCTTGCGCCCGTGTGGACATACGCAGGCAAGAGGATGACTAGAAGGACTCGAGTAGATCGCCGGTGGCGGGTCGACGTCAGGCAGCAGTGCTGCAAGGAGCAATAGATTGGAACAGCCCAGTTTTAGCGCTCGAATCCGCGACTTCTTCTACGGGATGACCGGCTGGGAATTTGAGCGCCAGGCAACGGAGATGCGCGGAGCGCTGGAAAACGTCTTCTTGACGGTGACGCTGGGCGACATGCTGGGGCTGCCGGTGCTGCCTCCAATTTATTCCTTGCGCCTGCTGCCCTACGTGGTGCCGAGCATCGCCACCTGGAAGCGGCGCGTCTCGCGGACCCGGGACCTTCCCGATTCCGAGGAATACGACTTGCACGGAATGTGAAATGCCCGCGACAGCGGGCGGAGAAACCATCATGGCTGAAGAGCTAAAAGAAGAAAAGAAGGAAGAAAAACGCAGCACATTCACAAAAATCAAAGAGGTCCTGTACGGGATGGGCGCGCATGACATGTCACGCTACGCCGTCCGCACCCGCGCCAGCATGGAGCACCTGTTCATCCTGATCACCATGGGGGACTTGATTGGTGTGCCCATACTGCCGCCGTATTATTCACTGCGCCTGCTGCCCTATGTGGTGCCGAACATCGCCACCTGGAAGCGGCGCATGTTGCGCGAGAAGGACGTTTCCGACGCCATGTTCTGAAGCCGCAGCTTTCAGAGGCCGCGCGCCGGCAAAAAGATTCTGTGGTCCAGGAAGCGAGGCAAGCATGTCACTCAGAGAAGTGTTCGAGAAGAATCCAGATCGTCGTTACATCATGTTTGGGGGCAAAGGTGGATTGGGCAAGACCACGTTTTCCGCGGCCACCGCTTACTGGCTCGCGCAGCAGGGCAAGAAAGTCCTGGTCTTTTCCGTGGACCCGCAGGCGTCGCTGAGCGACATTTTCCAGAAAGATATCTTCGGCAAGGGTCCGGTAGAAATCATGCCTAATTTATACGCGCAGGAAATTGACGCCGACTCCCACATCAAGGCCTACCAGGAAGAGATTCGCAAGAAGATCCGCGACATGTACGGGTTCACGGAGATTCCGGAAGAGATTGACAACTACATCAAAGCCGCATCCGCCGAGCCGGCGATGGAGGAATCGGCGATTTTCGATGCCGTGGTGGACATCGTGGTGAAAGGCGACTACGACTACTACATCTACGACCTGGTGCCGCTGGGACACGCGTTGTATTACTTGTCCATGGCCAAGGTCTATGACGAGTGGATCAACCGCATCACCAAGCTGCGCCATGAAATGCGCGAGCATGAAGAGATGGTGGCGCGCATGAAACGCGAGAAGCTCACAGAAGAAGACCATATCCTGAGCGAGCTGGAGTACATCAAAGGGCGGATCAACCAGTCGTCGAGCATTCTGACCGACAAGAAGAAAACGGCGTTTTTCTTCGTGGTGGTCCCCGAGAAGATGATCATCGTTGACACCGCGCAGGCCGCCCAGATGTTTGCCAAGTTTGATGTGCCCCTGGCGGGCTATGTGGTCAACCGTGTTCTTCCGCCCGGACTGTCCGGGGAGAACTGCCCGCCGTACTTACGCAACCGCGTGAAGATGCAATCAGAGTACATGGGCGAGATCGAGAAAACCTTGGGCAACCAGGTCAAGGGCTACGTGCCGGAGATGGAACGCGACGTCACCGGTCTGGAAATGATCAAGAAGCTGGCCGCAACCATGTACGGCAACGGCAATGGCAAAGCCAGCGTTAGCGGCAACGGCCGGAGGTGAGGACATGATGGGCGAGATTGAACTGAATATGGCTGATTTTGTGCGGTCCAAGCCGGAATTGAAATATACGTTCTTCGGGGGCAAGGGCGGCGTGGGAAAGACCGTGATGGCCGGCGCTGCTGCGTTGCATCTTGCCGATCAGGGCAAGCGGACCATCCTGGCTTCCACCAACCCGGTCCATAGCTTGTCCGGCCTGCTGGGCCAGAACGTTTATGGCAAACCGACGCCGGTCACCGGCGCAAACAATCTTTGGGCGTATGAGATTGACACCAAGGAAACCATTGAGCGATCGAAAGCCGATATCAAGCAGAAGATCCAGTGGTTCCTGAAATTCGCCGAGATTTCCACGCAGGCTGATGCCTTCGTCGAAAGCGCCACCATGAACCCGGCGTTTGAAGAGTCCGCCATGTTCGAAAACATGGTGGACCTGATGTTCAAGAATGAATATGACGCCTACGTTTTCGACACCGCGCCAACCGCGAATGCCCGGCGGCTGCTGGGCATGAGCAGCGTGTATTCACTCTGGGTGAACAAGATGCTGAAGTCGCGCGAGGAGGCCCGCTCGCTCCGTGACCTGCTCTCTTTTACCAAGAAGAAAGAAAAAGACCCGTTGATGGACTACTTGCTGACATTTCGTGACCGCATTGAGCACGCGCGCGTGCTGCTGACGGACAAAGAGAAGACCGCGTTCTTCTTCATTACCCTGCCGGAGGCGTTGCCCATCGCCGTGGTCAAGCGGTTCATACAGTGGTTCCATGATTTCGGAATCCCGGTCGGCGGCGTGATCGTGAACATGTTGATTCAGAAAGACCAGGTACATCCCGACTCGCCCGAGTTCGTCAAGAACCGCGTAGCCATGCAGGACACCTACATGGCCCAGATCTGGCGAGACTTTCCGGGCGCGGTGCGTGCGGTGGTTCCGCTGTTTGACAATGAGGTCCGCGGCGTCAATGGCCTGCGCATGCTTGCTGAGAGCGTCTTTGCCGAGAGCAAAACTCCGGTCGCCGCCGCCAGCTGACCTTTGCGTATTGTTGGTGATCATGGGGGCATTTATGCCAAGCAACACTTTCAAATTTCAGGACCGGACCGAAGCCGGCTACATTCTGGCCAATCGCCTGCGTTCATATATCAAGCTGCGTGACGTTGTGGTGCTTGCTCTGCCTCGCGGGGGAGTGCCCGTGGGCGCCGAGATTGCTCGCGCATTGAACGTTCCATTGTTCACCTTCATCGTGCGCAAGCTGGGCGTTCCGGGCCATGAAGAACTGGCCATGGGCGCAATTGCCAGCGGAACCGCCCCCTTGATCAACTCCACCGTTATCAGAAGACTGCATCTTTCCAAAGCCCTGGTTGACACTGTTGTGCGGCGTGAGACGCAGGCGCTGACGCGCAGCGAACGTCTCTATGGCCGGGAGCGGCAGATGCCGGACGTAAGAGACAAGATTGTTATTCTTACTGACGATGGCGCGGCCACGGGATCAAGTCTTTCGCTGGCGGTCCAGACAATTCGGCAACAAGGCGCCGCCCAGGTGATTGTGGCTCTGCCGGTGGCATCTTCCCATGCGGTCTCTCAGCTCAACAAGACTGCTGATCAAGTTGTCTGCTTGATGGAGCCGAGGAGGTTCATGACCGTGGGCCACTGGTACCAGGAATTTGATCAGATGACCGATCGTGAGGTCTTTCAGATTCTGGAGCGCGTATCGGTGCGGGTCGCCGGGCAAAAGTCCGCTTAGATTTTCTTGAAGCGAAGGCGCGTGAGCTGCTGCGACTGCTGCCTATGTGGCAGGTGATGGCTGGTGAGACTCCAGATAAGCGGCGCAGCCGTCCAACGTAATTAATTTTGCGTAGTCGGCCTCAGGAATATCCACGTTGAACTCTTTGTGCATGGCGATCACAAAGTTCAGCATGTCCATGGAATCCAGATCGAGTTGATCGCGAAAGGCGACATCCGGTTTGACCGTATTGAAGTCGGCCTCCGGGGCGATGGTGCCCAAGAGCCGTATCACTGTGTCCTTGATCTCTTGCGTAGTCATAGTTTCTCCGGTTGTTGAAGGCGCCGCTCCAGGCTGCTGAGGAAAAGGCCGCCGCGATGGCCGTCGCTGACGCGATGGTCGGCGGAGAGTGTAGCGGTAATCACCGGGCGCACCGCCAGTGCTTGACCATCCACTACCCATGGCCGTTGAACAACTTTTCCAAAACCTACCAGGGCCACCTGCGGCGGATAGATGATTCCAAAAACGGTCTCCACACCCTGCTCGCCCAGGCTGGTGACGGTTATGGTGGATTCGGAAAGCTCGGAGCTCCGCAGAGAGCCCGCGCGTGCGCGCTGGATCAGATCGCGGAAGTCGCGCATCAATTCGATGAGGGACTTCTTGTCCACCTGATGCAGCGCGGGGGCAATCAGACCACCCTGGCGAATCGAGATTGCCACTCCTACATGAATCTCCGGCTTGACCATCAATTGTCCGGCTTCCCACACGGCATTCAATTCGGGGAATTCCCGAAGCGTCAGGGCCACCGCCTTAATCAGGAGCACTCCATACAAGAGGCGGTCTTCGACAGGCCGTTTCTGATTTTCTTCGGTAAGCCAGTCGAGAAGATGTTTCAGGTCAATGGTAGTGCTCAAGTAGTAGTGGGGAATTTCGCGTTTGGAGCGGGCCATGGCGGCGGCGATGGTTTGCCGCATCCGGGCCTGCTTGTCGAGCGGGGCAGGCGGTGCGATGACTGCCGGAGCGGGCGCGGCTGCTGGCGGCACAGGCGTTGCCGGCGTAGCAGGGACCGCCGCGGGACGGGCTTTGGCTGCACGTTCGATGTCCTCGCGCGTAATTCTGCCACCGGGGCCCATCGGCGTCACCGTAGCCACGTCAACTCCAAGTTCTGCAGCCAATTTCTTTGCAACGGGCGAGATGTGAATGCGATGCGGTGACGGTGGCGGCACAACGAGTACGGGTTTCGCGGCAGGCACAGCGGGAGTTGGAGCCGCCGATGGAATCTGCGTCGGTGGAGCTTCTCTCCGCACCGGAACCGAAGGCGCCTCGCCGTCCGTGCGAATAATCGCCAACGGAGTTCCCACCGGAACGCTGGTTCCCGGCTCAACCAGGAATTTCTCCACAATTCCGGTAGTAAACACTTCTACTTCAATATCTGCTTTGTCGGTTTCTACGTCAGCGATGATGTCACCGCGGCTCACGTGGTCGCCTGGCTTTTTTCGCCAGCCAAGGAGCTTGCCTTCAGTCATGTCAGCGCCGAGATGGGGCATCAGGAATTCAGCCATGATGGAAACTCAGAAGAAGCCCTGGACCGCACGCACAATTGTACTGGCTTGCGGCAGAGCGGCGTCTTCAAGATGTTTGGCGTAAGGCATGGGAACTTCCGCGCTGCAGACCCGAGATACAGGAGCGTCGAGCTCATCGAAGGCCTTTTCCATGATCTGCGCACTAATCTCGGCGGCAAAACTGCCGGTGCGCCAGGCTTCATCTACAATCACAGCGCGGTGGGTCTTGGCTACTGATTGCACAATCGTGCCTATATCCAACGGACGAAGTACGCGCAAGTCAATGACTTCAGCTTCAATTCCGTTTTGCGCGAGCTGCTCCGCAGCCTGCATGGCCTTGCCGAGGCTCCCGCCATAGCTGATCAGGCTGACGTCTCTGCCTTGGCGGCACACGGCCGCTTGGGAAATATCAACGGGGGTAATTTCCTCTTCAATTTCGGCGCTCAGCGGATAAAGCGTGGCGTGTTCGAAAATGAAGACCGGATCTGGTTCCTGGAGCGCTGCCAGCAGCATGCCGCCGGCGTCAGCGACCGTGGCCGGCGTGAGCACTTTGATGCCGGGAATGTGGGCATACCAACCTTCAAGACTGTGGGAGTGTTGTGCCGCCATGCGGCGCGCGCCTCCCGTGGCCATACGCACTACCAGCGGTACGCTCAGTTGTCCGCCAGACATGTGCCGCAACGTGGCTGCGTTGTTCAGGATCTGGTCCAGGGCCAGCAGGCTAAAGTTCACCGTCATGATTTCGACGATGGGACGCATGCCGGCCAGCGCCGCGCCGATTCCTGCTCCGACGAAAGTGGATTCGGACAGCGGCGTATCGCGGATGCGTTCCGGCCCAAGCTCCTCCAGCAGTCCCAGGCTCACGGCGAATGCCCCACCGTAGCGTCCCACGTCCTCGCCCATGAGGAAGACCCGCGGATCGTTGCGAATGGCCTGCCGCAGTGCGGCACGGATCGCTTCCCGGTATGTCATCTTTTTCTTCATGGCTTGGCTGCCTCCGCCGCGCACACATCCTTGGTCAAGTCTTCTACCGGCTCCCAGGGACTGGCTTCTGCAAACTGGACTGCCTCTTCGAGCTCCGCTGCGATCGAGGCTTCCATCTTCGTTACATCGTCATCGGTCAGCTGCCCTTGCTCACGCAACCGGGCCTGAAAAGTCGCGATTGGGTCGCGCGTCTGCCATTCGGCGATTTCCTTCTTGGTGCGGTAAAGGTCCGGGTCCGCAAGCGAATGGGCGCGGAAGCGGTAGGTTCGCAGTTCCAGAAAGAATGGCCCAAACCCCTGGCGTACGAACTCGGCGGCTTTTCGCGAAGCAGCTTCCACGGCGAGCACGTCCATGCCATCCACGCTGTCGGCAGGAACGCCTTCGCTTTGTGCTTTGAGCAGCAGATTGGTCTGGGCCTGATGACGCTCCAGCGCCGTGCCCATGGCGTAGAGGTTGTTTTCACACAGAAAGAGGACCGGAAGCTTCCACAGCGCCGCAAGATTCAGCGACTCGTGAAATTCGCCTTCGGCGACCGCGCCATCCCCGAAGAAGCAAGCGGTGATGGTCCCTTGGTTGTTTTGTAACTTGTCCGCCAGCGCAAGTCCAACGGCGATAGGCAGTCCGCCGCCGACGATTGCGTATCCACCATAAAAACGGCGCCCAACATCGAAGAAATGCATAGAGCCGCCGTGTCCGCGGCTGCATCCGGTGGCTTTTCCGTACATCTCCGCCATCAGCGCCGTAGCCGGAATGCCCCGGGCCAGAGCCTGGCCGTGTTCACGGTAGGTGGCCACGATGCGGTCTTGCGGCGTCAAAGCCTGCATGGCTCCCACGCCCACGGCTTCTTCGCCTATATAAAGATGAAGGAATCCCAGGATCTTGCTCAAGGTGTAGAGTTCAGCGGATTTCTCTTCGAAACGACGGATGCGCAACATCTCCCGGAGCAGGAAGAGAGCGTGGTCCTGGCCGGAACTTGCCAGCGCGGGCTGTTCAATGGCGGTTGAGGAACTCATGGCATCACCATCTTTCATCTAGCTCTGCTCCAGGGTGGAGGTATCGCCTTCCGGCAGACCCATCTCGCGGTTCTTGAGCAGGCGGCGCATGATCTTGCCACTGCGCGTTCGGGGAAGCGTGGTGACAAACTCTATTTCTTTTGGCGCCACCACCGCGCCCAGGCGCGACCGCGCAAGGGCAAGAATGTCACGGCGGAGCGTCTCGCTCGGGGTCTGTCCTTCGTGCAAGAGAACAAACGCCTTTACAATTTCTCCGGCGACGGGGTCCGGCTTGCCGATGACCGCCGAATCCGCCACCGCCTTGTGTTCCAGCAGCACGCTCTCCACTTCGAACGGCCCAATTAAGTGGCCGGACGTCTTGATGACGTCGTCCTTTCGTCCAACAAACCAGTAGTAGCCGTCGGCGTCACGTTTGGCCAGATCGCCAGTGAGATAGAAGCCGTTCTGGAAACATTTCTGGTAGCGTTCCCGCTCATGCCAGTAGTCGCGAAACATTGACGGCCATCCTGGACGCAGAGCAAGTTCTCCCTGAACGCCGGGCTCATTGATCTCGACGGTACTGTCACCCTGCTTTTGCACGATGGCCGCTTCAATGCCGGGAAGAGGTTTGCCCATGGAGCCCGGACGGATGTCCATGCAGGCAAGGTTGGCGATCATGATGCCGCCGGTTTCCGTCTGCCACCAGTTGTCATGGAACGCCAGTCCATAGGCGTCTTTGCTCCAGATCACCGCTTCAGGATTCAGCGGTTCGCCCACGCTCGCCAGGAAGCGCAGAGCACGCAGGTCATACTTGGCGACTAGATCTTTGCCCGCCTTCATCAGCATGCGGATGGCCGTGGGCGCCGAATACCACACCGTGACTTTCTGGTCCCGGAGAATCCGGTACCAGCGTTCTGCGTCGAAATCAGCCTCGTCAATGATGCTGGTAACGCCGTTGGTCAGCGGCGCGATGATGCCGTAGGACGTACCGGTGACCCATCCGGGATCGGCGGTGCACCAGAAGATGTCGTCGGGATGGAAGTCCAGGGCCAGCTTGCCGGTAATGTTGTGGGCGACAACCGCCTGATGAACGTGCAGCGCGCCCTTGGGCGTGCCGGTGGTGCCGCTGGTAAAGTGCAGCAAGGCTGGCTGGTCAGGATCAGTGGGCTGAATCTGAAATTCATCATTGGCCGTCGCCATCAAAGCGGCAAGATCTCGAGTGTCCGGCGGCGGTTCAGATTGCGGGTCATCGTTGACCAGCAGGACGTGCTGCAAGTCCGGTAACTGTTGCCGCAAGGCCTGCACCTTGCGCTTGTAAAGAGAACGCGTCGTTACCAGAAACTTGGCGCCGCCGATGGTCATTCGTGCCTTGACCGGCTCGGGGCCAAAAGCGGAGAACATTGGACAGAAAACACAACCAGCCTTGAGGGCGCCAAGCGCGGCTATGTACAGCTCCGGGATGCGGCCGGCAAGGGCATAGACACGGTCACCTTTTTGCGCGCCCAGCTTGGCCAAAACATTAGCGAAGCGATTGGTTAGACCTTGGAGATCACCGTACGTGAAATCGCGGACGCCGCCTGCTTTTGGAATCCAGCGGATCGCCAGATGGTCTCTGAGCAGGCCCTGGGCATGCCGATCTACGCACTCGTAGGCGATGTTCAGGCCTTGGCCATCCGGCAAGCCGGCAAGCTCTGCGCGAGCTGCGGCCCATGAGAATGATGCTCTTGTGGCCGCGTAATCAATAAGGTTGGGAGTTACGGGCCAATCGCGGGCGGTTTTGCGAATCGTCGACTGAGTACTGAGTACTTCGGTCAGATCGGATTGGACTGCGACGTCTGGAGTCATATGCCACACGTCCTCTCTGTAAATCTTTTCATTTCGGGGGTGCAGGATACAGTGACATGAATCACACTCCCTTGGTCCCCTTGAAGGGCATTGTGAACGAGCGTATTGCGCGCTTTGCGCATCAGCCACCGATACCTTTCCGCGCAAACACGGCGTCAAAGGCCTATGGTTGCAGGTACATTGTGCTCGGCGCTTCGAAACTGGCGCCCAGAAGCGCGAGGGCTGCACACTCAGAGGCACGCACGCTCAACGTTGCTGAGGGCGAATGTCGAGGATATTGAGGTGCAGCAGGAATTGATGCGCCATGCGTCCTACCCGACAGCGCTTGATCAATACAGCCATGCGATTACCAGAGTCCAAACGACAAACACAGGCACGCGTCCTGGACCATATTTTTGGGGATGACAGCGCGAATCGCACATTCAGGCACACGGCCATTCAGTCCACAATCAAATAAGGGCTTTAGATTGTGGCGGGGACGACGGGACTCGAACCCGCGGCCTCTGCCGTGACAGCCCACCGTTTTTAGGTTTTACAACAACATACAAGACCGCGGGGACTGCCAAAATACGCGGAAGACATATAAGACATTCATTTTTGTGGGTTGGGTTGTGGGTTGAGAATTGACATCAGGCGGACCACCTCGCCCACACTTTGCCTCTCTCGCATCAAGCGAAACGCACAGGTTGAGATCAAAGCTTTTAATTTCCGCAGATCCGGGACCCACTCTTTGACTGATCGCGTCGCTGGTGCTTGTTGACGATCACTCTACACTGGCCGACTTATCGGTACAAACCGGTGCCGATGAGCGCATTGGCGATTTACCACTCGCCGCGAAAGTCGCTCGAAAGTCAACTGCAAAGATCACTTGCCCGACAAGCCGGTGGCGCATCGAGAACAGGCTCCAGAGGCAATCCGCATTCTTCCGGCACCTGATGTCGGCGCCGCAACCTTGGCGGCTCGCGCTCCTGCGCAGGTTGCGGTGCGCACTTTCATCGTCAGGTGAATGAGGCTGGGTTCAGGAATCGCGAAATTCACACTTGACATCGATAGAAAATCCACTACCATATGGTTGTGGATAGTCTCGGTACAACATTTGCGGCTTTGTCTGATCCAACCCGTCGGGCGATGATCGAACGGCTTTCACGTGGGCCTGCCTCTGTGCATGGATTGACGAAACCGTTTGCACTCTCGCAGCAGATGATTTCAAAACATATTGCCTACCTGGTGCGGGCGCGGATTGTAGTCAAGACGAAGCGTGGACGAGAGAGTATTTGCACGCTTAGGCCAGAGGCGATAAAGACAATCAGCGACTGGGCGATTGGCTATCGCCAATTCTGGGAAGAGAGTTTCGACAAGCTGGATGCAGTTGTGAATCAAATGAAGAAAGCGGAGGTTGGACATGACAAAAAGCACGTTGAATGAGACAGAGCGGATGGTTGTCACAAGAGTTTTTGATGCCCCACGCGAATTGGTTTGGAAGGCGTGGACAGACCCGAAATATGTGATGCAGTGGTGGGGGCCGAAGGGCTTTACTGCGCCCGTTTGCCAGATGGATTTTCGCGTTGGGGGAAAATTTCTCTGCTGCATGAAAGCACCGGATGGGCAGGAGTTCTGGAATGCGGTTGAATACCACGAGATTGTTCCGCACGAGAAGATCGTTTCCTTGATGTACTTTTCGGACTCGAAGGGAAACAAGATTGATCCTGCGCAGCTAGGAATAGAACATGAGG